>NZ_JABMIT010000005.1:0-476614 GCF_013186635.1 Brevibacillus sp. HB1.3 | reverse complement strand
CTGATCATGCAGATCCAGTTTTGAATGAATGAAGAAGCCATTCCTTAAAGGAATGGTTTTTTTTATGCAATGTTGACAACAACGAAACCAACATAATAATATAACCTTACGTAAAAAATTGGTTTTACGGAGGGCTGATTGATGGAAATTTCAAAGGGAGTCGAAATGCTTCATCTGGATTTTCAAGGGAATATCATTCATCCCATTCTGTTGTGGGATCAAGACATGGCTGTTTTAATAGACACCGGATTCCCAGGACAAATGGAAGATTTACGCGTGGCCATGGAAAAGACAGGGGTGCCGTTCGACAAACTAAAAGCTGTGATTTTAACGCATCAGGATGTGGATCACATCGGCAGTCTCCCAGAGATTTTGCAGGAGGGTGGGGATCAGGTTCACGTTTATTCACACGAACTGGATAAGCCGTATATTCAGGGGGAAATCCCACTTCTAAAAGACGGACACGTTGAGAATCCACCGAAGGGTAGAGTGGATCATACCGTGAGTGACGGTCAGGAACTGCCGTTTTGCGGTGGGATTCGCGTCATCCATACTCCTGGGCACACTCCCGGTCATATCAGCCTGTATCTAAAGCAAAGCAAGATCCTCATTGCCGGGGACTCGATGTACAGTGTAAACGGGTTTCTCGAAGGCATTCATGCCCCAACTACACCAGATATGAATGCAGCTAGACTCTCGTTGAAAAAGTATGTAGACCTCGACATTGCATCTGTGGTTTGTTACCACGGTGGACTTTGCAATGGAAATGTGAAGGATAGGACCGTAGAACTTAGTCAAGGGTTACGTTAACAGGCAGTTATTCAGATTCGACTGACAATCATCAAGCTTCGGCATGAACGCGCCGGGGCTTTTTAGCATGTAGTCAGGGGACAATACACTGTTTTTTCCAGTCGTGCTAAAGTAAAGGTCATTGTTGACAGGACACCAAAAGGTGTCGTATCATCAAAATGACACTAATTGGTGTCCAATTGGGAATTAGTCATTTAGAAAGTTTCGGACATGAATAAGTTTCACTTGAAACCGTTATGAGGGGGAAACATCGAGTTAGTGACGAATCTTGGTTACCCGCCATACATCTTGACCATTCTTGGGATTTGGAAAGTGCTTGGAGCCATTGCTCTCGTCATCCCAGGTTTCCCTCGGCTTAAAGAATGGGTTCACACTGGTATCTTCTTTTTAATGACTGGAGCGGCTTTATCTCACGCACATACGCTGCGCTAAATATCGTCTCGTGGGCGCTACGTCCGATGAGCCGCAAACTTTAGGGAGGTTGCAGAAATTAACGGTTGTCCCCACCATCCTACAGAAAATCAGATTTTGGAGGGAGTGTTGTGAGCGAGAATAACCCGTCACGGGATGTGTTTGATGCGATTGCAGATCCAACCAGGCGTCGACTGATTCGCCTGATAGCAGAGGCAGAGGAGATGCCGCTTCATGAATTAACGGCACAGTTTCAAATGGGGCGTACAGCGGTATCCAAGCATTTGACAATCTTGAAAGAGGCCGGACTGGTACTTGACCGAAAAGTAGGCAGAGAAACGCGATATAGGCTAAACGCCGCCCCACTTAGAGAAATTCAAGATTGGTTAGCTTTCTATACGCAGTTCTGGAGTACGAATATGTTGCGCTTAAACCAATTTTTAGAGGAGGAAGAAGAATGAATTTAACATTATCCCTGGATTTTCAGTACAAAACATCGATGGAGAAGCTCTGGTCCGCTTTAACCGATGCAAACAAGCTCACCAAGTGGATGGTCAACGTCCACACCGGACAGGCGATGGAAAATGATTTTAAGCCCGTTATCGGACATCACTTTCAGTTTCGCACGCAGCCGACCGAATATTGGGATGGAATTGTTAACGGTGAAGTGCTTATCGTGGAAGAGCCACACCGGCTGTCCTATACTTGGTGCAGTGGAGGAGAGGAGCACACGGTCACCTGGACGTTGCAGGATTTAGGGGACGGAAGGGTTAACCTTCATCTCGAACAAACCGGAATCTCAAATGCTCAAGCACTGGGTGGAGCCAAGTATGGCTGGAGCAATTGGTGCGGCGAGCTTGAAAAGGTATTGGAGCAATAATCGCATACCCTCAAAAAACGGCAGCCAGTTTCATTGGCTGCCGTAATTTTTAACCAGGAAAATGTCCACCCGTTAATCCGTTATCATAACCGAAGGAGTAGCCGTTCGCACGAAGATGATCGCATCAAAAGCTTTTGCTGGAACCATCTGCAACGTATACATCTTCTCCATTTTTCCATACCAGCTACTAAAAGCATCACCAATTGCACTGATGGACTGGGCTTTATTCAGATAGGTGTAAAAATCCTGATGCTGCTTTGCCTTGCCAAAATCAAGGAATCCATCCGCCATGCCTGTCTGTGCAAACAAAACAGCTAGCCGATCTTTGCCACTATTTTTTACAGTAAATGCTTTGCGCTCATTGGTAGTGGCGTCCTTTGCGAGGAAGGTGCTTTCGTAGAATTCACTTCCGATTGCGTAATATTGATCCCCCAAGGCTTTTGCGAGATGTGACCCCATGCAGGTTGTCAATCCTGCGGAAGTGGAGGTCTTTTCAATGTGTCCATTATGTCCGGCGATGAACAGGTTATTGCGACCGTAATGTTTCTTTTCAAAGGATAGAGTCCACATCACTTTGTCCGCCATATAGCGATCACGGGTGTTGCCATAGTTCGTGTTGGTTCCGCGCAGTGTAGCGTTTTGCTTGATGGATTCTGCCAAGGCAGTAGCCAGCTCATATTCTTTCACAGAGCTTTTCGCGATGTAGGCGGATTGGTTTTGTTTCATTTGCTCCATCAAGCTTTTTATGTGGGTGAGTGCCTCCTGTACGAGGGCGATCTTTTGATCATACACGGTCTGATCATTCAGATTCGTAAGCAGCTTCTCATACTTGGTTGCGAGTGTCGGATCAACTTTTTTCAAATAGGAGAAAAGCCCGTTTTTGTTATGGTCATAGCGTTGCATGTCAAAGCCATAGAAGTGAATTTGATCTTTGGTATCTCTCTGCTCATTAAAGGAGCGCATCCAAGAGAGAAGGGTCGCCATTTCTTCTGTATGATAAATCGTAAACCCGATGGCTTTTGCGGCATCCTGCGCAGTTCCGCTGCCACCTAAGATGTATTCATTGACCTTTTGTCCACCGCCAAAATCACCTTCGATTGCAAATACGCGATAACCTTGTTTTTCTACCAAGTGCTTAAAAATATCTAACTTCAGCGTAGTGAATTGCTTGTTGCCATGTGTAGCTTCTCCAAACCCGATGATGGTTTTTGCGGGAAGCTCCATTTTTGAAACAGGGACAAGGGTAGATTGCAATGACTGCTGCAAGGTGCTGGCTGATGCAGATTGGAAACCCGTCAATACACTCAGCACGATGAACAAGCTTAGGGTGATCAGGAGTTTTCTTTTCATATCAATCTCTCTTTCTTGAACGGATTACTGTGAAGCAAGTGGATTTTCTTACCAATTACATAATTATACTCCTTCTTGACCCTATTTACCTACAGTGAATTTATTCTGTGGAGTTCCAGTCAACATGTAAAAACGCACCTGGGTTGGATGATCCTTCAGTGCGTTTTCCATTTGCTATTTTAAATATTTCGCCCGATACTCATCTGCCAGCATGGACATGAGAATGGAGTCGTGATAGGCATGGTTGTAATAAAGCGCTTGTCGCTGTACGCCTTCCCGTTGGAAGCCGAGCTTTTCATACGTGTGGATGGCACGTTCGTTAAAGGCGAACACGTTTAGCTCGATACGGTGCAGATTGAGGATGCCAAAACCATAATCGAGCATCAGCAGAAGGGCTTCACTTCCGTAGCCTTTGCCTTGATAGGCATTTTGATCAATAGAAATTCGGATAAAGGCGCTGCGATTATTCCGATCGATATCCCCGATTTGGACGTCGCCAATCACCTGATCATTTTCACACAGGCAGATCAATAAGAGGACACTGGAAGAGTCTTGGCCTTTGTTCTCTATGTACTGCTGGATTTGCTCGCGCGTGAAATGTTTTTGTGTACCAGTCAGCATACGCGTTTCCTTGCTGAACAAGGAGCGGAAGTATAATTCGGTATCTTCCGTGCCAATCGGTCGCAAAAAAACACGTTCTCCTTCCAAAAAGCGAACCGCTGCACTGGCATTCTCGTGTGGTGTCATAGACATAGTCGTTGTCCTCCTGTTCGTTCATAACTTCTTTTTCTCAGGATAACGAACAAGTGTATACTTGAAAATGTGCAGTTTTGTAAAAATGAAAAGGACAGATGGGAGGGGGAAATCGAGATGCTCTTGACCCCAAACTGGCAGGAAAACGACAACGATCCGCAATACGTACAGCTTTATGCCTATTTAAAAAAGGAGATCGTCGCAGGACGCTTGGCGGTGAGTAGCAAGCTGCCATCCGTTCGAAAGCTGGCTGACCTGCTGGACTTGAGCACGACACCCGTGGAAATGGCATACCAGCAGCTGCTGGCGGAAGGTTTTATCCAGAGTAAACCGCGCAGTGGGTACTATGTGGAGAAATTGCCTGATCCAGAGGTGAAGCCGGGTGCTGATCTGAGCATACAAACCATCCAGCGGCCCATACTGCGTGACGAGCGAGAATACGTCTATGACTTTCATCTCTCCCGCAATGATTTTTCGTTATTTCCAACCATGATTTGGCGGCGTTTGTACAATGAGACACTTCACATAGAGCAGCAGGAGAATCTTTTTTATGGGGATCCGCAAGGGGAGGTTGGACTCAGGAGCCAAATCGCTGATTACTTGCGCAGGTACAGGGGTGTTGCTTGTTCACCGAATCAAGTGGTGATTGGGGCGGACCAATTTGGCTTGCTGTCCTTGATCTGTTTGATGGTAAGGCCGCAGTTTCAACGCATCGGCGTAGAAAATCCGGGGTATTTGCTGTTTGCCAATACGTTTCGCCAGCACGGCTACGATGTGGTGCCGATCTCACTGACAGAGGACGGAATTAATGTCAGTGAGCTATATGACTCAGAGGTTCGGTTGGCTGCCGTTTCTTCGGCTCATCAATACCCACGTGGGATGATCATGCCTATATCCAAGCGACTGCAATTGCTCGAATGGGCCAAAAGCGTGGGAGGGTACATCATCGAAGACGATTATGACGGAGAGTTTCGTTACCATGGCAGACCGATTCCGTCTATGCAAGGCTTGCTCCCGCATGCGAATGTCATTTATATGGGGAGCTTTGCGCAGGTATTGGCGCCTGCACTTGGCATTTGGTACATGGTCTTGCCAGAATCTCTGTTGGATACGTACTACAACCTGCTACGCGAGACATTGCTGGAACCATCCTCATCCCGACTGCATCAGCGGACGATGGAAGCCTTTATGGAAAAAGGATACTTCGAAAAGCATGTCCGTAAAATGCGCAAGCTGTACCGCAAAAAGCATGATGCGTTGCTGCTGGCTGTGCACAAGCATTTTGGCGAAAGAGCGACAGTCATCGGAGCGGATGCGGGCTTCCATGTCTTACTGCGGGTAAACAGCGAGCGAAGCGAGGAGGAGTTGAAAAAGCTGGCAATTCAAGCAGGCGTGAGAGCCTCGTCCGCATCGTTTACATGGCTGGTGCCACCCAATCCCTTGCCAAAAGAGTTTTTCCTCGGCTTCGCGGGCATTCCTTTGGAAAAAATCGATCCGGGTATCGAGGCACTGAGCCAAGTGTGGTTTGGTGATTGTTGACAAGGCATGCGTACGCCGTTATGCTAAGAGTACCTTTTGGAAAATATGAAAAACAAAATATTTTCCTTGTTTTCGAAAGGGGGTAAAAACATGCAGGAGCGTATCCTTCAATGCGCCTATCATGAGATTGAGACCAAGGGCGTCCGTTTTACGATGTCCGATTTAGCTCGGCGAGCAGGCGTTAGCACCAAGACGTTGTATGCGAGCTTTCCATCGAAAGAAGCCTTGATTACCAAGGTCATTGAAGTAAACATCGAGGATTTGCGTAAAGCGGAAGATCAGATTTTGCATGATCGTGACCTCGATTTGGTAGAGAAGATGCGGCAGCTCTTGGCACTGGTGCCGAACAACTTCTCGCGAACGGACCTGCGCGTGTGGTATGAGCTGAAGCGCTACTATCCCGAGCAATGGAAGCTGATCGACGAGTTCAATCAGCAGGAGTGGGAGCATGTTCGGATCATTCTGGAGCAAGGGGTAGAAGAAGGCGTGTTTCGTCGTATCCAGCTTCCGATCTTGATCCAGATGTATACCGGAACGCTCAACCAGCTAATTGATCAACAGTTGGCGAACCAGCATCGTGTGACGATTGGCGAAGCGCTGGATGCCGTCATCGATATTTTATTAGGTGGCATCGTAGATTCTTCATCTTCAAACAAGTAAGCAGGAGGAACATAATGAGTTGGGTCTATCTATTAATGGCGATTTTACTAGAGGTGGCTGGAACAACATCCATGAAGCTGTCTGACGGCCTGAGCAAGCCTGTCCCCAGTGTGATGATGTTTATCTTTTATATTTTGTGCTTCTCGTCGCTGAGCCTGGCGCTCAAGGAAATGGAGGTCGGGACTGCCTATGCTATCTGGTCGGGTCTTGGCACAGCAATCATCGCGGTCATTGGTGTGGTGATCTTTAAGGATGCCTTCACTGTCAAAAAAGTAATTGCTGTCGGACTGATCATCGTGGGTTGTGTACTGTTGAATCTGGGAGACACTTCTCATGCGCAACCTTCCAAAGATACAGGGGTAGCTGAGGCCAAATGAGTGAGAAAAATGTGAGGACCATGCTCGTGTTCTTTTGGGTCACCGATGTGGCTTTTGTCGCATACTGGCTCATTACATTTTTGGAGCTTCTCCCCGTGGAATATCTGTATCAGGATTACTACAACCCCCATTTGCTCGCATGGAACCTGTCCTTTTTCCCATTGGATATCTTCATTTCCATCACGGGCTTTGCCAGTCTGTACGCCTATCGCAGAGTACGGCACATTTGGAAGCCACTCGCCATGCTGTCACTTGTTTTGACGTCCTGCTCGGGTTTGCAGGCAATCGCTTTTTGGGCGTTCAAGGCAGATTTTGATTGGTCCTGGTGGATTCCGAACCTGTACCTGCTGATTTACCCGTTATTCTTTTTGCCGGGCTTGATGCGAGAACTGGCAAAAGTGAAGGAAAGGGATTCTTGACAAATTTTGAGCCATGGCTATATAGTAAGTCTTAAGTTAATAGTGCTGTGGAGATTGGGAGATCAGCTAATATTTGCAAAATGAGGGCATTTGCTCTTGTGTTGCGAGTATTAGCTTTTTTATTTTCTTGCCAGTCAAACCACAAAGGAGTTGGCAAATTGTAAGCGCTTTACGGGAGTTGTTTTACAATTTTTCCGAAAAGGGGGAGGATGGGGCATGTCTATTTATGTAGGGGAATTGATCGGGACAATGATCTTGATCATTTTGGGGGCAGGTGTTTGCGCCGGACAGAACTTGAAAAAGGCGTATTCCCAAAACGGCGGTTGGATTGTGATTACGCTGGGCTGGGGACTGGCAGTTGCGTGCGGAGCGTATGCAGTAGGAAGCATTAGCGGAGCGCATTTGAATCCAGCACTTACCATTGCACTGGCCAGCATCGGACAATTTCCGTGGGAGCATGTGCCGGGCTATATAGCGGCTCAACTGATTGGGGCATTTATGGGTGCGACGTTTGTCTGGATCTTTTATTACCCGCATTGGCGTGAGACGAATGATGCAGGAGCCAAATTGGGGGTATTTGCAACAGGTCCCGCGATTCCTCATACAGTCGCCAATCTCTTCAGCGAAATTTTAGGTACGTTTTTCTTAGTGCTCGGTCTACTGGCGATCGGAGCGAATAAATTTGCAGAAGGACTCAATCCGTTTATCGTTGGCTTCCTGATTGTCGCAATCGGTTTGTCTCTTGGTGGTACTACCGGCTATGCGATCAATCCAGCCCGTGACCTTGGCCCTCGCCTCGCCCATGCTCTCTTGCCCATCCACGGTAAAGGAAAGTCCAACTGGCGCTACGCATGGATTCCTGTTGTTGGACCTGTCATTGGAGCTGTAAGTGGAGCATTTTTTTACAAATGGACGTTTACAGACCATTCGCTGACAGGTGTAATAGCATTAGCGGCTTTTATGGTGATTGCCATCGCGGTCGGCATGACAACCAAAAAATCAATCGGCAGCAAGGAGCGAATCGCATCCGAAAGTGCGCGTTCCTAGACATAAAGGTAAGAATGAAGGCGATTCCAAATGAGTGAAGGAGGAACAGTTATCATGGAAAATAAATATATGCTTTCTCTCGATCAAGGAACCACGAGCTCTCGCGCTATTTTATTCGATAAATCAGGTGCCATTATCGGAGTTGCCCAGAAGGAATTCACACAAATCTATCCGAAGCCGGGTTGGGTGGAGCACAATGCCGAGGAAATCTGGGAATCACAGCTGGAAGTTTTGAAAGCGGTTTTACTGGAGAATCATGTGAAACCGGAAGAAATCGCAGGAATCGGGATTACCAATCAGCGGGAAACAACTGTGGTATGGGATAAGCACACAGGAAAGCCAATCCACCATGCGATTGTATGGCAAAGCAGACAGTCCATCGATATTTGCAACCAGTTGAAAGAGCAAGGCTATGAGCAAACCGTTCGTGAAAAGACAGGATTGTTGATTGACGCTTACTTTTCTGGCACAAAGGTAAAATGGCTGCTCGATCATGTGGAGGGAGCACGGGAGCGAGCCGAGAGAGGCGACCTCTTGTTTGGAACCATTGATACGTGGCTGATTTGGAAGCTGACCAATGGTCTTGTGCATGTGACCGACTATTCCAATGCTTCGCGCACGTTGATGTTTAATATTCATTCCCTGGAGTGGGACGACGAGCTGTTGAACATGCTGCAAATTCCGAAAAGCATGCTGCCAGCTGTCCGTCCTTCCAGCGAAATGTACGGCTACACAGACGAGAAGCTCTTCGAATTCCAGATTCCGATTGCCGGGATTGCCGGAGACCAGCAGGCCGCTTTGTTTGGGCAGGCGTGCTTTGCGGAAGGGCAGGCAAAAAACACATACGGAACAGGTTGCTTCATGCTGATGAATACCGGAGAAAAGGCAGTTGCATCTAAAAACGGGCTGTTGACAACCATTGCTTGGGGCGTGGATGGCAAGGTAGAATACGCCCTGGAAGGCAGTATTTTTGTGGCTGGTGCGGCGATTCAATGGCTGCGTGACGGACTCAAGCTGATCGAAAAATCCTCGGATTCAGAAAAACACGCAATCGCTGTTGACAGCACAGATGGTGTCTATATGGTTCCAGCCTTTGTTGGCTTGGGAGCGCCGTATTGGGATATGGAAGCGAGAGGGGCGATCTTTGGCTTGACCCGTGGAACGACCGAAGATCATTTGATTCGGGCAGCGCTGGAGTCTTTGGCTTATCAGACACGGGATGTGCTTGAAGCGATGGAGGCTGATTCCGGCATCCGGCTGCAAAAGCTGGCGGTAGACGGTGGTGCCGTGGCGAATAACTTTTTGATGCAGTTCCAGTCCGATATCCTGAATACAGAGGTAGAGCGTCCACGTGTCAATGAAACGACCGCACTGGGAGCAGCTTACCTGGCAGGGCTTGCTGTCGGGTATTGGGGTAGCAAGGAAGATATTGTGAATAATAAAGTGGTGGAGCGCTCCTTCTCACCAGATATGGCGGAGGAAGTGCGCCAGAGGCTGTACGCAGGTTGGAAGCAAGCGGTTACGGCAACGATGGGTTACAAGATTAGGCATTGATTTTTGCGTAAAAGAGGTCTAAAGTTAAAGATAAGTTAATCATGCTGTGGAGACTACGGAGACAGCCAGTATCAGAAGAGCAATGACATTGCATTGCTTCTTTTGGATATTGGCTGTCTTTTTCTTTTAGAAAGGATGAGAAGAACGATGAACGATCAACATGCACTATCATCAAGTCAACGCCAGGCTTGTCTGGATAAAATGGCAAACAAACAGCTCGATCTTTTGGTAATTGGCGGTGGGGTGACGGGAGCAGGTATTGCCCTCGACGCAGCCGCGAGAGGTCTTAGCGTTGGACTCGTAGAAAAACAGGACTTCGCTGCGGGCACTAGCAGTCGCTCTACCAAGCTCGTTCATGGAGGATTGCGCTATTTGAAGCAGGGCGATGTGCAGCTGGTGCGGGAAGTAGGCCGGGAGCGAGCTATTTTGTATCGCAATGCGCCACATATCGTCATCCCGGAAAAAATGATTTTGCCCATCGTGAAAAATGGCACCTATGGCAAACTGGCAACCTCTGTTGGTTTGTATGTGTACGATGTGCTGGCTGGAGTCGAAAGAAAAGAACGACGCATCATGCTGAACAAACAGAAAACCGTGGAGGCAGAACCGCTATTGCGCCGAGATATTCTCAAGGGCGGCGGGCTCTATTTCGAATACCGGACAGATGATGCTAGGCTCACCGTTGAGGTCATGAAAACAGCAAGCTCGCGCGGAGCACTCTGCGTGAACTACACCGAAGCCACTGGCTTTATTTATGAAAACGGCAAAGTTATCGGGATTAACGCGAAGGATTTGCTCACGGGTGCGGAGTACTCCCTCCATGCCAAAAAAATCGTCAACGCAGCAGGACCTTGGGTGGATCAGCTACGAGAAAAAGACCACTCCCTGTACGGCAAGCGCCTCCACCTGACAAAAGGTGTCCATCTGGTGGTGCCATATAACAGACTTCCATTGAAGCAGGCCGTTTATTTCGATGTATCCGACGGGCGCATGCTGTTTGCCATTCCGCGCAATAACAGTACGTATATCGGTACTACTGACACGAATTACAAAGGTGTGCTGGAGCGGCCAACGGTGACGAGAGAAGACATGGAGTATGTGTTGAATGCCGCGAATGAGATGTTCCCTTCTGTGAAGCTGACGGAAGAGGATGTCAGCTCCAGCTGGGCAGGACTCAGACCGCTGATCCACGAAGATGGCAAGTCTCCATCCGAATTGTCACGCAAGGACGAGATTTTTTATTCCAAGAGTGGGCTGATTACAATCGCAGGTGGAAAATTGACGGGCTTCCGCAAGATGGCCGAGCGCATTGTCGATGTGGTGGCCAAGCAGTTGACTGAAGAAGAAGGCAGAGCATTTAAAGCTTGCCAGACAGACAAAATCGTTCTCGCTGGCGGAAAATTTGAATCCGCGGCCAAGATTCCTGTATTTGTGAAAGCACAGGCAGAGCGACTTCGCCAATGGGGAATCACCGAGGAACAAATCCGCGTTCTGGTTGGAAAATATGGAAGCAACAGTGAGCAAATCGTAACCATGTGCCAGGAGATTTTGACACAAAATGCTCAAAATGTGTCTCCAATTGAAGCACTGTTGAAAGCAGAACTGCGCTACGCTGTAGAAGAAGAAATGGTCATGACCTTGAGCGATTTTCTCATTCGTCGCAGTGGCAGACTATTCTTCGAGAGGGATACACTGGAGCCTATGTATCGAATGGTGGGAGAAGAGCTCGCTCATGAGCTGCAATGGTCGGATGAGAGAAAAGAACATGAAATAAAAGCGTTTGAAGAGGAATATCATCTTGCGAAAACATTTCAATAGGGGTGATTCGTGATTGGCAAACCAGATCAATCAAGTCATACTTCCTGCAGCCCGGACATTAAAGGAATTTGATGAACTCATGGAAAGCAGCTACGAGCGCATTATTTTGCTGAATGCTCATGTAGCGCAAGTAAAGCCACTGGGGAAACGGGCCAGAGCGTTCGGGAAAAAACTGCTGATCCATGCTGATCTCATAGACGGCTTGAAGTCTGATGAATATGCGATGGAGTTTCTTGCGCAAGAAGCACAGCCCGAAGGAATCATCACCACACGGAACAGTGCCGTCCTTGCCGCCAAGAAAAAAGGACTCATTTCGATCCAACGACTTTTTCTCATTGATACGATGGCATTAGATAGCAGCCTTACCCAGCTGGAGAGAACCAAGCCGGATTACGTCGAGGTTTTGCCAGGAATCATTCCCCATCTGATCGAAGAAATCACTGTACGAACCAAGATTCCGGTTATCGCTGGAGGCTTTATTCGTACAATGGAAGATGTCGATCGCGCTATTCTTGCAGGTGCGACATCTGTAACCACTTCTCGCAGAGAGCTGTGGACGAAATCATAAGAGCCTAGTAGAGTAGTCAAAAGCCGGTCATTCCTGTTCGTAGGAATACCGGTTTTTTGGTGCTTGTCCGATAAGAAAATAGGTAGATGACGATAGATAGAGGAGGTAGGTAGATACCCTTTTATTTGGATAACGGTCAGTAGTCTATGCGGATGAATGTCACCGTGCATATACACATATAGTCAGCAAAAATAAGAGGAAAGAAGGCGGTTGCGTGAACTTTCAAAGCTCTCAATGGCAATCCTCGTACTCTTCGCGGGAAGGACATTCTTCTTATTACCCTTGGCAAAGAGATCGGGATCGGCCACCAGGATGGGATCGTGGAGGAGAATGGCAGAGACCTTACCGGAGTTGGGAGTTTGACCACAGACGGAGATGCCCGGATCACTGTCGTTGGTGCCCTCCTGGCTGCTGCGGACGCTTTCGCTAACAGATAAGTAGTAGAACGAGAGCCAAATCTTGAGAGGGATTCGAGAGATTTGGCTCTTCTTTTAGGGAAAGAGGGTGGAAATCATGGTGAATCAAGAGATGCAAGCATTCTCGTTAAAACAGCCCTGATTCTCTCGACCCCTTCTTCGATCTGTGCCTCATTGGTATTGCCGTATCCGAGAATGATTTTATCCGTATGATTGCCTTTGACAATGGCGTGTTCCTCGACCGGGTAGACACGCACTCCGGCTTGCTCCAGCGCAGCCAGGACGTCAGGTGTGAAGTGAACCGTGGGAAAAGCTGCTACGATGTGCAGTCCAGCGGCCTCCCCCCAAATGCGAATACCATCACCAAAAGCCAGTTTAAGAGCATCAATCAAGCATTGACGGCGTTTTTTGTACAGCTTTTTTACGCGATTCACGTATTTCTCTAAATGCCCCTCCTCGATAAAAATCCCGAGGGCAAGCTGATCAATCGAAGGGGCATGCAAATCGGATAGCCATTTTGCCTGTTGATAGGAAGCTACCAATGCTTTTGGAAGGACGAGGTATCCCTGGCGCAGTCCGGGAGAAAGGATTTTGCTAAAGGAACCGATGTAGATAACACGCTCCGAGGCAAGTCCCTGAATGGAGCTGATAGGAGCAGTCTCGTAACGAAACTCGCTGTCGTAATCATCCTCGACAATGTAGCAGTCAGCTTCCCGTGCATAACGAATGAGTTGAAGTCTTCGCTGGATGGGCATGGTGCCGCCGAGCGGGAACTGATGGGAAGGCGTGACAAATACGAAGCGAGGGCGATGGGCAGATAATGACGGTAGCTGTTCCATATCCATCCCGTAGCCATCTGTCGGAACAGGCAGTAAACGAGCGCCTGTCCTGGTGAATATACTCTGGATATCGTGCGTGATCGGGTCCTCGATGACTACGTGACTATCAGGACGAAGAAGCACATTGGCAATCAGGGTGAGCGCCTGAGTAGCCCCGGATGTCATAATGATTTGCTCGGGGTCGCATTGCACGCCGCGCGTTCGATACAAATAGCGACACAAAATCGTGCGCAACTCCGTACGTCCCTCGGGACGATTATAGCCAAAGACTGACAGCGGTGCTTCCTGACAGACTCGTTGGACAGTTTTGCCCCAGAGGTTGCGAGGAAAGTGCTCCAGAGCAGGAACACCAGAACGAAAATCGATTAGCTTGCTCTCGGCTTCGTTGAAATGCTGATCCACTTTCGGCAACCCAGCCCCAGCTTCTGTCATCCGGGCGTGCTGTTCCAAATAAATGCCCGAGGCAATGAAATACCCGGAGCCACGTCTGCTCTCGATGTAGCCCTCGGCCAGTAGCTGCTCGTACGCCTCTAGTACCACATTGCGAGAGAGGTGCAGTTCGCTTGCTACTTTTCGGGTAGATGGAAGCTTGAAGCCGGCTGTAAGCTCTCCGCTCAAAATCTTTGTGCGCAATTCAGAATAAATTTGTCTGATTAACGGAATCGGTTTCTCTCGGTCAATGGTTATCCAGAGCAAGCCGTGTGAGCCTCCTTTCGCAACTGGTCCTCTCGAAATTGTGGGAAACTGGACCTAATCCATACAAGCGTACCATGGTAGGGTGATAGAAGAGAAGAGGTTGCCATTGCCAAAGGAGAGAGAAGGATGACACCAGAAGAGAGAAGAACGGCAGACATTTTGCGTACAATCGCCCGTGATGAACGAATCAAGGAAGCGGTCAGAACATCGCCCTTGCTATATCCGTTGCTTTTGACTGCTGCGAAACGTTATGTGACAGGCGAAACGCGAGCGGATGCAATAAAAATAGCCCAACGCTTGGAAAAATTGGGCTACCGTCTATCAATGGAACACATTGGTGAAAATACGCTGGATTCGCAGATTGTACATGAAGCGCAGCGGGAATTTCTGGCGCTAACTGCGGATTGCTCCCAACTACATAAACCAGTCGGAATATCCTTTGATCTGTCCCATCTCGGCTTGTTACTGGATAAAGAGCAGGCGTTTACCCACGTAGAAGAGTTGGCGGAGCGGGCGAGACATAACGGCCACTATTTGATGATCAGCATGGAGGAATCGGCGAAAACAGAGGCGATCATTAGCATGTATGAGCGCTTGGCACAGCGACATGAAAATGTGGGCATTACGATTCAAGCACATTTGCACCGCTCGCTGGATGATGTGAAACGGGTGCTCGGACTCCCAGGGAAAATTCGTTTGGTTAAAGGCGCATTCAAGGAACCTCAGGAAATCGCATTGGGGCGTTCAGTGGAGTTGAACGAACGATACCTGGAGCTGGCTGATATGTGTGTACGAGCTGGGCGTGAATGCTCACTCGCCACGCACGACCAAACGATTGTGGACGAGCTAGACGGTCGAGACTATTTGCATCGACCGAATGTAGAGGTCGAGCTGTTATACGGGGTACGCCCTGAGCTGGCTCATGCTTTGCGAGAAAAAGGAGTTCAAGTGCGCTTGTACCTCACGTATGGGACAGAGTGGTACTTGTACTTGTGTCATCGACTGGCGGAGCACCCGCCTCATGTGCATCAGGCGATAGCCGATATGTTTGATACGGCGAGACTTCAGGATGTAGGGTATGGCATGTCATAGAAGGAATACGAAAAAACGTCAGAGCATGATCCTGACGTTTTTTCTATTTTTCATTATGTCTTGCCTTCACACAAATTCCCCAGCCAAACTGCTCTTGATTCATGATTTCTGCCCGAATCGTGATTACCCCTGCTCGTGCACCAAAAACGAGTCCGACTAAGCCTACCTGCTTGGGGATGGCAACTTCCATGTTATGAGAATAATTTCCCAACAGGTGTCTAAAAATCCTTTCGCCCTTGTCGATCCATCGACTTCATTTTTGAAAAAAATTGTAGCTATTTGTCTGGAAATAACGTCAATAACTGTATGAGTAGAAAAGATAGGAAGAAAAAAGAATGGTCCGTGGAGGTTTTGAATGAATGAAAACGGCGCAGTGTAAGCGATGGCTCCTGGCCTTCTGTGCGTTCCTCCTGTTAGTAGCAGGTGTTCCTTTAGGATTAACGAGGACAGCCTTGGCAGAGGGAAACATTCAGCTAGGAGTAACAGTCGGAATTGAAGGGAAGTACAGGGAAACGGGGATGGTTCCCGTTGTCGTCACGGTGAAAAATGGAGGGGCGGATATCGAAGGGGAGCTTTTTGTCGCCACTGGAGAACGGGTAGACAGTCGCTTCGCAGTTGCCAATTATCAGCCGGTTTCCATTGCAAGCGGAGTGACCAAGCAGGCAACGATTATCGTTCCTGGATCAGAGCTGCAAAGTAGTTCTTATGTGGCCTTGATGCAAGATAACAAAGTGATCGCGCAAACGCCAATAACAGGCAGTTCATACAGCGAAGATACGCTGATGATCGGTGTGTTGGCAGAAAATCCCGATACAGCTAACTTCCTTGGTGTACTGCCGAAAGGCTCTAATCATAACCCTGTCCAGCTATTGACGATGAAGGCAGACAATATGCCAGTGACAGGTACACAGCTCCAGATGATGAATATGCTCGTCATCAACAATTTTGCTTTGGATTCATTGAATGAACAGCAGATCAAAGCAATTCGGGATTGGACAAAATCAGGCGGGATGCTGATTTTAGCTGGAGGAGCACAGTACAAGAAATCCGGAGGCGTTTTGAGTGATTTGTCACCAGTAGAAGTGACAGGAGTGACGAGTGTACAGACACTTTCTAGTTTAAAAGTGGATAAGACCAATCCGATTGCACTGACATCCCCCTTTACTGTAAGCAATGGGACATTGAAGGCAGGGAAAGTTCTGTATAGCGAAGGAAATATTCCGCTGATGGCTGTACATAACGTGGGAGCCGGAAAAGTATTGTACGTCGCCTATGATTTGGCGGCGGAACCAGTAGCCAGCTGGGCAGGAAACAGCCGCTTTTGGGCAGATACATTAGTAAAGGCTTTTGGTTCTTTAAGCAATGCTTCAAATAGGAGCATGATCGAAGACGTATGGCCGCTTCGGGATGCTGCTGATCGCGTCCCATCCTTGAAAATTCCGGAGGTTGGCTGGTTCGCAGTATTTTTCGGAATTTATGCCCTGATTGTCGGGCCAGTTCTTTTCTATATTTTGCGGAGAGGCCGCAAGCAAAGCTACATGTGGGTGATCGTCCCTGCCCTTTCGGTGTTGGCGGGAATCGGAATCTTCTCGATTGGTGCCATCCAGCGGGGTGTGGGTGTAAAGCTGCACCAGGTAGGTTATGTGGAGCTGCAAAACAACGGACAGGCGAATACGGTGAGTGTTACCGCATTATTCGTACCGAGTAATGACGACTATCGTTTGACTTTAAAGGGAGAGGGCATGACCCAGCCTGTCATTGAAAGAAATTATACCGATCAAGTTCCGAAAACGTGGATTTCCATACAGCCAGATCAGACTCATATTGATTTCCGAGATGTAGAATTCTGGTCGATGCGCAAGGTTGCGACAGAGCAAACCTTATCAGACGTAGGGAAAATAGAATCGAATCTGTCGTATGAGAACGGCGCACTAAAAGGAACTGTGACGAACCATACGAAGTACTCGCTGCGAGATGTGACGATCTCGACAGGTATAACGGTACAAGAGTTTCCGCAGCTGGCGGCTGGCAGCAGTATCGAAGTGAACTTGCCGTTTGCCTCTCAACATCAAGCAAGGCGGAACAAACATCGGATGAATATGGGGAATGCGCTGCCGCAGCACCTGCAATCGAATGGCTATGAAACAGAAACGCGTGAACAACTCATCGTGGAAATGCTGGACATGCTGGACAGACGTAGCGGTCCGTCTGAAGTGGTAAAACTCGTGGGCTGGACTGATGAGCAAGTTGTTGAGGCTGTCGTACCAAACGAAAATACGGAGAACAGCAGCATTGCGATGGTCACTTCGACGCTGCAAGTAAATCCATCCAAGGACGGACACATTTATTATCCGACGGGATCATTTGATGTGACGATGTCGGGCAGCTCTGTTCCGGTAGATGATTACGGCGATGGTTTTCGACTCCCTGCCGGGGATATTACGTTTGATATCAATCTGAATCAGGAAGGACAGGAGCTTACTATCAGCAATTTGTATCTGTACACCTGGTCAGAGGACAATACGACCTTTGAAAAAGAGGTGTACAACTGGAAGACAAAAGCTTTCGAACCATTTGAAAAAGCATTCATGAACAACGTCATGTCAAGAGACAAGACCACTACTTATGTTTCGGGCGACGGCATTGTCCGCATCAAATTTGCCCACCAGTTTGAGGACGAACGCCACATTGGGGTTCCAAGTGTCAGTGTGGAAGGGAAGGTGAGCAAGAAGTGATCCAGATCCAAAATTTGCGCAAGCGCTACGGCAAAATGGAAGCGTTAAAAGGACTTTCGCTCGAAATTGAAAAGGGTACCGTTTTTGGTTTCGTCGGTCCGAACGGGGCAGGAAAATCGACGACAATGTCCATTCTGGCGACTTTATTGGAGCCGACCAGTGGGAAAGCATACGTAGGCGGCTACGAAGTGACCAGGCATCCAAAGGAAGTGCGCAAGCTGATCGGCTACATGCCAGACTTTTTTGGTGTCTACGACAATTTGACAGCAGAAGAGTACCTTGATTTTTACGCTGCGAACTACGATATTCCGGCAGCTGAACGAAAACAAATCATTCCGCAGTTATTGGAGCTGGTGAATCTCACGCACAAGCGGGATGCCTACGTTGACTCATTGTCGCGGGGAATGAAGCAGCGCCTCGGACTGGCCCGCTCGCTGGTTCACAATCCGGAGGTACTCATTTTGGATGAACCGGCTTCTGGTTTGGACCCGCGTGCACGCATCGAGCTGCGGGAGATTCTGAAGGAACTGCGGGATATGGGCAAGACGATTATCATTAGCTCGCACATATTGCCTGAGCTGGCGGAGATGTGCGACGTCATCGGGATTGTGGAGGAAGGCAATCTGGTTGCCTTTGGACGAGTCGATGAGATTTACTCGAAAATGCAAGAACAGCGGGTATTGCGCATTCGCCTGTTAGATCGGGTTGAGGAAGCAATGACGCGCCTGCGTGAAATGCCCGTCATTACCAGGGTGACACGTGAAGGGAACTGGGTCGTTGCAGGCTTTTCAGGCAATGACGAAGAACAGGTTGAGCTGCTGCGGGAGCTTGCGGTGTCAGGCTATCCTGTTGCCGCGTTTAATGAGGCAGTAGGTGATTTGGAAGAAATCTTCCTGGAAATTACGAAAGGGGTGGGCTCATGAGCAACTTGAGACGATTTCACAACCCTGTCTTGTTCAATGAATGGAAAATGCGGATGCGAACCAATCGGTCACCGTGGATCATCCTGTTATATTTGCTCGTTTTGGGCGCAATGACGCTCACGATCATTTTCTTTATGACAAACGGTGGCAGCTATTACAACCCGAACGATACACGGGAGCTGTTCATGATGCTGTCTGTGTTTCAGCTCGGGATGATCGGCTTCGTCGTGCCGGGACTGACGGCAGGTGTGATTTCCGGTGAACGCGAACGCCAGACGTTGAGTGTGCTGTTGACCACGAATGTCAGCGCCACACGATTGATTTTAGGCAAATGGCTGGCATCGCTCAGCTTCATGACCTTTCTGGTCATTGCGACCATCCCGCTCTATGCCATCGTCTTTTTGTATGGGGGAATTTCACCTGCACAAGTCATCAAGGTGTTTGGCTTTTACATCATTACGATGTTCGGTATCGGCAGCATTGGTGTGCTCATGTCCACGCTGATCAAACGGACTGGTATCTCTACGGTTGTCACTTATGCCGTGGTGTTCGGATCTGCGATCGGGTCGAGCATACTGGCGGAAATTATCAAAGAGTTCATTCGGTACCAGCGTCGGTCCGGTAACATGCCATCCGCGACTATGCCAGACTGGCCCAATCTCATGCATAATTTTAACCCATTGTTTGCAATGTTGAACATTTTTGAAGAAGGGCCGCAGATCAGGATTGGGAATGTGGACCCGTACGCGGTTTACTGCCTGTTTTTCGGGTCCATTACACTGTTCTGCCTGTTACTTTCCATTTATCTCATTCAGCCAGTGAAACCGAGATTTCGCAAAGTAAAAGAGGAGCAATAAGCCATGTTTACCTCTAGAGCGAACGACGAGCTGAAGTCACTGCTTGCACCCATTCGAAAGCAATTGGGCTTGCGTGTATGGATACAGCAGCTAACAGTTTATGGTTTGTGGGGAATAGGGGCGAGTCTGGTCCTCCTCCTTCTTGCCCGTATCTGGCCAATTCCGTTTTACCATTGGATCGCGGTTGTGCTGCCAGTGCTTGTTGTCATCACAGGTCTGGCACGCGCGCTTTGGATGCGCCCTACCTGGCTCCAATGTGCACAAGTGGCAGACGGTAATGGTTTGGCCCAGCGAGTCGTCACAGCATGGGAGAATCAAGAGAATCAGTCGATGGTAGCAGGTATGCAGAGGGAAGACGCCTTGCAGCATCTGCGTAAAAATTTGCCGCAAATCGTGGAGAGTGTCCGCATCTGGTCGCAGATCCAAAGAAAGGTGTATGTCACAAGCAGCTTGCTATTGATGTGCTTGGTGCTGTTTCTTTGGCCCAATCCTCAAGACTTGCGACTGGCCCAGATGGCAGAGGAGAAGAAAGCCATCGCGCAGGTAGAGAAAGAAGTAGAGGCAATCAAACAGGACGTGAAAAAGAATACAGACTTAACGGACGCGCAGAAAAAGCAGCTGGAGGAAATGCTGGAGCAGGCAAAAAAGGCTTTGGCGAAAGCAGACGACCCGGCAGAACGTCAAAATGCCTTGCGCGCTGCGGAAAAACAATTGGAGAAGGTCAGAGATGCAGAGCAGCGCAAAGAAAAAGCGCTGCAGGCACTCCAGCGCAGCTTGGGTAATCAAGAAGGGACAAAAGCCTTGGCTGGTGCGATGGAAGCGAAAGATCGACAAGCGATGACCGAGGCTCTGGCACAAATGGCAAAGGCCATGGAAAGCATGCCGCAAAAAGAGCGGGAAGAGATCGCCCGTGAACTCGCAAGTGCAGCAGAGCAATTGAAAAAAGAGGCAGAGTCTGTCGACTCGAAGGAGCTGGAGGATATCGCCAAACAACTGGCAGAGGCAGCCCAGCAAACAGCCCAAGGGCAAGCGCCTCAAGCGATGACGGCACTCGAGAACAGCTTGATGCAAGCCATGACGGACATCCAGCAATCTCAGCAAGCCATGCTCGCAGCTATACATGCCGCGGCCTCGCTCAATCAGTCGCAAATGACGCTTGCCAGTGCAGGCACACAAGCAGGAAATGCTGGGGCGAGTGGATCTGCGGCAGGAACGGCAGCAAAAGGACAGGCGACTCCAGCATCTGGGTCACCTGGCAATCAGCCATCAGCGGCGACACCGGGAGCAGGTACCAATCCGAATCAAGGGGCGAGCGCGGCAAACCAGCCTGGGAATGGAAACGGCAATGGCAATGGCAACGGAAATGGCAACGGGAACGGCAATGGGAACGGAAATGGAAGCGGAAATGGAAGCGGTCAAGGCGGTGGCTCCGGGTTAGGAAAAGGCAAACACGAGCTCGTTACCATCCCGGCAGATCGCATAGGTGGAGACAAAGGACCCGTTGATACGGTCGGAGGCTCACTCGGGTCAGGACCTTCCCAGTCACAGCAAAGCGGAAACACACAAGTTACCTCCGGTGGAACGTTGCCGTACGAGGAGGTTTACGGTCAGTATGAGCAATTTGCCCGTGAGAGTATGGAAAAAGGCAGTATTCCCGGCGATTATCAACAGATCGTGAAGGATTACTTCAGCAAAATAGAGCCTTAGATCATTCAACAACAGGAAGGAGACACAGCGATGGCGCAGCAAACGCTTGAGGATTGCTTGCAGCGAGTAGAGCTTGTCAGGCAGGAAATTGGAAAGGTATTGGTAGGACAAAAAGATGTGGTCGAGCAACTTCTGTGGGCCGTGTTTGCAGGAGGACATGCGCTTTTGGAAGGCGTACCCGGATTGGGCAAAACGCTGCTTGTTCGGACGCTGTCCCAAGCCTTCGAGCTGTCGTTTCAGCGGATCCAGTTCACTCCGGACCTGATGCCGACAGACATTACGGGAACGAACATCCTGTTGGTCGACGAGAAGGGACAGCAGTCCTTCCAATTCCAACATGGGCCGATCTTCGCTCACGTCGTGCTGGCTGACGAAATCAACCGGGCGACGCCAAAGACGCAAAGCGCCCTATTGGAGGCCATGCAGGAGCGAACCGTTTCAGCTGGAGGAGTGACTCGTTCGCTGCCGGAGCCGTTCTTCGTTCTCGCGACCCAGAACCCACTGGAGCAGGAAGGGACATACCCGTTGCCAGAAGCGCAAATGGATCGCTTTTTATTGAAGATCGACGTGCCGTATCCGACGGAAGAAGAACTGAAAATGATCGTGCGGCAAACGACCACGAGTCAGGTGATCACCGTGGAAAAAGTGGCCTCAGCCGAGCAAATTGCTGAGATTCAGCAGGCAGCGCGTGAAGTGCTGGTTGCCGATGCGGTGCTGGATTACGCCGTGAAGCTGCTTTTAGCGACGCATCCGGGGGAGTTGGCCATTGCTTCGGTGAACAAATATGTGCGTAACGGTGCTGGTCCGCGTGGCGTGCAGGCGATTGTCTCCTTGGCAAAGGTACGTGCATTACTGGCTGGGCGATACAATCTGGCGTACGAGGACGTGACAGCAGTTGCTTTGCCAGCGTTGCGCCACCGAATTTTCCTCAATTTTGAAGGAGAGGCAAACGGAATCCGACCAGACCGCGTCATTATGGATATTTTGGACGAACTGGGGACACAGAAGGTATGAATCAACACCTGCTTGATCCGTCATGGCTCGCCAGACTGGAGCGAATGCAGATGGCTAGTCGCAAAGCGGTCAGCGGCAGCCAGGCAGGAAAGCGAAGGGCGAGACAATTGGGCAGTTCCATGGAGTTCGCAGACTTTCGGGCGTATGTTCCCGGCGATGACTTGCGGCAGCTCGATTGGAATGCGTATGCCCGTTCAGGCAAGCTGTTTTTGAAAAAGTACTTGGATGAGACCGAGCTTCATGTGAACTTGTATATCGATTGCAGTCGTTCGATGAGCTACGGGCAACCGAACAAACTGACCCGTGCTGTCGAGATTGCCGCGGCTCTTGGCTATTTGTCCCTGTGTCACCTCGATCATGTGTCAGTCTATGCATTTGACAGCCGCATTACGGCAGCACTTACCGGGCTGCAAGGAAAGAGCCAGGCGCATCGCTTACTCAGCTTCCTATCTTCCCTGCAAGAAGGGGGAGCAGGTGATATACAAACCGCAATGCGCCAGCCCGGGGCTGTGAGGGGCAAAGCTGGCACATCCATCGTGCTGTCGGACTTTTTGTTTGAGTCAGGCTATACGGAAGGCATCGCCTATTTGCAGGCGGCCAAACAAGAGGTTACGCTGGTTCAGGTGCTTTCCAAAGAAGAGCTTGCGCCCGAGTATGCGGGAGAGCTGCGGTTGATCGATTCAGAGACCGGGCAGGCAAAAGAAGCATCCTTGACCAGCCTTTTGATGGAAGAGTATCACAAGAGCTTGCAAGATTATCAACAAGAACTGTCCGCGTTTGCTTATGGAAGAGGAATCGCCTTCGTGTCTGTAGAGGCGGAACAATCTCTAGAATCGATTGTCTTCCATGTCTTTCGTCAGGCCGGCTTGATTCGCTAGAGAGGAGAGAGACAACATGCAGTGGATGGGTTTGGGCAACTTGTGGTTTGCGCTGATAATCCCGGCCATCATCGTCCTTTACCTGCTCAAGCGAAAAGTAGAGGATCGTGTCATACCTAGTACACTCCTGTGGCAGCGCACGTTGCAAAACTGGGAAGCGGTGAAACCATGGGAAAGGCTGCGGCGCAACCTGTTGCTGCTGCTGCAACTGCTCGCTGCCTGCTTGCTCGTGCTGGCTTTGATCCGACCGGCCGTGCCCACTGAGGGAATCACATCGGACCATACGATTTTGGTAGTGGATACATCAGGGAGCATGATGGCAAAGGAAGGAAACGAGACGCGGCTGGAACGAGCCGTTTCACAAGCAAAAGCTCTCGTAGAGAAGCTGGGAAGCGGACAGACGATGACCCTCATTGAGGCAGGACGTGAGCCAAATGTTTTAGTTTCCAACAGTGCAGATAAAGAGCCGCTCTTGCAAGCCATCGAAAAGCTTGCTCCTTTTTCCGGGACATCCGATCAAATCGCAGCCTTGTCTTTGGCAGGAGCCATTGCAGAGAATGAACCAGGCAGTGGAGTGGTTTGGATGGGGGACGGAAGCGGGGAACGCAAGCTGGATGGAGGCTCAGTCCCTGCTTTTTCCGGGAGCTTTCAGTTCATGCAGATGGGAAGCACCCGTGAGAATACGTCAATCGGTGTTTTTGTGACCCAACCAACGGAAAAAGGGGTAGAGGGACTGCTGCGGGTGGACAATCACGGCAGTATGCCTGCGAAAGGAAAAGTCACGGTTTTTGATGAGCAAGACAAGTTGCTGGATACCGATTCTTTTGCGATTGGGGCAGGCAGCTCCCAGACATTTTCGTTTCAGAAGCTGGCGGTGTCTAGCGTCTATCGTGCAGTCATCGAACCGGAGCAGGATGGACTTTCCCAGGATAATGTCATGTGGAGTGTTCCATTCGCTGCCGGGAGGGGAAAAGCAGCGTTCTATTCGCCAGAGGGGAATCGCTTCCTCCATCAAGTATTGCAGACAGTCGGAAGTCTTGAGGTGGAAACGATTCAGCAGGCCCCGGATGCTGCGGCTGATGCGCGTGACCTGTGGGTTTTTGACGGAGTCGTGCCAGACCAGCTACCAAAAGGAAATCTTTTGTTGATTGCTCCGAACAAGAAAACAGAATGGTTGCCGCTTGCCGGAGAAAAAGAACTGGATCAACAGCCAAGGCCAGTTTCCCCGGATGACCCGCTGCTCAAGCACGTAGATTGGCGAGATGTGCACATCGCCAAAGGATACGCATTGGACGAGATGCCTGGTATGAAGCCATTGGTACGCGCAGGCGATGTCGATCTGGTCAGAGCCGGGATCATAGACGGTCGACGAGTAGTCATCATCGGATTTGATTTGCATGCATCGGACTTCCCACTGCGTCCTGCTTTTCCGATTTTCATGCAAAATGTCGTCAACTGGCTGTCACCTGGTCAAACAGCCCCAATCCCTATGGCACATCCGGGAGAGGTCTTGAGCCTCCCACTCTCACCGGGAGCGACAGCACGTACCTTGACGTATCCGAATGGACATCAGCAGTCTCTTACGGAGGACGCCACGTCCAAAACGATGCAGCTACCGGAGTTGACCGGATTGTATCGCCTTGACGAAGAGATAGATACAGGCACCAAAAGTACGTATTTTCCTGTCCAAATGAATGAGGCAGAATCGAACATTACACCAAAGTCTTTGAGCGTTGCTCGGAAGAATACCGAAGAGCAAAAGGAGAGTGAGGAAGCAACAGCGACTGACACAACAGGAGCACTGGGAACGAAGGAGTTGACCTATTGGTTGGCAGCGTTTGTTCTCTTGGTGCTATTGGTGGAATGGAGGGTGTATCAGCGTGGGTATTAACTTTATACAGCCGCTATTCCTGTTGCTATTGCTTCCTGTTGCGTACGTCATCATCAGCTGGTGGCGACATCAAAAGCAAATGCCAATCGGCAGAAAGGCAACAATTGTTACTATTCGTTCGCTTTTGTTCCTCCTTCTGGTTTTGGCGTTGGCAGGGACACAGCTGCTGACACCTGTTCAGGCGAAAACGATTGTGTTTGTTGTAGATCGATCGGCTTCCATGAAGGACGATCCGCGAGTTCTTTCCTTTTTGCGGGAGGCGGTCGGTCAAAAGCAGGCAGCGGATAAGTATGCTGTCATTGCAATAGGTGCAGAAGCGGCGGTCGATCAACCGATGACGATACGCGAAGAGGTACAGCCCTTGGGCGTGGATGTCAACCGAAATGCAACCAATTTGGCAGAAGGAATCCGATTGGCGTCTGCCATGATCCCTACTAATGCCAGAGGAAAAGTCGTTTTGCTAACAGATGGTCTGGAAACAAGCGGAGATGCAGCACGGCAGACAAGACTGGCGAGGGAGCGAGGAATCGCTGTAGAGGCTGTATCCTTGCAGCAACCAAGCGGGGATGAGGTCGTCCTTACATCTGTACAGGTGCCGCAAAGACTGTATGCGGGAGAGGAATACGGCATCACCGTTGATGTGGAGAGTACGATAGCGACCGAGGCTATCCTTCGCCTGTATGAAGGCAATCGCGAGGCTGGTCAGCAAACGGTACAGATTGGCAAAGGCAACAATCGCTTCGTTTTTTCGCAAAAAGCGATGCAGCAGGGTTTCCATCGCTATCGTGTGGAAATCGAGCCACGACAAGATACCGTAGCCGCGAACAATCAGGCAACAGCCTATACGCAGGTAGCCGGGGCACCAGTTGTACTCGTAGCCGAAGGGCATCCAGGTGCCGCCAGCAACCTCATTCAAGCGCTGGAAGCAGGCAATATCAAGGTAGAGCTACGCGATCTCGCCCTTCTGCCAAAGGAGCTTGAGGGCTACAAGCAATTTGCCTCCATTGTACTGGCAGATGTGCCCGCAACTAGCATGACTGATGCGGATATGGAACGCATCCGGACTGCTGTACGTGATTTAGGCATTGGTTTGATCATGACAGGTGGTAAAGATAGCTTCGGTATGGGTGGCTGGTTCCAGACACCAGTCGAAGAAGCATTGCCTGTTCACATGGATTTAAAAGGGAAGGAACAGCTCCCTTCGCTCGGACTTCAGCTGGTCATCGACAAGTCGGGCAGTATGAGCTCTGATGCCAGAGGTGCGGATAAGATGGCACTGGCTAGGGAAGCCGCGATACGAGCGACAACCATGATGAATGCACAGGACTACATCGGGGTGATCGCATTTGACGATACACCATGGGATGTCGTAGCTCCACAATCTGTCACGAAGCTGGATGAAATCCAACAGCAGATCAGCAGAATTCAAGCGGATGGCGGGACCGATATTTTCCCTGCCTTACAGCTGGGCTACGAACGTGTAAAGGCGATGAACACACAGCGCAAGCACGTGATCTTGCTCACAGATGGGCAGTCTGCACTCGACGACGATTACGAGGGTCTGCTACAACAAATGACAGCTGAAAATATTACTGTTTCAACAGTGGCGCTGGGGGATGATTCAGATAGGAGGCTGCTGGAGATGATTGCCGAGTTAGGAAAAGGCAGATACTATTTTGCAAATGATGCCGAATCCATCCCGAAAATCTTCAGTAAAGAAACAGCCTTAGCCAGCCGCACGTTTATTGTGGAGAAGCCTCAAGTACCAGGCTATACAGGCTTGGGAGCTTGGCCGACGCTGAAGCAAGCGTTGCCTCCGGTGCGTGCGTATATCGCGACAACACCGAAGCAAACAGCCGAATCATCCTTGATGAGTGCTGACGATGATCCGATTCTCTCCCGCTGGCAGTACGGTCTGGGGCGTTCTGTCGCCTGGACGAGTGATCTGGAAGGGAAGTGGTCACCGGACTGGGTGGCTTGGGGAGGAAACAGCCGTCTGTGGAACGAAATCGTGGCATGGACTTTCCCACAAATTACAGAAGGCGCTTGGAAGACGACCACGAGCGTGAACGGCGCAAAAGGCAATGTGAAGGTTACGATGCCAGCTGGTAAAAGCATGCCTCAAGAGATGGAGGCAGTCGTTCTCAATCAAGAGATGAAGCGAGAGGTCATCAAGCTTAAGCCGGTTGCTCCAGGTGTCATGGAGGGTGAATTCGAGACAGCTGATCCGGGCACGTACATGATTCAGATCTCACAAAAAAATCGAGGCCAAGTCAAGGCGAGCCAAACGACAGGCTTGACCGTTTCCTATTCACCCGAATACGGAATCCATGCCGATGGTGAGAAGCGACTTCAAGAGTGGCTAAGTGCTGGTGGAGGGAATCAGATCATCAAGCCGGAAGAAGCTTTTGGTGGCACGCTTCCCGATAAATGGGACACACAGTCAATCAGTGAGTGGTTACTGATGTTGGCGGCGTTGCTGTTGCCGATCGATATCGCCGTTCGTCGTCTGCAGTTGCCGGATCAATGGTGGGTAAGGCTTTCCAGTCTATGGAGATTGCGCAAGTCCACGTCTGCCGATTCTGAACAACAGGCAGTATTGTCTCGCCTCGGCGAGAAGCGCTCTGCAACAAGACGGACACGCGAAGAGCGGACAGATGACCCGAAAATCGTATCTGCTCCCCTTATTCATCCGGTAGGAACGTCTGGAAATCGGGTGAAGCCAGCGGCAGTCCAGACCGAGCAGGCAAAAGAGAAACAGGAGAAGCAAACACAGCCTGCCGAAGCGCTAAACAGACTATTGGCGGCCAAGAACCGGAAAAAGTCTCAGTAATGGATAAAAAAGAAAACAGCAGCCTAGCGAAAGAATCGCTACGGACTGCTGTTTTCTTTTTGGAGATGTTCTTCATACACGAGCGGGATTGCGATACCAAGAGCAGTTTCATCTTTACGAGGGCCCTCTTTTAACGATACATCAGGATTATTCGCGCGGAAAGCAACTTCATAGGTTTCACCCGGCGCTATCTGGAGAGTGTCCGTCCACCATGGACTTCCTGTAACCTTTTTGCCGTCTCGGCTCAAGATGAGCATGTGATGGCCGTGCAGATACAGCGATTGATCCTGAAAGCTGCGATTGACGAAGGTCAGCTTTATGAGATCGCCCTCTTCAAGCATCATCCGGGTATCAGGAAGCAAGTCGCCATTTACAGTCGACAATCGCTCGAATTTACCGTCATAAAAACCATACTGACTATCAATGAGCAGTTGATATTCCCGATCAAAATGGGAAGAGAGATCAAAAGGCAGGGCAGTCGGACTACCGTAACGTGCAGGGTCAAAGACAGAAAGCTCTGCGTTTAAGAAGGGTACAGCGTCTTTGGACCCGTCTGGACGTAAGAGCAGCCCCTTGTCATGCTGGTTGGCAGCTGGAGCAAATAGCACGGGACGATTCGGCATCGTAAACTGAATGTCGTATCGTCCGCCAGCCCCCGGTTGCAAGGCTTGATTGGCAATCAAATTCGGTTCGTTTACCTCGGTTCCGTCTATCGCTACCACCTGAAAAGGAGTTCCTTGCAGCAAATAGGTGGCAGGAGCATTTTCGGCGTTTATAAAGCGAAGGCGAACCGTTGTGCCAGGAGGAACTGTTTCAATTTTTTGCGTATCTGAGCCGTTTAACGTCGCGCCTGCCTTTTCGTCCTTGTGATGAATCATGGCGATGTCGCGGATGGGTTTGCCTGTAGTCGTAGCATCGGCTGCCTCGATCACAAGGGCACCGAATAACCCGTTCACTACTTGCCCAGGAATTTGCTGATGAGAATGGTACCAGTACGTTCCTGTTTGTTCTGCACGAAAACGCAACACAGATTTTTCTCCTTTTGCAAGGCGATCATTACTCGCGGGAGCCTGCATGCCATGCCAGTGGATGTCTATCCCTTCGGATATATCCTGGTTCAGCAGGGTGATTTCCACGAGCTCACCTTGCTTCATACGCATCTCAGGTCCGGGATATTGTCCGTTCAGGGTCCATGCTTCTACGGTTTTGCCTGATGCTTGACGGATGGTTGTTTTCTGTGCGCTCAGCGAAAACGTTCGATCAGGGTTTCCTTGTTTTGGTTTTGTTGATGCATCGACATTTCTAGGTTTCCCTGTGGAAGGCATCGAATAGGCACTTGCCTTTACAGGGAAAACGAAATCGGGGAGAGCGTGATCGTCCTGATTCTGAGCTCCCAAGGATGGATGATCGGGAAGGCGGCTCGCTATCATCGCTTGATTTCCCCAGATCGTCGCAAGTAAAGCAGTCATCAGGAACAACACGGCAAAACGGATGAAGCGGAGCAGACGGCGCGGTTTTACCCAGTTTTCCGCAGTGGAGTGGTATTGATGCTGCCACGATTGCTGAATCCAAAGCAGGGAGACCCCAGCTAATAATACACCCCAAGCAAGAAATAAAATGGACGGCTCCAACGTAACAGCAGGAAAAAAGACTTGAAGGAAAAGTGCAATTAGACAGCCCAAGACGGTAGCTTGCAACGGAACGAGCAATTCTGGGCAAGATGCGTCTCCTCGCCACTCTGCATCTAACGTGTCGTCTAGGTCAGGGGAGTTTGCTTTTACAGGCCGAACATTTTTCTCTTGTAACAAAATTCGGGTATAATCCGTATCTACTTGTGAATGTCTCGAATCTCTGCCTCCTTTTCCGGCCAACTCCCACAGTCGTGGAAAAGTAGAGAGCAGGCAGAAAAGCAATGGAACAAAAATAAAAGGTAAAAAGCCAAGCAGCTTATCCTTTATGTAAAGCCAGCCAAAGGATTCAAACAAAACCCACGTCATCACCAAATGCCCCGCAAAGACAAAAAGGGCCGACCATGAAAAACATAAAGTGATGCGAGCACTGCTTATGAAAGCCCGTTTCGTCGGACGGAAAACGAGCTGGTTTGCCATGATTGTAGGGACCAGCATGACGATGAGAAGGACCAGAAACAATCCTTGATGAATCCCGGCAAGCACTTCAAAATCAGCCATGATCAGTTCCTCCTGTTTACTAGTTCGATACTAATGATATAGAGAAACGGCTGAGGACCAAACGTACTGGGGCAGTATTTTCACTCCGCCTTAAGTCGGAGAAGTATATTAGAGAGGGGATTTTCACTCATGTCCTTTGACTTTGTACAAACGTAACAACGCTCCCGAGCTCCTCCTGCCTCGTCTGGTTTGAACGCGAACAGACTGATATAAACGAGAGGAGAAGCAAACATGGAAAAGAAGGATTGGATCAAAAGCTTTCAAGAGGAAGTAGAGGCACCATTCGCTGGGTGGGATTTTGCCAGATTGACTGCGACAGGCAGGATGCAGGATGCACCACTTGGCTGGAACTATGTAAACCTCGTGAAAAAGAACATGCATGGGATCAGCTCTATGCTGGAAATGGGAACGGGTGGTGGAGAACTGTTTTCTAAGCTTGCTCCGTTCCCTTTAGAAACGTACGCGACAGAAGGCTATGAGCCGAATGTAGTGGTGGCAAAAGCCAATCTGGAGCCCCTGGGTGTTCGTGTGTTTCCGGTAGACGGGGAAGAAATATTGCCATTTGAGGATCAGTCACTTGACTTGATTATCAATCGACATGAAGCTTATTTGCCTTCTGAAATAAAGCGTCTGTTGAAGCCAGGGGGCATATTTGTTACCCAGCAAGTAGGAGGTCAAGACAATCTCGAGCTGAATCGATTGCTGGACGCTCCCATTCCGCAAGATTACTTGCACTGGAATCTAGCCTATGCAGTGAACGAACTGGAGGAAGCTGGTCTTACGATTGTGGAGCAAAGAGAGGAAATGGGTTTTTCGCGTTTTTACGACATAGGTGCCATTGTTTACTATCTGAAGGCTATCGAATGGCAGATTCGCGACTTTACTGTAGAAAAGTACGCTCAAGCCTTGCTCGGTCTGCACCAGAAAATCGAAGCGGCTGGTTATATCGATATTCCTACCCATCGTTTTCTCGTGATTGCCCAACAAAAGTCCTAATTAAATCACTACCGATTGTCGATAAGACTGGTAGGGAGTGTTTAGGAAAAGCGCCCTTTTTGGGTGCTTTTTTTATCGAGTAGCACCGTGTGAGAACAGCAACGCTGATCCTTTTATGAAAAGGCAAACCCTCCCGCAACAAAGCGCCCGCTCCTGAGTGGGTGGTCCGCATTACACATATCGTAACCGGCGAAGGAGAAGTGAAACAGGATGAGTAAGAGCTTGGCAACACGGGTCGTTGCTCTTGTAGCGGTGATCATTGCCGTCATGATGGCAATCAATATTATCATGATTTACGAAAACAGCGTAGCTACTGTTGAAAAAACACTCTCGCGCTCAAGCATCAACACAGCATTACATATCTCCCAAGGGCTTGACTCAGAGAAGATAGCGACATTTATATCTCAGCCAAAAGAATCTGACGACTACTGGTCGATCCGAAATACGTTGCTTGAGTACACCCAAAAAACCGGTGCCCTTTATATTTATATTCTTCATGCAGATGGTGAAAAGGTAAAGATTATGGTGGATGGAACGGCGAAAGGAGCAGAGGGAGCATCTGCAATTGGTCAAGAGACGACCTCTACAGGCATGGCTGATATTGCTCCTGTTCTCGCAGGGGGATCGAACAGTACGCCAATTGTCAAAGACCCTGTGTACGGAGACTACCTAAGTGCATTCGCACCGATTGAAGATCCATCTGGTCAAGTAATTGCTGTGTTAGGTGTAGATACTGCGGCAGACAAGGTGGAGCTGATTAATGATCAGGTTTTGGATGAAACCATGCCGCGCATCATCATCGCTATGATCGTCGTAACGATTATTGCTTTGGGTACTGTATTCTTTTTGATCAAAAAGCTGCTTCGTCCACTGCAGGTTGTACAAGAGGCGTCTATGCGTATTGCTTCTGGTGACCTCACGTCTACCGAGATTTCCGTTTCCAACAAAAAAGACGAGATTGGCCGAATTGTCGTTGCTTTTGGTGAGATGACGGCACAGCTGCGTCAAATCATCGGCGGAGTAAAAGAGACCACGGAGCATATCGACACCATGGCGAATTCCATTCGGGAAGGTGCCAACTCTGTCCGCGAGCAAAACAAAAATATCGTGGTCACCAGCCAAGAGATTGCCCAAGGGAATGAGCAGACAGCAACTGCGATGGAGATGACGGTGCAAACGGTTCAAGAATTCTTGAGCGAGCTGTCTGAATTGAATACGGCGATTGACGAGATGGATGCAGTATCCAATCGCGTGTCTGATATCGGAGAGAGCAGCTATAAAGTATTGCAAGAGTTTTTGGCAGATGGAACAGAGACGAACAAACAATTTCATGAAGTGCAAAATACAATGGCAATTCTCGAAGAAAAATCGAGCCGAATTAACGACGTGATTGAAACGATTCAGCAAATCGCCGGACAAACCAATCTGTTGGCGTTGAATGCAGCCATCGAGAGTGCGCGTGCTGGCGAGGCGGGCAGAGGCTTCGCAGTGGTAGCGGGGGAAGTTCGCAAGCTGGCTGAACAGACAGGTGCGGCAACTCATGTTATTCAGGAGAGCATCAAAGATATTCAAGATCAGGTAAGACAGGCTACGGAAAAGACAAATGCGACGCTGGATCGCTACAATGCGGGTACAGAGCGTTTGGATTCCGTTACACAAGGCATTACTGCGCTGTCTGATATGACACATACCTTGAAGACGTCGCTTGCGAATGTTATGGCAAGTGTAGAGACGATGAAGCAAGGTCAGAACAAGGTGAATGAATCCGTATTGACGGTTACTGCCATCTCGGAACAAACAGCAGCAGCCACCGAAGAGGTATCTGCTACGATGCATGAGGTCAGTGGAAACGTTGATCAGTTCGTGTCTGAAACGGAGCAGGTGACAGACAGCATTCAAGAGCTGCGCAGCAAGGTGGATACGTTCCGACTGTAGACAAATTACTTTAGCTATAAATGAAAAACAGCTCTTCTACTGGCAGGATGATGCCGGGAAGAGCTGTTTTTTGTGGCTGTAGTGGGGGAAGAAGCGCATTTCCAGTCTACGCTTCGGCCTCCGCCCCGCTGAGGGATGGACTGGCCGCTCCGGGCTGAATGGCGGGAGTCGCTTCAAAAGTAGTGGTTTCGATGAGGAGTTTGCAGAGTTGAAGCTAAAAGCACTCCCTCCATTCAGCACTCCGCTTTGTCGGGCTCCAGAGGCGCTTGGACTGGAAATGCGCTTCTTCCACGCGGCTTTTGATATTAACTACAATAACCCAATGAGCATAAGCACTACACCGTGCAAACCCAACAGAACCATACGCAGCCAGTTAAAAGCCTGTCTCATATGACCATCCCGAATCGGAAAGATCGAATACCCATTGCACTTTTGCTGATGTCGCCAGAGGCTGTTGATCTGGCTGGCAGTCATGAAGAGAAAGAGCAGACCGGCAATGATTTTCGCATATGGGCTGGGCAATATGAGAACGACGAAGGCTGACAGCAGGAGCAGTCTGAAATAAGTGCCCGCAAAGTCACCAGAGCGAATAAATTTTTTGGTAAACAAATGACGTCCTGCTGTTGATTGACGGTAAGGCAGCAGCTTCGTCAGGGTAATGAGCCACGAGCGTGATTTCACTTGGTGCTGCATGGCAGGTACATCCCGGAAGTTGTTCACGAACTGATAAAAGCGGTGACGCAAGCCGCTTTCGATGGCCAGTAGGCGATACCATTGTAGAAAATGTTTTTTCTTATAAGTCAACAATCGCAAATGGAGCCAGATTAAGAGCGCAGCGCAGATCAGAACGCCAAGTGGGATAGGACCTACGCGCAAGAATTGTCCTTCACTCAATACCCAGGCGAGGAGGATGTACGAAAAGACAAATCGAGCGAGTGTATAGAATCCGATCTTCTGCTGATCTGGCAAACGTAAGAACGTCCAATTGCTGTAAATATTCCAGCCCTTCAAGAGCAGGGGAATGCACCAGTAAACCCACAGTTGTACGCCTTGTGCGCCTACGACCCCTGTATACATAGGCATGAGCAGGAGCAGGACGATAAACACCACCATGCCCTGAATGGCAAAATTGTAAATGAGCGCCTTTCGGAAATAGCGATCCAGTCTTACTTCATGCGGAGTCAAAAAAAGCAAATCCGCTTCCAGCAAAAACGTGCGCATGGGGCTTCTCACCACGACGATTGCAATCACGAGCGCCATCGCATACGGCAAAGGGAACCAGTCTGGAATCATCGCGATGATGCTGCGGTAGTAGAAGGCAAGCAACCCCATCAAAAAGATCCCAACAAACGCTAAACCGCCATTTGCCATGTACTGGGCATACCGAATGAATTCTACGGAAAAGGCATGGAACCGTTTGCGAAATAATTGATCAACGTCTATTTTCACTGGCCGTCATCCTCTACGATATGTAAGTATATGTCGTCCAAAGAGCTATCTGGAAGCCCTGTCATAAGCCGAAGCTCCTCAAGCGTTCCTTGGGCTCTGATCTCGCCTTTGTGCAAAATGATGAATCGGTCACAATGCTTTTCGGCGGTCGCCAAAATATGTGTGGACATCAAAATGCCAGCCCCTTGCTCCTTGCAACGGTTCAACCACGTGAGAAGAGAACGAATCCCTAGCGGGTCCAGACCCAGGATCGGTTCATCTACGATATACAGAGGCGGTTGTACGAGCAACGCCATCATGATCATGAGCTTTTGTCGCATCCCTTTGGAAAACTGCTGAGGAAATCGGTCTTTCATTTCCTCCATGCGGAATTCTTTTAAGAGAGGACGTGCTCGTTCATAAAAAACTTCCCGGTCCAGCCCGTGGCTCATGGCCATTAACTCGATATGCTCCCACAGCGTAAGCTCTTCGTAATAAATGGGGGACTCGGGAATATACCCGTAAGACAAGCGATAGTTTTCCGGATCAGATTGAAAAGTCTTCCCCGCAATGCTGATTTCACCTGCGATGGGTTCCAAGAGTCCTAGAATATGCTTGATTGTCGTGCTTTTGCCTGCGCCATTCAGCCCGATTAGGGCCACAATTTCTTTTTCGCGTATGTGAAAGGAGACATCTTTAATTACAGCGTGGTTGTAAGAGTACCCACCCGTTACCCCTTTTACCTCCAACAAGGTTGTCATGGTATCCTCCTTTATGAATAAACGGTTATGTCCCCGTTTATTTGAGAGAAATGCTAGATAGTCTTCCTTCTATTTTAGCTGAATTCAGGATTTGGAAATACATTTGTTTGCCGCCTTTTTTACACGAGACTGAACAAAGAGGGATAACCGTACAGGCAATGCTCCTCTTTGCTACATAAACAAGTAGTATAAAGGACGGACGGGGGAGGTGGAATCTATGACAGCAGGACCGTATGATAATCAGAAAGATATAGATCAGCATATCCAACGTATCTATTTGAAATTAGACAAATTCGAAGAACGAATCGATCAGCTTGAGGGACAAATGTTAGTCGTCACGAAGTGGTTGGAACGAATTGAACATCGATTGGGGCGCATGGAGGATGTGCGTTACGATGTACTGCAAGTTTTGAACAAGCTACAGACTGAATTAGAAACGAAAGCAGAGAAGACGGAAAAAGACAAGGATATTATCCTGCAATTACTGTCTAATGAAAATCGGGACAAGGAAGCACTTGCTCAGTTTATGGAAGTAGAAAAAGACAGGAAACAAGAACGCTTTCTACAGGTTTGGGCAGTTTTAGGTCCTGTCATCGCCTCCGTTCTCTCCTCTTTTTTTACCCGATTTTTTATGTAGCGCATAATATGTTTAAAATGTGGAAAAGTTGTGTAATACGCTTTCCATTTTTCTACCATAACTTCTTTCTATACTTGGAGGGCAGATTATAGAAAGAGAGGATATCCAAGTGAAGAAGTTTGATATTTCCATGCTTACGGTTGCCATATTAGTAACGGGGTTAGCTGTTTTAGGTTTTTATCAATCATGGGCAAAAGGCAATGACCCTGTATTGGTAACAGCTGGCGATACCTCGATTACACAAAATCAGCTTTACGGTGAAATGAAGAAGACGTACGGAAAATCAACGATACATGAACTTGTTGCGGAAGCGTTAATCAAGCAGGAAGCCAAGGCGCAAAACGTCGCGGCGACGCAAGAAGATATGAATAAAGAGATTGATTCGATGAAAAAACAGGTAGGCTCACCTGAGGCATTCCAAAACTACTTGAAGAGTATGGGAATGACTGAGGCCCAACTGCGGGATAAGTTGAACGTGCTCATGACACGGGATAAGTTGTTGGATAAAGCATTCCCGGTTACCGAGGAGCAAATCAAAACCTACTATGATACAAATAAAGCACAGCTGGGTTCACCAGCACCTGAGTTTGATAAAGTCAAAGATCAGATCAAGATGATGCTGACTGACCAAAATCGCAGTCAGAACTACGGTACCTGGTTAAATACGCTTCAGGATAAACACAAAGTAGAATGGAACGACCCTTCCTTTGACGATCCATCAGCGCCAGGTGAAGAACAAATACCTGCTCCATAGTGTAGAACTTATACCAAAGACCTTGTCCTCTTCCATGAGTGCGAGGTCTTTTTCTGTGAAAACGGTCATGGACGTTTTGTTTAGTAATGGGGGCAATCGGAGAAACTGTGTTCATAATTGCCGATGTGAGGAGCAATCCGAATGGCTCAGATTGGTTGCAGCCTGGACGACAACGTTCACTATATAAAAGAATCGCTCGGATACAGTAATGACATAGTGATTCGAGAGGTAGTCCTACATAACCTAGAATCTGTTCGGGCAGCTGTCATGTATGCGGATGGCATGGTTGATTCGTATCTGGTACAAGCCGTCTTAATCGACAGTCTCTTATACAAGATGCGCTTGAAGGAATGCGAAGGGATACGCAAGGATGAGTTTGTTCCCTTTTTAAAAGAATCCATCTTGACCGTAGGGGATATCGGGGATTTATACGATTTCCCCACCTTGTTTACAGCATTGCTGTCTGGCTGTGTCATCATTCTCGTGGATGGCTGCTCGCAAGGAATTCATATTGGTTTGCAGGAATGGAAGGATAGAGGAGTCACCGAGCCGTCATCACAAACAGTCATTCGTGGTCCACGGGAGAGCTTTACGGAGACACTTCGCACGAATATTACGCTACTGCGGAGACGGATTTCCAGTGAAAAGCTATGGATTGAGATCAACAGAATCGGCGAGGAAACCAAGACAGAAGTCGCGGTTGTGTATATGAAAGGGATTGTAGAAGAAGGTGTGGTAGAAGAAGTACGTAATAGACTGGATCGAATCAGCATTGATGGCATCATGGAAAGCGGAATGATTGAGGAGCTGATCCAGGACGAAGCCTACACACCTTTCCCCACCATCTCTAACTCAGAGCGCCCAGATGTAGTGGCCGCAAATCTATTAGAGGGACGCGTAGCGATTCTTGTAGATGGGACTCCTTTTGTTTTGACCGTGCCTTCTCTTTTTGTTGAGTTTTTCCATTCTGCGGAAGACTACTATCAGCGCTTTGATTTTAGTACGTTGATTCGCATGCTGCGCTTCGCCTGTTTTTTTATAGCGCTGCTGGCCCCCTCTCTCTACATCGCCATTACGACGTTCCACCAAGAGATGCTCCCGACACAGCTTCTGATCAGCTTGGCGGCACAGCGAGAAGGAGTGCCCTTTCCAGCCTTTATTGAGGCGATCATGATGGAAGTGGCTTTTGAGATATTGCGAGAGGCTGGAATCCGCATGCCACGTGCAGTAGGTCAAGCCATTTCCATCGTGGGAACACTGGTCATCGGACAAGCAGCGGTGGAAGCCGGGATTGTTTCGGCAGCGATGGTCATTGTGGTTTCGATTACCGCGATCTCCAGCTTCATTTTCCCAGCGAGCAACATGTCGATTACTGTGAGGATTCTTCGTTTTCCCCTGATGGTGCTGGCTGCTTCTTTTGGTATATACGGAATTATTGTAGGGATGCTAGCCTTGGTGCTGCATTTATGCAGTCTGCGCTCGTTTGGCGTACCGTATATGGAATCATTTGCTCCTTTTTCCTTGAAAGAGCAAAGAGACACGATTTTTCGCTTGCCACGCTGGGCCTTGGATAAACGGCCTGAATCGATTACCAAAAACAATTTGCGACGCCAATCAAAAGGGATAAAGCCATTACCACCGCAAAAGTAAGAAGCTTTCCACAGCATGTAAAGGAGTGAGCACCAGTGAAAGGGATAAAAGTTCTTCTCTGCATCGTGCTCGTTATTATCCTAGCTGGTTGTTGGGATCGAAAAGAACTGAACGATTTGGCGATTGGGGTCGGGATTGGTATTGATAAAGTGCAGACAGGCTATCAGGTTTCGGTTCAAGTAGTCGACCCTGCAGAGGTCGCGGCCAACAAGGGGAAGCCTGGACGTGCTCCTGTTACTCTCTTTACGATGAACGCTCCGACGATTTTTGAGGCTGTGCGGAAAATGACCACGATCTCTCCTCGGAAAATTTATATGGCCCACACGCGGATGCTCATATTTGGCGAGGAGGTCGCAAGGGAAGGGATCGCTCCTGTCATCGATTTTGTCTCGCGTGACCATGAGTTTCGGACTGACTTTTATATTGCCATCGCTAGAGGAACGACGGCACGCAACATCCTGAGAGTGATCACACCGCTTGAACAAATCCCTTCCACAGAAATGTTTGCTTCTTTAGAGACATCCTCCAAAGTATGGGCGCCTACCGCAGCAGTTACAATGGATCAATTGATTACTGACTTTACCAGCAAAGGGAAAGAAGCGGTTTTGACAGGCGTGCGACTAACCGGACCTGCAAGGGAGGGGGACCAACGAAATAACGTCGAGCAAATAGATACCCCCGTGCTTCTTCAATACACGACATTGGCTACTTTCCGGGGAGACAAGATGATTAACTGGCTGAGTGAAGCGGACAGCAAAGCCTATAGTTACATTACAGGCAAAGTAAAAAGCACGGTCGGAAGTATGCCTTGCAAGGGGGGAGGACTCTTGACGCTGGAAGTCATGCACGCCGACGCGAAAATCGAGGCTACCATGAAAAATGGTACGCCTGAAGTCATCGTGCACATCGCTTTGGAAAATGATATTGGCGAAGTGCAATGCAAGCTCGATCTGACAGAGAAGGGAACGATCAAGGAGCTGGAAAAAGAGGCAGAAAAATCACTGGAAGCATTGGCGACAAAAGCCATTGCCAATGCCAAGAAACATGGAGTAGACATATATGGATTCGGAGAAGCGATTCATCGGCAATACCCGAAAGTATGGAAGAAGATAGGGAGCCATTGGGAAAAGGAATTTACCAAGCTGCCAGTACATGTGGTTGCCGATGTAAAAATCAGACGTTTAGGAACCATCAATAATGCCTTTGAAGAAAGGTGATTGTGTAACAGGGGCAGGGGGAGTTTGTATGTCGACATTTGCTGTCATCGTTATATCCATAATCGTTTGTGCATACGAGCTGCCCCGATTGATTCGGAAGCGGCAGCGTAAAGAGATCGCTGTCTTTCTCGGGTTGCTAGTCATCAGTGTTGGCTTGTACGCAGGCGCTGAAAAAGGGGTTGTCCCCAATCCTGTTTATTGGGTGGAAATGGTTTACAAGCCCGTATACGACGGCCTTATGACATGGCTGAAGTAAACGAGGGGCATACTGAGTACACCCCCAGTAAAGGAGAGTAAATAGACGTGGACGGTCTTTTGATGAAGCTGCTCGTTAGTCCGTTGTTGGTCGTTTTGGCAGATGCTCTCTTTCCAGAAGTGAATTTCGCTAATCTATATCAGTCTGTCGGAGTCGGATTTGTCTTGGCAATCGCCGGATATTTTTTGGATAGGGCGATCCTTACAGCAGGGAGTCTTTGGCTTACGACCATGTTTGACTTGATTATCGGCTTTTTGATCGTTTATGGGAGCATTGTGTTTTTGCCGACGGCTCAAATCGCTGCAATCGGGGCCGGTTTTGTTGCGATATTTTTTGGCGTAGCAGAATATATCCAGCATGTTTGGCTGATACGCACAGGACGAACGGAAAGTGTATAGTTGTGTAACGTGCAAACACACTCCTTGGGGGTGTGTTTTGTTTATGGAAAAACCATTACGATCGCTTTGTCACGATTCGCTCAATCCATGACCACGGAAGCCAATTTTTTGCGGCGATCGTAAGTGCCACGCCTCGGCCAACTGGGTAGCGGAATCGCGGCTTGGGAGTGGTGGCCGCATGGACAATCGTCGAGATGACTGCGTCGGGGGCAGGTGCCTTTTCTATGATTGCTTCTACGTGACGCATCAGTTGCTTCATTTGGAAGGCGTACGGAGAGTCTTCATCAAGCTGTTGGTCTTGCATTCCTTTCTCCCAGATTGCTGTACGAAAGGAGCCGGGCTCAACAAGGACGACTTGAACCTGAAAAGGTAGCATTTCAAGGCGAAGCGATTCACTGAAGCCTTCGACTGCATGCTTGGATGCGGCATACGGTGAGAGACCGGGAAAACCAAATCGCCCACTGATGCTGCTTACGTTTATAATTCGTCCAGCTTGTTGCTGCCGCATATAAGGCAAGACTGCCCGAGTGACGTCGATCAGCCCGAACACATTTACATCAAACTGCTTGCGCCATTCTTCAGAAGAGACCTCCTCAGCAAAGCCACCCAACGCGTAGCCTGCATTATTTACCAATAAATCAATGCGCCCATGTTTTGCAATAATGGAGGTGATCGCCTCCTGAATTTGTTCCGAATTCGTAACATCAAGGGAAATGACTTCCAGATGCTCAGGATCTATATGTAAGCTTGCCAATTTGTCAAGAGGGTCTCTTTTTGCTGGATCACGCATAGCAGCAATTACCTGAAAACCAGTCTTGACTAAAGCGACTGATGCATGCTTACCAAAGCCACTTGAGGTACCAGTGACTAGTGCAATTGGTCTTTTTTGCATGGAATTCTCCTTATAAATGTATAGTATGGTAGTATTTAACTGAAATGTTCACAAAATTGTTCATAAATTTGTTAACAAAATCATAACAAATAGCCTTTGTATTAAGGAAAATTTATGTATACTTAAATGGTTACCACGCTTGGGTAGAAGTGTGCAATACTGCCCCTTACTTTGCTGTTTGTTTTTGGAATGGCTGCTAATACTTTTCACGTTTGGGTATTATAGTTGTGAATGGTATTGTATGCGATTTCTTTAAGCAGATAGAAAAGTACGAAAACTTCTAGTTGTAGGCGTGGCTAGAACGTTACCAACACGAAGAAAGAGGGGTTCATTGGTATGAAGGGTTGGCAACAGTATTGGCGTCAGTTTTCCCTGTTTGCTCTGCTGGCGCTAGTGTTAACCGGGTGTGGCAAAGATGAGCTCTCAGCGCTCAAGCCCTCTGGTCCGGTAGCTGCGATGCAGTTTGACCTGATGAAGCTGTCCTCCGCTATCATGATCGGCGTCTTCATTGTCGTTATGGCGATCTTTACGTACGTCCTTATCCGCTATCGTAAGCGTCCCGGACAGCAAGGCATTCCTAAGCAGGTCGAAGGAAATCATGCACTTGAAATTCTTTGGACGGTAATTCCTTTCTTGCTCCTAATCATCATGGCGATTCCGACCGTTACTACTGGTTTCGCACTGCACAAGGAGTACCCGAAAGAGGAAGCAGTTCAAGTGAAGGTTACCGCTCACCAATTCTGGTGGGAATTCGAGTATCCTGATCTTGGAGTAGCGACTGCACAAGACTTGGTATTGCCGGTTGGTAAAAAGGTTCAATTCGTATTATCCGCATCTGATGTTAAGCACGCATTCTGGATTCCTGCATTGGGCGGTAAAATCGATACGAACCCAGGGCAAGAAAACAAAATGTGGCTGCAAGCAGACAAAGCAGGCATTTACTACGGTAAATGTGCGGAGCTCTGTGGAGCCTCCCATGCCTTGATGGACTTCAAGGTAGAAGTAAAGGAACAAGCAGATTTTGACACTTGGGTAGCAAACATGAAGGGCGTTCAGGCAAAAGAACCTGTAACGGCAACCTCTCCACTGGCTGCAGAAGGTCAACAAATCTTTGATAAGAGCTGTTTGGGATGTCACGCTGTGGCAGGTAAAGGCGGTAAGATGGGGCCAAACCTGACTAACTTTGCAGATCGCGAACGTATAGCAGGTATCAAAGCACATACGCCTGAAAACATTGCAGAGTGGCTGAAAGATCCGCAAAAAATCAAGCCAGGCAACAAAATGCCTAACCTCAACCTCGATGACAACCAAGTGAAAGCACTTGTAGAGTACATGGAGACATTGAGTGTAAGCGAGAAAAAGTAAAGTAAAACCTCATAAAACTTATTGCATTGACAATCGTCATAGGCAGTGACGCTTAAAAAGGAGGTAAACCCGTGTCTGCACATGCTTCTCATGCACCAAATCGCTCGGGGCTGTGGGATTATCTTACGACAGTGGACCATAAGAAGATTGCGATCCTGTATCTGATTGCTGGTGGAATATTCTTCTTGGCCGGTGGTTTGGAAGCCCTGCTGATTCGTTTGCAGTTGATGTACCCGGAGATTGAATTCGTTGGTGCCAAGACTTTTAATGAATTAATTACGATGCACGGCACTACGATGATTTTCTTGGCGGTTATGCCGATCATTTTTGCTTTGATGAACGCGATTGTCCCTCTTCAAATCGGTGCACGCGACGTAGCATTCCCGTTTGTTAACGCTCTCGGATTCTGGCTATTTTTCTTCGGGGGAGTGCTACTGAACACAAGCTGGTTCTTGGGTGGCGCACCTGATGCTGGTTGGACATCGTATACAACTTTGGCTTTGAATCAATACAGTGGCAGAGGCGTAGACTTCTACGTACTCGGTTTGCAAATTGCCGGTCTCGGAACGCTGATTGGTGGTATTAACTTCCTGGTTACGATCATCAACATGCGTGCTCCAGGTATGACATTCATGCGTATGCCAATGTTCACCTGGGCGTCCTTTATTACATCCGGTTTGATTCTCTTCGCATTCCCTGCGATTACGGTTGGTTTGGTTCTGTTGATGTTTGACCGTTTGTTCGGCGGAAACTTTTTCAACCCTGATGCAGGTGGTAACGTTGTAATCTGGGAGCACTTGTTCTGGATCTTCGGTCACCCCGAAGTATACATTTTGATTCTCCCGGCATTCGGTATCATTTCTGAAGTAGTTTCTACATTCTCAAGAAAGCGTTTGTTTGGTTACAGCTCCATGGTATTTGCAACAGCGCTGATCGGTTTCTTGGGCTTCATGGTGTGGGCTCACCACATGTTCACAACAGGTTTGGGCGCAATTGCCAATACACTGTTTGGACTTGCAACCATGTTGATCGCTGTTCCTACAGGTATCAAAATCTTTAACTGGCTGTTGACCATGTGGGGCGGTCAAATTCGCTTCCCTACCGCAAACCTGTTTGCAGTAGGATTTATCCCAACGTTTACAATCGGTGGTATGACAGGGGTTATGCTTGCGGTTCCGCCGGCTGACTATCAATACCATGACAGTTATTTCGTAGTTGCTCACTTCCACTACGTAATCGTAGGGGGACTCGTATTCGGTCTCTTCTCCGGTCTTTACTACTGGTGGCCGAAAATGTTCGGTAAAATGCTGAACGAAACAATTGGTAAATGGAACTTCTGGACGTTCTTCATTGGTTTCCATCTTACCTTCTTCCCGCAACACTTCCTGGGTCTGATGGGGATGCCGCGCCGCGTCTTTACATACCTCAAAGATCAGAACCTGGATATGGGGAACTTTATCAGTACGATTGGTGCATTTGGTATGACGATCGGTACCATCCTATTCGTGATCAACGTAGTCGTTGCAGCGAAGAGCTCCAAACGCGCTCCTGCAGATCCGTGGGATGGACGTTCACTCGAATGGGCGATTCCTTCGCCGCCGCCGGAGTACAACTTCGTTCAAACCCCTCTCGTTCGCGGTTTGGATGCGTTGTGGATTGAGAAAATGGCTGGTAACAAAGGCATGACGCCTGCGGAGCCTATTGGCGACATTCACATGCCATCGCCATCGTTCTTGCCATTCCTGATGTCTCTCGGATTGTTCGTAGCAGGCTATGGCTTTATCTACCACAACTATGTGGTTGTAGTCATTGGAATACTCGCTACACTGTCCTGCATGTTTACCCGTTCAGTGAAAGACGATCCAGGCTATCACATTCATGAAGATGAACTCGAAGAGAAAGGGGTAAAGGCTTAATGGCTAACCATCACGCACATGCAGTATTGCCTGACGAACCGGAAAAAGCCACCCTTGAAGGTAAGAATAAGGTTCTTGGCTTCTGGCTCTTCCTCGGTGGGGAGACAGTTCTCTTCGGTTCCTTGTTTGCAACATTTATCGCTCTTCGTGATCAAGCAAATGGTGGACCAACGTCCCAAGCGTTGTTTGACATGAATCTCGTAGCAGTGGCCACGCTTCTCTTGCTTACCAGCTCGATGACAAGTGTTATGGCTACACTGGCTCTGCACAGGAAAGACCTCAAGAAGATTCAGCTATGGCTGACTATCACGGTAATACTCGGTCTCGGCTTCCTTGCTTTGGAGATCTACGAGTTTGTACACTATGTAAATGAAGGACTGAAATTGTCAACGAGTGCATTTTCATCTGCCTTCTATACATTGGTTGGATTCCACGGAGCTCACGTAGCGTTCGGGATTTGCTGGATCATCCTTTTGCAACTCTCTGCGACGAAAAAGGGCCTGACGGTAGTAACTGCACCGAAGTTCTACCTGGCAAGTCTGTACTGGCACTTTATCGACGTTGTATGGGTATTCATCTTTACCGTGGTATATCTCATGGGTATGATCGGTGGAAAGGTGGGATAATCTATGGGAGCACAAGCTCATAATGAAGAGGTACGCAAACCGAAAGTGAAGCACGAAGGTCCGAAAAGACACCTTGTTGCTTTCATCGGATCTCTCGTATTGACCGCACTGGCATTCATTGCAGTGGCGTATGAAGCAATTCCATCAGGTTTTACCGTACCATTCATCGTAGCACTGGCCTTTGTTCAAGCGTTCTTCCAACTGTATGTCTGGATGCACATGGATCAAAAAGGTCATGAGTTTGCACGGATTAGTATTTTCGCAGGATTGTTTGTAATTATGATGGCGATCATCGTCTTTATTTTCTGGGTCTGGGTCTAGGAAATGGAGCGATGCGAGAGGACAGACATTGGGTCTGTCCTCTTTTTTGTGTTTAAAGGAGCTGTGGTGGGAGGGAAGAAGCGAATTTCCAGTCTACGCTTCGGCCTACGCCCCGCAAGGGGGATTCACTGTTCGCACCGGAATGAATGTCGGGAACGCTTCAAAAGTAGCAGTCTCGAAGAAGAGTGGCAAAGGTTGAAGCTAAAACCATTCCCGCCATTCATCCCTCCGCTAGGTCGGGCTCCAGAGGCGCTTGGACTGGAAATTCGCTTCTTCCCACGCGGCTTTTATTAATTATCAAGTAAGTTGATCCAAGGAAGTCCCCCACGAAATTCCCCAACAAATGTTTTGAAAAATCACAGGCAACCACAGCTTTACGAAAGTCCTGTCACATGTTTGGAAGGAGACCGCCGGAACGAAGTGAGGATACAGGCGACTGGAAAACATGTGGCAGGGCTTCCCTCGACCACAAAAGTTGGAAATCACCCCATCAAAGCATATTCTGTCAGCCTTTTCCCAGTCATAAACATGAAGAGAAGGAGGGATTAAGAGCAGATGGAGTTTTCACGCTTTTTGAAAAATACTTGCACCTGTCACAAAGGCTTTATATAATAAAAATATTAACATGCGTTAAAATAACGTTATATGAATTAGTCGTCACACATTACAACTATAATCTGAGGAAAGCAGGGATCATGATGGTGAAATTGGTAGCAATTTATCGCAAGCCCGAAGATATCGATGCTTTTGACAAGCATTATTTCGAGGTACATGGCCCATTGGCAGAGAAAATGCCTGGCTTAATCAAAATGGAAGTAAGCAAAATCTACGGAACACCAATGGGAGAATCTGACCTGCATCTGATGGCAGAAATGTACTTTGAATCAAAAGAAGCTTTGACGGAAGCGTTGTCATCTTCTGAAGGTCGCGCAGCAGGAAAAGACCTCCGTGGCTTCGCTGGACCCATAGTGTCCATGCATTTTGCAGAAGTAGTTTAATCATGACCACGAAAAGATTGATAGACGAACAAGCGCTCCATCAGAAGCATTACGCAGAGATTTGTGAGAAGCTAAAGCAAGATCCATTTGCCCAATTTTTGGGCATCAAGCTGATTGAGCTGGGAGAAGGAACGGCGACTGCGGAAGTCACAGTTGCCGAGCATATGCTGAATGCGCATGGCACCGCACATGGCGCAATCATCTTCTCTCTGGCAGACTTTGTTTTTGCAGCGGCTTGTAATTCCTATGGCAAAACATCAGTAGCATTGTCGATGAATATTGGATTTTTGGCTGCTGCCATGAAAGGAAATCGCTTGGTGGCAACTGCGACCGAAGAGAAGAAAAACAATCGCACAGCCTGGTATCGCATCCGTGTAGAAACGGAGCATGGTTTGGTAGCGACCTTGGATGCACTGGCGTACCGGAAAAGTGATTACTTCGTCGAAATCGACGAAAGCGAATAACTGACAGCGAAAATAAAACGGAGAAAGGATGCCAAAAGCCACGTGCTTAGGCTCCTTTCACTGTTTCAAGACGATACGAGAAAGGGGGCAAAGATGTCAGTGGAGATCCGTAATCGATTCAACCACTACCTGGGCATAGAAGTTGTTCACCGAGATGAACAGGGCTGTAAGGTAGCACTGAAAATTCGCCCCGAGCTGTTCAATAGCATCGAAGGTGTCGTACACGGAGGCGTTACGGCGACATTAGCCGATGTGGCGATGGGGCATGGGGCAGCACCTCATGTGGATGGTGTACAGCAATGTGTCACGGTGGAGAGCAAGATTCAATACCTCCACCCTGCACGCGGTGAGGTACTCGAGGCACAATCTCATGTATTGAAACAAGGAAAAAGCTTGATCGTGATGGAAGCACGCGTGACTTGTGATGGCAAGCTTGTGGCTTTTGCTACCGGCACGTATGCACGGGTGAACCCGCCTACACAAGGAGGACGTTGATGATGGAAGAGAGCGTTCGCTTTGAACGTGAAGGACATATAGGACTGATTACGCTAAATCGTCCAGATGAGCTGAATGCGCTGAACTACGATACATTGGAGCGCCTGGGAAGCTTGATTGAGCAGGTGCGCTTGGATGCAAAAGAGATTCGAGTGGTCATCGTGAAGGCAGAAGGGCGAGCGTTTAGCGCGGGGGCAGATTTGAAGGAGCGCCGTACACTGACGGAACAGCAGGTGCGCCGCAATGTCCGCAAAATCCGCGATGTATTTACTGCGTTGGAGAGGCTTCCGCAGCCGACGATTGCCATGATCAACGGATTTGCTTTTGGCGGGGGATTTGAGCTTGCGCTGGCCTGTGATTTCCGCTATGCCGTCGCAGATGCCAAAATGGGACTGACAGAGGTGAGCTTGGGCATCATTCCTGGTGCGGGTGGTACGCAGCGGTTGTCTCGCTTGATCGGACCTTCCAAGGCAAAGGAGCTGATCCTGACTGCCAGGCGCATCCAAGCACAGGAAGCATATCAAATCGGTTTTGTAAATGCTGTTGCAAAAGATACAGAGGAGCTGCGTGAGCTGGCAATAGGGCTGGCAAACGAGATTTTGGCAAATGCTCCGTTGGCGGTTTATCAGGCAAAATCAGCTATTGATCGCGGAAGCAGTGTTGATTTACAGACAGGTCTAGATATCGAAACCATGTGCTATGAAGTGATTATTCCCACGACAGATCGTCTGGAAGCATTGGAAGCCTTTCGCGAAAAGCGAAAACCAGTTTTTAAAGGCGAGTAACATTTTCAAATAAGCACTCCTACCGAGTCATAACGCAAGGGAATGAGGGAAGCGACATGATCTTTAATACAGAAATGGAAACGCTACCAAGAGAGAAAATGACGGAACTGCAACTGGCACGATTGAAAGAAACGGTTAAACGCGTATACGAGCGCGTCCCTTTCCACACAAAAGCATTCAATGAGGCTGGTGTGAAACCAGAAAACATCCAATCGATCGAAGACATACAGAAGCTTCCCTTTATGAAAAAGACTGATTTGCGAGAAAACTATCCGTTCAATCTGTTTGCGGTTGAAATGAAGGAAGTAGCACGCATTCATGGTTCTTCCGGAACAAAGGGAAAACCGACTGTTGTCGGCTACACCAAAAAAGACTTGGAAAATTGGGCGGAGATCGTGGCCCGCGCCATTTGCTGTGCGGGTGGAGAGCCAGGGGACATTTTCCATAACGCGTATGGCTACGGCCTTTTTACAGGCGGTTTGGGTCTGCACAATGGCATCGAGCACATGGGCGCAGTCGCAGTGCCAGTATCTGGCGGGAATACCTCCCGTCAAATTACGTTGATCGAGGACTTCAAGCCACGTGGCATTGCAGCAACGCCATCCTATGTCCTCAACATCGTGGAGGAGATGAAAAAGCAAGGAATCGATCCACGTGAGACAAGTGTCAAATACGGGATTTTTGGTGCGGAGCCGTGGTCGGAAGAAATGCGCGTGCAGCTGGAGCAAGAGCTCGATATAAAAGCCGTGGACATTTACGGGCTGAGCGAAGTGATGGGGCCAGGCGTTTCCATTGAATGTCAGGAGGCGCAGGATGGCCTACATATTGCAGAAGACCATTTCTACGCAGAAATTATCGATCCGAATACCGGAGAAGTGCTTCCATACGGACAAGAGGGCGAGCTCGTATTTACGTCGCTGACGAAAGAAGCATTCCCGGTTGTCCGCTATCGTACGGGGGATATCGCGTCCCTCAATCCTGAGCCCTGTAAGTGCGGACGGACAACCATGCGGATGTCGCGCATCAAAGGGCGTGTAGATGACATGCTCATTATTCGCGGGGTCAACGTGTTCCCGACAGAGATCGAGTCCGTCCTGCTTACGTTCAACCAATTGGCTCCACACTACCAGGTCGTCATTGAGCGCGACGGTGCCCTCGACCGTTTTGAGGTGCACTGCGAGCTGACACCAGCATATGCAAAAGAGCTCAGTGAAAATGACAGCTCTGCTCTCTCGTCATTGGTGAAAGAAATTTGCCATCACATCAAAAATACGTTGGGTGTGTCCGTGGTGCTGCGGGTGCAACCACCAAGTTCCTTGACGCGAAGCGAAGGCAAAGCGATACGAGTCGTAGATAACCGAAACAAATCACAGGCAGCGATCTAAACCAACTCCTGTAAAAAAAGGGTGTGACAGTTCATGGCCTATGAATATATTAGCGTAGCCAGTGAAGATGGTGTCGGTATTATTACGTTGAATCGACCGAAGATTCTAAACGCGCTGAATTTGCAGCTCATCGACGAATTGGTTGACCAGCTGGAGCAAATGGACCGCGACCCTGATATACGGGTGATCATCCTGACTGGCAACGCGAGGGCGTTCGCAGCGGGTGCCGACATTAATGAAATGGCGGAAGCATCAGCCATCGACATCATGAAGCGCAATCAGTTTGCGGTTTGGGATCGCATCTCACTCATCTCCAAGCCGATTATTGGTGCTGTCAGCGGCTTTGTGCTCGGTGGTGGCTGTGAATTAATGATGAACTGCGACATTGTAATCGCTTCGGAGACAGCCGTCATTGGCCAACCGGAAATCAAGCTGGGAGTCATGCCTGGAGCTGGTGGTACACAGCGTCTGACGCGTGTGGTAGGTGAACGAAAAGCACTGGAGATGCTGCTCACGGGTGAACCGATTTCGGCCAAAGAAGCGTTGAAATACGGATTGGTCAATCGGGTAGTGCCAGTAGAAGCGTACTATCAGGAAGCGCTCAAGTTGGCGAAGCAAATCGCTCAGCAGCCGCCGCTCGCGGTACAGGTCATCAAAAAAGCCGTGTACAAAGCTGGTGATCTCGCTCTTCAAGAGGGAATGGATTACGAGCGAAACAGCTTTTATCTTCTTTTGGCAAGCGAAGATCGAAAAGAAGGCATGCAAGCATTTCTGGAGAAGCGCAAACCCCGTTTTACGGGACATTAGGAGGCGGCCATGTACGAAACGATTCTTTATGAAGTGTCAGAAGGCGTAGCAGTAGTGACCTTGAACCGTCCGGACAAATTCAATGCGTTTACAGCCGTCATGAACAAGGAAATCACTGATGCGTTGAAGCAAGCACAGAAGGATGCGGACGTGCGTTGCATCGTTCTTACCGGAGCAGGGAAGGCGTTCAATGCGGGTCAGGATCTCAGTGACGTTGCTGGAGGAGGGGATGTGGATTACGGTGCTTTCTTGCGGGATCGCTATAATCCAATGATCCTCCAGTTTCAAAAAACAGAGAAGCCAATCATCGCAGCGGTTAATGGTGTAGCAGCAGGTGCGGGCATGAGTGTTGCGCTGGCGTGTGATATTCGTCTGGCATCGGAAAAGGCATCCTTCGTCAATGCTTTTGTCAACATCGGGCTTGTTCCTGATTCAGGAGGCTGCTACTTCTTGCCGCGCATCGTCGGGATCGGCAAGGCGCTGGAGCTGGCGATGACGGGGGAAAAGGTTTCCGCTGAGGAAGCACGGCGAATTGGATTGGTCAATCAGGTGTACCCTGCCGAGAGCTTCATGGAGGATGCGTTGGCGTATGCGCGCAAGCTGGCGTCATTACCGACGAAGGGCATTGGTTTGATCAAGCGCACGATGTACAAAGGGCTTGAAATGGGGTTGGAAGAGACCTTGGAATATGAAGCTTTTGCACAAGAAGCGGCTGGCAGCACAGCGGATCACAAAGAAGGGGTCACCGCTTTCATGGAAAAACGTGCGCCTCGTTTTACAGGCCGTTAGAGGCGAAGGGAGGCAAGCCCAAGTGAGTATAAAAACAGTAGGCGTCATTGGGGCGGGAACGATGGGAGCGGGGATCGCTCTCGTCTGCGCTCGCAAAGGACATCAGGTCATGCTGCTGGATGCAAATCAGGCGGTGCTGGACAAAGCGCTTGTCTATTTGGAATCGATCCTGACAAAAGACGTGGAGAAAAACAAAATCAGCGAGCAAGAAATGACAGAGACGCTAGAGCTGGTCCATCTCGTTTCGGAAATGGAGCAGTTGGCAGACTGCGATATCGTCATCGAAGCGGTGCCAGAGCGTCTTGATTTGAAAAAAAGCATTTTCAGCCAGCTTTCTGAGATTTGCAGAGAGGATGCCCTTTTACTAACGAATACTTCCTCCATCTCGATTACGGAGATTGCAGGAGGCCTTTCGCATCCCGAGCGCATTCTCGGATTTCATTTTTTCAATCCGGCACCCGTCATGCCTTTGGTTGAGGTTATTCGCGGGAAAAAATCGAGCGAGGAAAATGTGGAGATGGCGTATCGATTTGCGCAAGAGTTGGGCAAGGTGCCTGTTCTGGTGACGGACACCCCTGGCTTTATCGTCAATCGCATCGCGCGTCCTTATTATAATGAAGCATTGCGCATTCTGGGCGATCATGTGGCAGGTGTGGAGCAGATTGACCGCATCATGAAGCTGGCTGGCGGATTCAAAATGGGACCGTTTGAGCTGCAAGACATGATTGGCATCGACATCAATTTTGCCACGACCAAATCGGTCTATACCGACTTCTTCCATGAAGGACGATTTAAGCCTAGCCGGATTCAGCAACAAATGGTTCAATCCGGTAGCTTGGGCAGAAAGACGGGGGAAGGCTTCTATGACTACAACAAATAAGGCTGTATTGCTCGTGGGCACAAGCCCGCTGTACGCAGAGCTGAATCAATTGATGGTGGAAAGAGGCTACCAGGTGCTTACGCTTGCAGAAGCAATGGCGGAACCTGAGCTGGTTGAATTGGCTGTGGAAGTAAATAGCGTGGATATGCAGGCGAAAAAGAGGCAGGTACGCGAGCTGGATGACCTATTGCCACCAAACGTACCAATCATCACGACTTCGCTCGCGATTACAGCGACAGAAGTAGCGTCCTGGACACAGCATCCTGAACGCGTTTGCGGATTTGGAACGCTCGTGCCCTTGGTCGAACGGGAGCTGATCGAGATTGCCCCTGCACTGCAAACGGAGCTGGATACGATTCAAGCAACAGAAGGCTTCTTTCAATCGCTCGGGAAAGAGACGGAAACCGTAAACGACGAGGTCGGTCTCGTATTCCCGCGCATTTTAACACTCATTATCAACGAGGCAGCCTTTACCTTGATGGAAAAAACAGCAACGGCTACTGATATTGATATCGCGATGAAAAAAGGCACCAACTACCCATACGGTCCTCTCGAATGGGCAGATCGCGTTGGCTTGGACGAGATTTTTGCGATATCGAGAGGCTTGCAACGGGATCTGGCCGAGGAGCGTTATCGCACTGCGCCGCTATTACGAAAGCTGGTGCTGGCAGGTCGTGTCGGTGTGCGCAGTGGGCAAGGCTTTTACACGTACGAAGAAAAAGTGGGTGTAGAGGCATGAGCTTGATTAACAAGGAGGTGTACGTAACAGCAGCCGTACGTACACCAATCGGCAAGCTGGGCGGAAGTCTGAAGAACACCCCCATCGACGACCTGACAGCCATTGTCTTGAATGGAGCGCTTGCGAAGGCAGGACAATCCGGTGAGATTGTTGATGGGGTCATCATGGGTAACGTCATATCGGCCGGACCGTTTATTAACATTGCCCGTGTTGGTTTGTTGAAAGCAGGGCTTCCTGACACCATACCTGGACTGACTGTGAATCGGGTGTGTGCATCCGGACTAGAGGCAGTCAATTTGGCTGCGCAGTCCATCCAGACAGGACATAGTCAGGTCATGCTGGCTGGCGGTGTAGAGAATTTGACTCGTTCACCGTACATCATGGAAAAATTCGATCAGCCGTATCAACGCGGCGGACAGACACTGATCGAGTCTTTTGGCGGACCTCGTTCTGCTCCTGTCTCGCTCTATGGCGATCTGACCATGGGAGATACCGCGGAAAACGTGGCAGAGCAATTCGGCATCAGTCGCGAGGATCAGGATCGTTTTGCAGCAGAGAGCCAGTCTCGGGCTATCAACGCGATAGATACAGGTCTGTTCCGTGATGAGATCATTCCCATCACGTTAAAAGGGAAAAAAGGGGAAGAGACGCTGTTTGATACGGATGAATTCCCAAGAAGAGATTCCAGTGTGGAGTCGTTGTCCAAGTTACGACCTGCTTTCCGAAAAGATGGTAGTGTCACAGCAGGCAACTCCTCCGGTATCAACGATGGTGCAGCGGCCTTGCTCTTGATGAGTGAAGAAATGCTGCAAAAGACAGGCGTCGCTCCTTTGGGGCGTATTGTTCATTTCGTCAGTGCTGGTGTAGATCCGCGCATTATGGGCATTGGTCCGGTCGCTGCGATCCGCAAGCTGCTCGCAGAAACGAACATGACCGTAGAGCAAATCGACCTCTTTGAGTTAAATGAAGCGTTTGCTTCCCAATCACTCGCCTGCATGAGAGAACTGGGACTGGACCCGCTGAAAACTAATGTAAACGGTGGAGCAATCGCATTGGGTCATCCACTCGGAATGAGCGGTGCCCGCCTGGCAGGTACGATTCTTTTCGAGCTGAGACGTCGCAATAAGAAATACGGAATCGTTTCATTGTGCATAGGCGGCGGTCAAGGATTGGCCACGTTAGTAGAAGCGCTATAGAAAAAAGCCCTTGTGCATGGGAGGAGTGGAAGAATGGGTACACCTGTCATCATAGATGCTGTGCGCACGCCAATCGGCCGCATTGGTGGTGCGTTGAAGGATGTGCGCCCGGATGACCTGGGCGCATTGGTGATTCAAAAGCTGCTGGAACGCAATTCCATCGATCCGAAGACGATTGATGATGTCATCATGGGCTGTGCCAATCAGGCTGGGGAAGACAACCGCAATGTCGCGCGTATGTCACTTCTGTTGGCGGGATTGCCTGTCGAGGTGCCGGGAGTGACTGTGAACCGCCTGTGCGGATCAGGTCTGGAGGCTGTGAACCAAAGCGCGAATGCAATCAAAGCCGGAGCAGGTCACGTCTATATCACGGGCGGGACAGAGAGCATGACACGCTCTCCGCTGGTGATGATGAAGCCTGGCACGGCTTTTCAGCGTGGCAATCAGCAGTTAGTCGATACGACGCTGGGCTGGCGATTGGTCAACGAAAAAATGAAAGAGATGTATCCGCCGATCAGCTTGGGGGAAACTGCGGAGAAGGTAGCGGAGCAATACGGCATTAGCCGCGAAGTGCAAGATGAGTTTGCATTGCGCAGTCAGCAAAATTACGCACATGCCTTGGCAAAAGGAAAGTGGGAGGCAGAGATCGTTCCGGTAGAGCTAAAAGGGCGCAAAGGTGAGGTCACATTGTTTGCACACGATGAGCATGCACGCCCGGAGACGACGATCGAACAGCTGCAAAAGCTGAAACCAGCATTCCAAGCAGATGGCAGCGTCACAGCGGGCAACTCCAGCGGTCTAAATGATGGAGCCTGCGCTCTGCTCATCATGGAACAGGAAGCGGCTCTTGCAGCCGGCTTGAAGCCTCGTGCAAGGATCGTCGCATCCGCAGTCGCAGGCGTTGATCCATCCGTGATGGGAATTGGACCTGTACCTGCAACGCGTAAAGTACTGAAGCAGGCAGGCTTGACCCTTTCGCAGATTGATCTGTTCGAATTCAACGAGGCTTTTGCGGCGCAGGCAGTGGCAAGCGTACGCGAGCTGGGGGTCAACCCTGATCTGGTCAACGTAAATGGCGGAGCGATTGCTTTGGGGCATCCGCTCGGGTGTAGCGGAGCGCGCATCCTTACTACTCTTTTGTATGAAATGGAGCGACGTGATGCCCGTTACGGGTTGGCCGCGATGTGCATTGGAGTTGGACAGGGGATCGCGACGATTATCGAGCGTGTGTAGCTTGGACAGATAGGGAGGCAGGTACTCTTGATAGATAGACTGCAGCCGGGTACGACGGAAGAATTTACTGTGACAGTGACAAAGGACATGCTTCCTGTTTTTGAGGGTCAAGTCGTGCATCCTGTAATGTCGACAGTCAGCATGATTTATTACATGGAATGGGCGGGAAGGCGCGTCATTTTACCGTACCTGGAAGCCGATGAAGAGGGCTCGGGGTTTGCTGTAGACATCAAGCATGTCGGACCAGCTGTGATTGGTCAGGAGGTCACGTTCCGAGCTACCTGTGTGCAGGTTACCGAAAAACGCGTAGTGTGCGAGGTTACGGCGGACACTACGCGTAATCGTGTAGGACTCGGGACGTTCGTCCAGGCCATTTTCAAAAAGGACGAGATTAAGCAGCGCTTTGAAGCCTTGCAAGCAGAGATCAATCAGGAAGTAAGTAGGAAATCATAAATTTGACAGAATAAATTGACTCATTTGAAATGTTTTATTATAATTACGTTAAAATTACGTTATACGATTTTAACGTCATATACTCTCGATCGATTCACGCACTTCCTACAGAATATGGTACAATTTCACACAGCTAATAGGTATGAATCGATTTGGGGGTAGAAGAAACGTGAAGCCACAATCCATGCTTTTTACAATTTACGGTGAATACGTCCGCCATTATGGAAGCGAAATCTGGATTGGTAGTCTGACCAAGCTGATGGGGGAATTTGGACTGTCGGAGCCGGCTGTTCGTGCAGCGATCTCCCGGATGCTTCGCCAAGGCTGGCTGGAATCGCGAAAAGTAGGGAACCGCAGCTTCTACTCGGTATCCGAGCGCGGCAAAAAGCGGCTGGAAGAGGCAGCGGCACGTATTTATAAGGTCGAGACAGATGTGTGGGACGGCAAGTGGTGCATTGCTAGCTACAACATCCCCGAGGAGCGTCGAGCGCTGCGTGATCAACTGCGCAAGGAGCTGGGCTGGATGGGCTTCGGGATGCTGACGACCAGCACATGGATCAGCCCGAATAACCTCAGTGATCGCGTGAAGGACCTGACGGAAGCCCACGAGATTACAGAGTATGTGGAGATTTTTACATCCGAGCATATGGGCTGGAGCAATCCGAAGCAGCTCGTGCAGAAATGCTGGGATATCGATGAAATCAATGAAAAGTACAAAGCCTTCATCGATGCCTACCGAGAAGAATATGAGCAGCTTTCAGCAAAACTCAGCAATGGAGAAGAGGTTCCAGACAGCCATTGCTTCGTGGAAAAGACAAAGCTCGTCCACCAATACCGCAAGTTCTTGTTCATCGATCCTGATTTGCCGCAGGAATTGTTGCCAGAGCTGTGGTTGGGCAAAGAGGCGGATCAGTTGTTCCAAAATTACTACCAGTTATTGAATCCAGGGGCAGTACGATTCTTCGAGACCGTGTATGAAGCTGCGCCATCCGCATAGGCGAAAGCTGCGAAGGAAAGGCCCTAGCACGTCTAGGGTCTTTATTCATCAATATGTTTTCCATTATTTAAAATGTAAGCGTTTTACTTGGGTGTCGTTTAGTGGGCGAGAAACAAAGGGGGTACAGCACGAATATGACGGAATTGCTGCAGTACATTGCAAACGGACTCGTCAGTGGCGGGATTTACGCGATCGTAGCGGTAGGTTTCATCACGATTTATAGCGTAAGCAAGGTGATTAATCTGGCGCAGGGTGAATTTTTGATGCTGGGCGGAATGGTTACAGTAGCCTTGATTGGCATGAATCTTCCATATGGGTTGGCGGCATTGCTCGCGATCCTCCTGGTCACCTTGATCGGTGTTTTGATGCAGAAATATGTAATCGCTTACGTCAAAAAGGCTAATCCGATTAGTTTGATTATTTTGACGATAGGTATTTCCACACTGATTCGCGGCATTGCCAGCTTTATTTGGGGAAAGGATGCGTTTGCCCTCGAACCGATTACGAGCAATGAGCCGATCTCGTTCGGTGGCGTGATGATCGCACAACAAAGTATCTGGATTTTGGCTGCTGTTCTTATCATTCTTTTTCTACTTTGGTACTTGATGGACAAGACGATTCTCGGCAAAAAAATTAATGCCTGTTCGGTCAACCCGATGGCAGCTCGCCTGATGGGGATTAGCCCGACAAAGATGAGTATGCTGGCCTTCGCCATCAGTGGAGCGACCGGAGCGATTGCAGGAATTGTGATCGCGCCGCTTTCCGTAACGTCCTACGATGTCGGCGTGCTGCTCGGAATCAAAGGCTTTTCCGCAGCCATTCTTGGCGGACTGGGAAATCCATTGGGTGCAGCTGTAGCCGCCTTTTTACTCGGGATCGTCGAGTCATTGGGGGCTGGTTACATCAGTTCCGGTATGAAGGACGCGATCGCTTTTCTGGTGTTGATCGGCATGCTGTTGATTAAGCCATCCGGCATCTTTGGAGAACGCAGCGTTGGAAAAGGAGGGCTATGATGAAGCAGATCATCGATAAGTGGGGCAAAAGTATAGGAATCTATCTGTTCTTGATGATTCTTTTTCCATTCGTGATGCCAGATGAATACTATCGTTCTGTCGGAATTATTATCGGTCTTCAAGCAATTGTAACCATCGGGCTATGCCTCGTGATGGGGCTGGCTGGACAAATTTCGCTGGGACAAGCAGCGTTTTGGGGGATTGGTGCCTATACCTCGGCAGTATTGACGACAAAGTACGGTCTGCCGCCATTTATCGGTCTCATTGCTGCTGCGATTGTTCCAGGTTTATTCGCCTTTATCCTCGGGCGGGCGATAGCGGGGCTGCAAGGCTACTACCTCGCGATGGCAACACTCGCATTTGGCTACATCGTCCAGATCGGGATTACGGAATGGGAGCCGGTCACCGGGGGAGCAAACGGGATGATCAGCATTCCACAAATGACTTTCTTCGGTGGAAGCGAGCTGTCCATGTACTTTCTGATTTGGGGAGTCGTCACCTGTGTGCTGCTCTTCTCACTCAATCTCTTGAATTCGCGCGTCGGCAGAGCGTTTCGGGCTATTCACAAAAGTGAGATTGCTGCGACCTCGATGGGAATTGATGTCCGTAAGTTCAAGCTGAATGCCTTTGTGGTAAGCGGCATGTTCGCTGGTATTTCCGGCGGCTTGTACGCCCATTACATGGGAATTCTCGATCCGCAGCCGTTTGGACTGCATGAGTCGATCAAGTTTCTCACGATGGTCGTCATCGGCGGGATGACAAGCATCTGGGGCGCTTTGGTCGGGACGATCCTGATTGGTTTTATCAGCGAGGGACTGGTCCTTTTGAGTGAAGTGGTACCGGGCTTGCAAGGGGATGTGGACACGATTGTATTCGGTGCGATTCTCGTGCTGTTCATCATGTTCATGCCTGAAGGATTGGTTCCGCGCATCCGGACTGCTTTCGAAAAAGGGCAGGCGAAAAAGGCGAAGGGCATGGCTGAAGAAGCACAGCGAAAGCAGCAGGTGGAAAGGAAGGCTGCAACATGACGACACTTTTGGATGTGCAAAAGCTCTCTCGTGATTTTGGCGGCGTACGGGCAGTGAATCAAGTAGATTTTCAAGTGCGGGAAGGAGAAATCCTTGCGCTGATCGGTCCGAATGGCGCTGGAAAAAGCACGGTGCTCAACATGGTGTCGGGTGTGATCCCGCCTTCGGAAGGTGAGATTCGCTTCAGCGGCCAGCCGTTGTCACGCGTGCCAGGCTATGAATATGCCGGATTAGGCATCACGCGAACCTTTCAAAACCTCCAGACATTTGACGATATGACCGTCTTGGAAAACGTGATGGTCGGCATGCATACCAAGACAAGTGCGAGTCTCTTTTCCTGCGGCATGAATCTGGCAAAGTCCCGCAAGGAAGAAAAGCTGATGCAGGAGCAGGCACGAACGTGGATCGAGAATGTAGGACTAGCAGAGGTGGCGGCCTCGCTAGCTGGGAGTTTACCGTACGGGAAGCTGCGGCTGATGGAAATTGCCCGCGCGATGGTAGCCAAGCCGCGGTTGCTCTTGTTGGACGAGCCTGCTGCGGGTCTGAATCATACAGAGACGGCGGAGATGAGCCGCATGTTTTGCGAGATTCGAGACAACGGAACGGCTATTTTGCTAGTGGAGCATGACATGGACATGATCATGACGATTGCGGACCGCATCGTTGTATTGGATCAAGGATCAAAAATCGCAGAAGGAACCCCGCGTGAGATTCAGGAGAACCCACGAGTGATTGCGGCGTATCTGGGTGCAGAATGAAGCGCGAAAGAGGTGGAACATGATGGGGAAGACAGTCCTTACAGTAGACAACATCACGGCTCGCTACGGCCCGGTGGAAGTGCTACACGGCATTACTCTACAAGTGAACGAGGGCGAAATCGTCTCCCTGTTGGGTGCAAATGGGGCAGGTAAAACGACACTTTTGAACTGTATCTGCGGTCTGCACGGCGACAAGGAGGGGAAGATTTGGTTTCGTGACGCGGACATTACGCGCGTTCCTGCGGAGCTGGTGGTACCTCGGGGCATGGCGCATGTACCGGAGCGCAGACAAATTTTTTCCACGCTGACAGTTGAGGACAATTTATGGCTGGGTGCTTCGCATCGGATGCCCAAGACGAGCAAAAAGGAAATTGCCAAAGAAATGGAGACGGTGTATGAACGTTTTCCCATTTTGGCAGAGCGAAAATGGCAGCTCGGAGGAACGCTTTCCGGGGGGCAACAGCAGATGCTCGCCATCGGCAGGGCGCTTTTGTCTCGACCGCAGCTCCTCTTGTTGGACGAGCCTTCACTAGGACTGGCTCCGCTCATTGCCAAAGAAATCCTGACGATTGTGCAGGAGATTCGCTCGGAATGGGGCACCACGGTGCTGTTGGTCGAGCAAAATGCTCGCGCAGCGCTCGCTATTTCCGACCGAGCTTACGTACTCAGTACGGGAACCGTCATGCTGGAAGGGAAGGCAGACGAGATAAGCAATGACCCGCGTGTACAATCTGCTTATTTGGGAAGCTCACATGAAGCTGTTTAACAAATATAACCACATACATGAGGGGGTACACCCATGAAAAAAAGAACATTCAAAAAATGGCTATTTCCAGCAGCAGTTGCTTCGCTCGTATTCTTGAGCGCCTGTGGAGGCGGCGCTACGCCAGCGGCAGAATCAGGCACTGGTGGCGCTAGCAAGGACCCGATCAAGGTCGGCGCTATTTTTTCGCTAACGGGTCCGAACAGTCCGCTCGGTGTACCGGAGAAGCAAGCGGTAGAGCTGTTGGTAAAAGAAATCAACGGCGCGGGCGGTGTAGATGGCCGACAGGTAGAAGTCATTTTTGAAGACGACAAGTCTGACAATACGGAAGCGGTAAAAGCGATCAAAAAACTCGCATCGAAAGAAAAGGTCGTAGCTGTACTCGGCTCCTCAGGCAGTGGCCCGTCTCTCGGGATGGCTGAGTATGCCGCAGCAGAAAAGCTCCCGCTGATCTCGATGGCAGCAGCAGACCAAATCACCAATCCAGTTCGTGCCAACATCTACAAAACACCGCACACAGACGTACACGGAACGAAGCGCATCTTCAAGTATTTGAAGGAAAAAGGCATTACCAAAATAGCTACGCTCAATGACAGCAATCCATATGGAAGTGGCTGGACGACACAGCTGCAAAAATATGCGCCTGAGTACGGCATCACGATTGTAGCGGAAGAAAAATACGGCACAAAAGACCCGTCCATGAGCTCTCAATTGACCAAGATCAAAGGGACGGACGCACAAGCGCTAATTGTGGCAGGGACGAACCCAGGACCCGCTACGATTGTGAAGGAAGCGAAGCAACTGAACCTCACTATTCCGATTATTAGCAGCCATGGCTCTGCGAACAGCAAATTCCTCGAACTGATTGGAGACGCCGGCGAGGGTGTCCTGATGGTAGCTGGAAAACTGCTCATTCCTGAACAAGTAGCGGCGGACGATCCGCAATCTGCGATCATCAAAAAATTCGTGGATGGCTATCAAGCTGCCTACAATACACATCCTGACGGCTTCGCAGGATACGGATACGACGGCTTGAATTTGCTCGTGGAAGGCTTGAAGCAAGCAGGCAGCGACACATCCAAACTAGGCGAAGTATTGGAAAAGGTGAAATACGTAGGGGTAACCGGAGAATTCAAGTTCACCGCTGATGATCATAACGGTCTGACAGAAGACAGCATGATCATGGTTGAAGTGAAGGATGGAAAATTCCAGCTCGTTAAATAAGTGAAAGAAGTTCGTTCCCTCCGCGTTGTGAAAAAGAATGCGGGGGGAATCGTTGTTTTCATTACAAGGGTAGGAGGAGCATGCATGTCTCAATTGCTGAATAGCGTCTTAATGGTTGCACCGATTTTACAAAAGGCATTTTTGTCCGAATGTATGGTAGGAGTCACTGACAAAGAGAAGTTTCTCGCCTATTATCCGGCACAGGGCTTGAACCTGAGGATTCGAGTAGGAGATGAATTGCGCCCGGGGAGTATCAATGCGACGGCGGTAAAAGAGGGCAAGCGGGTCGTGAAGAAGATTTCCAAAGAGCTATACGGCATCCCGTATATCGCAGTCGGTTATCCGCTTGTAGAAAACGGGCAGGTAGTCGGATGCTTGGCGACAGGCGTGACGACCGATCAAGAGGATCGTTTGCACGGCTTGGCTCAAAACTTGACGGACGCGCTGGAAAATATCGCGCAGCACACAGAAAATCTGGCAAAGGACGCAGACCATTTGGCACAAGCGAGTCACACGCTGAGTGATGCAGCCGGTCAATTAGGGCTGAAAATTGCAGAAACGACCCAGATCAACGAATTGATCCGCAATATCTCAACGCGCTCCAATGTACTCGGCTTGAATGCCGTCCTCGAAGCGGCTCGTGCAGGGGCTGCTGGACGCGGTTTTTCCGTCGTTGCAGAGGAAATCCGTCAGCTTTCCCAGACGACTGCTACTTCAGCGAAAGGCATTTTCAGTCTATTAGATGAAATGAATGCACTCGTCGGGACGGTAACCGGCGAAATGGAGAAGACGATGAATCACAGTGTACAGCAGTCGACCCGAATACAGGAGCTGGATGCAGTCATGCAAGAGCTGCGGCATATGGCCGAGCAGTTGAAAAAGGCAGCAGATATAACTGGGCGCGGAGAATAGGAGAGTCTCCATGTAAGCGTATTGCAAAAACGTATGACGATATGTTATTATTGCGTTATAAAAACGTATTATAATTTTATCATAATGCATATCTGATAAAAGGAGGGCGTTCTCCATGCAAATGAGGCTCGAACATGCCGATCTGACTGAAAACGAAAAGTTGGAAGCGTTTTTAGCGAGAATCGATCGCGGGGAAAAAATAGAGGCAGACGATTGGATGCCAGACGACTATCGCAACCAGTTGATCAAGCTGATTTCGATGCATGGCATCAGTGAGATCATGGGTGCCTTGCCGGAAAAAGAATGGGTACCAAAGGCGCCGACATTGCGCAGAAAGCTGGCGATTATGGCGAAGGTCCAGGACGAGATGGGGCATGGTCAATTGCTCCTTCGCGTCGCAGAAGACTTGCTTGAGCCATTGGGCAAGACGCGCGAGGATATCATGAATGATTTGTTTTCAAAGAGACTGAAATTTCACAATGTATTCCACATGGAAGCACCTACCTGGGCTGATGCTGGTGTGATTGGCTGGCTGGTTGACGGAGCGGCTATCATTACACAATCGATGTCCCTCGATACATCTTATGCACCTTACGCCCGCGCTCTGCATCGGATCTGTGCGGAAGAAAAGTTCCACGCCCAGCACGGGGAGAGCATCGTCTTGGAGTTGGCAGAAGGCACTGATGAACAGCGTCAAATGCTACAAGATGCTATCCATCGTTGGTGGCCTTCCCTCTTGATGTTTTTCGGACCACCGGAAAATGGCAACATTACGAGCAATCAGGAAGCCAACATGCGCTACAAGATTCGTACACAGACGAATGAAGAATTGCGCCAAGTATTCCTGGAAAAGTATGTGCCGCGTATTTTCCATCTTGGCTTCACAGTGCCAGACGATACGATTTACTTCGACGAGGCAGAAGGCAAATGGGTCTACCAACAGCCTGACTGGGAGGAGTTCAAGCAAATCGTCAAGGGGAACGGACCACGCTCCGCTCATCGTCTGAATCTTCGGGTAATGTCTTATGAGGAAACCAAATGGGTGCGCGATGCGATTATGTCGTACGGCCGACAAGTAGGGTAGGTGAATGTGGATGAGCAACGAAAACTTTTTCATATACGAAGTATTCAGCCAAAAAAGCGTAAATGCTCCGTTCGTCCAACAGTTCAGTTTGTTGGCACCCAATAAAGAAGTTGCTTTGAGTATGGCGAGGGAGAATTTCCTGCGCCGTGAGCCTTGTTTTAATTTGTGGGTAGTCAAGCGCGACGACATTTTTGGACTCCCGCCAGAGGAGCGTCCTTTCTTGGAAAGACTCGACAACAAGAGCTACCGGGAGACCAAAGGATACGGCGATTTGCAGTCGAGATGGCGCCACCATCGTGAGCAGTACGAAGAAAAACAGAAGCATGCAGGCAACGGCAGTTAAGCAGGAGGGATACAATCATGGGCGACCGTTTACATGTAGAAACAGTGGAAGCAGCAAAACAAAATCCGTCATTTGCAAAAGCCTTGACCGACCTGTTGTTCCAGCTTGCTGATGACGATTTTATATTGGCTTATCGCGGATCGGAATGGCTTGGGCTGGCTCCGCATATTGAAGAAGATGTGGCTTTTTCATCGATGTCTCAGGACATGATGGGCCATGCCGTAATGTTTTATGACATGCTTGAGCAACTAGGAGTGGGCAAAGCAGACGATCTCGCACAGCTGCGCGAGGCGAAGGCGTTTTCCAATGCGATCTTGGTAGAGCGTAAAAACGGCGACGGCGAATACAATGATCATCCCCATTACGATTGGGCTTATGCGATTGTTCGCAGCTATGTGTACGGCTTATACAAGCAGGTTCGCTTGGAGGCTCTTACGCAGTCGTCATACGCACCACTCGCGCTGGTCAGTCGCAAAATGATGACAGAGCATCGCTACCATCTGATGCACTGGCAAGTTTGGTTGAAGCAATTGGCAAACAGTACGGCTGATGCCCGTCAGAGGCTGGAGGCAGCCATTGCAAAAGTTTGGAAGGATGCCGGGGAGTTGCCTCAGCTTGGACCAAACCAAGTCGATATCGTTCAATTTGGCCTGATTGCAGAAGAAGGGCAACTGAAACAAAAATGGCTGACACTGACCAAAGACATTTTTGAAAATGCAGGACTTGACTGGCCAGGTGAGCCAGGAGTGCCACAGGAACGCGGTCGTCATGGTGAACATACTGCTGATCTGGTGCAAGCTTTGGCAACCTTGTCTGAAGTGTATCGCATTGATCCGGCTGCGGGCTGGTAAAAAGGGGTGATTCTCTCATGGCGCAAGAAGAACTGCAACTGCATGAAGGGCTTGAAGCGACATGCTGGGAACTGCTGCAGCAAGTAACCGATCCCGAAATTCCGGTGATTAGCATGGTAGAGATGGGGATGGTCCACAAAGTGCGCGTCGAAGCAGACGTCGTACACGTCGAGGTGCTCCCTACCTTTGTCGGCTGTCCGGCACTCGAGATCATGAAGAGAAACATCACAGTAAAGCTGGTGGAGGCAGAAGGAATCAATCAGGTTCAGGTAGCGTTCGTCTATGATCCAGCCTGGACATCTGATCGTATCGCTTTGGATGCTCGCGATAAGCTGAAAAGCTTTGGCATCGCGCCTCCACCGCTTGACTTCAAACCGGGAGACACATGGGAAGTAGCCTGTCCCTACTGTGATTCTCCGTATACACAAATGGAAAATTTGTTTGGCCCTGCTGCTTGTCGAAGTATTTTGTATTGCCGGCACTGCAAAAATCCATTTGAGGCCCTAAAACCAATCTATTGAGAGAGATTGAGAGGAGCGAATGTCATGGGAGAGTACAAGCAAATGTTTATTAATGGAGAATGGGTGAATGCCGAGAGTGGCGAGTCCATTCAAATTACGAATCCGGCTACAGGTGAAACAGTTGGCACAGTAACCTTCGGTGATGGTCGAGATGCCAACAAAGCCATCGACGCTGCTCATCAGGCATTTGCCAGCTGGTCTCGACTAACTGCTCGTGAGCGCGCCAAATATTTGTACAACTTGTCTGAGCTGGTGAAAAACAATCGGGATGAACTGGCGGGCATCATTTCTGCTGAAATGGGCAAGCCTTTGGGCGAGGCAAAAGGCGAAGTGCTGGGTGCTGCTGATAACTTTGTTTGGTACGCAGAAGAGGCCAAGCGTGTCAACGGAGAGACTATCCCATCCTCGGTTGCGAATAAGCGCATCATGGTGCTGCGTCAGCCTGTAGGGGTGGTAGGGGCGATTACCCCATGGAATTTCCCGGTGAACATGGTTGCACGTAAGATCGCTCCGGCTTTGGCTGCGGGCTGCACGGTGGTTTTAAAGCCAGCAGAAAGCACGCCGTTGTCTGCGATTCGCATGTTTGAGCTGATTGAGCAGGCTGGTTTTCCAAAAGGCGTCGTAAACCTCGTCATTGGAAATCCGGAATCGATTGGGAAGGAGTTTATCGACAATCCGAAGCTCTCCAAAATCGGATTTACAGGCTCCACCCGTGTCGGCAAGCTGCTAATGGAAGGCGCGGCGAAGCAAGTGAAGCGCGTCAGCATGGAGCTTGGTGGTCACGCACCGTTTATCGTATTCCCGGATGCCGATCTGGATGCAGCCGTAAAAGGTCTGTTTGAGAGCAAGTTCCGCAACTCCGGTCAAATGTGCATTTGCACGAACCGTCTATATGTCCACGAGGATGTCGCAGATGCGTTTACAGAAAAGCTGGTAGAGCGTCTGAAGCGTGCGAAGGTAGGGGATGGTCGCCAGAAAGAGACGGAGATCGGCCCACTGGTGAACGAACGCGCCCTGAACAAAGTGCTCGAGCATATCGAGGACGCCAAGGACAAAGGCGGGCAAGTGGTATACGGCGGAAATCGTTTGGTTGAAGGTGATTATGCGAAGGGCTTCTATTGCGAACCAACCTTGCTTGCTGGCGTTACAACGGATATGAAAATCTCCTATGAAGAAACGTTCGGCCCTGTCGTTCCACTCGTGCGTTTTACAGAGGAAGCAGATGTCGTACAGATGGCAAACGACACACGTTACGGTTTGGCTGCTTATGTGTACACCCGCGATAATCAACGCTGCTTCCGCATGGCTGAGCTCCTCGAATACGGAATCGTCGGGATCAATGACGGATCGCCAACCCAGACACAAGCGCCATTTGGTGGTTTCAAGGAAAGCGGAATCGGCCGTGAGGGTGGCCGCTATGGAATGGATGAGTATTTGGAGACCAAGTTCGTTTCCTTTGGTTTGTAAGATAAGAAGAGAAGAAGAGTTCAGACAAGATCTGGACTCTTCTTTATTTTTTATAGGAAGTGTTTTAAAAGGTACGATATCCCAATAAAGCTGGTGAGAAGAAAAAGCACAGGTCTCGTAGACCTTGACAACGCCTACCCAGTCGGAACTTCCAAAAGAGGACCACGCTTGTCGAACACTTCTTCCCTGAGAAACTTCCGCCCGTAGGGTGGCTTTGGCTCGACGGTCCCCTTTTGGAAGTGGAGACGGACAGTAAACTCCCCCTTGTGGGCGTGTCAGAGTCGGAGAGAACTGTGCTTTTTCTTCTCCTCCACCATGATGACTCAATTCACAATAGGTTTTATGTGAATTTTGCGAATTGTATTGTTCAACACTTTGTTCATTTTTGTCTTCAAAGAAAAAGGGAATAAACGGTATAATGGAGATTGGATCAAGGGCAACATTTAATAGATAAAAATTGGTATTTCATATTGACAAAAAATGTACATATGACGACGCCCAGCGAGTGCGGCAACGTCCAAGATTTCACATTCGGAAGGGAGGATATAAACTTGGGAAATGCACATCAAATGCACGAGATGTCACCAGCTACCGGATCAGCAACCTTTTCGGATTTATGGAGTCCGGATGTGATGCTTTTGTCGTTGCTCGTGACTACTGTCTACTTTCTTCTAACAGGTCCGATGCATAAACGTTTTGAAAACGCTACACCGGCGACTAGCAAGCAAAGATTGCTTTTTGTGTTGGCAATCGTATTGTTTTACGTTGCACAAGGAAGCCCTATCAGTTATTACGGCCATCATTACATGTTTAGTTTACACATGCTTCAACAATCGATCTTGTATTTTGCTCTGCCACCGCTCATGCTTCTGGCCATGCCTGAATGGCTTTTGGCCAAGATTTTCCGTCCGAAAGCGCTGAAGCTCATCCTAAACTCCTTGACACATCCGTTAGTGGCAGCGCTGTTGTTCAACTCCCTGTTTTCGTTTTACCATGTTCCGTTTATATTTGATGCCGTTGCGATCAACCATGAGTGGATGACGTTTTATCATATCATTCTCGTGATTGCCGCATTTGCAATGTGGTGGCCCATTGTGAGCCCGTTGTCTGATAACAAGCGACAACTGGCCGGATTGAAAAAACTGTCGTACGTTTTTGCAAACGGTGTCTTGATTACGCCAGCCTGTGCGCTGATTATTTTTGCCTCGGAACCGCTGTACGCTACGTATATAGCTGCTCCACAGCTATTCCAGAGCCTCGACGCGTTTAACGATCAGCGCCTTGGCGGAATCATTATGAAGCTGGTACAGGAGCTTGTTTATGGCTGTGTGCTGGCCTATGTTTTCTACCATTGGTACAAGGCAGAGAAGCAGGACGACTTGCCGATGGATCAATCTTTCGGTGCTGAAAAGCCGACTTTTTAAATATGCGCGAACAGCAGAAACGTTTGTTGAATGAGGTGGAAAAATGGGGCTTATATTGCCTACGGTAAGTACGGCTTTTATTGTCATTAGCGGAATTCTTGTTGCGATTGGCTGGTACGCCATTGCGAAAAAGCAAGTAGATAAACATATGAAGATTATGAAATGGGCTGCGATCTGTGCCACGATCTTCTTTATCACTTATGTTTCCAGAACGGCGTTTATCGGAAACACTCATTTTGGCGGACCTGACAGCATCAAGCCAATCTATCAGACGTTCTTATTCTTCCACATCTTCCTGGCAACAGTCGGTGGTGTGATGGGTCTGATTACACTCAGGTACGCTTACACGAAAAACTATGCTTCACATCGGAAGATCGGTCCTTGGACGTCCATTGTTTGGTTTGTAACCTCGATTACAGGAGCTGCGGTTTATCTGCTGCTGTACTGGATTTATCCAGGTGGCGAGACGTCTGGCGTGCTGGATGTCATTTTTGGTAAGTAATCGGGTATTCAGATAGAAGGAAACAGGAGGTACAAAACGTGGACCAGCAAATGACCGTGCAGGAATCGCTTGATGCCGATGCTTCTTTGCAGACACAGCCGGTAGGGCCAGCTACCTTTCGGGATTACATACAACTGACGAAGCCAGGTATTACTCTGTCAAACTTGATGACCACTTTTGCTGCTTTATGGTTAGCGTCTTACGGTTATCCGAACTGGAAACTGGCCTTTTTCACCATGCTGGGAACCGCTTTGGTCATTATGTCGGGTGCGGCTTTAAACAATTTCTATGACCGTGATCTGGACAAAAAAATGAAGCGGACGCAACATCGGGGGGTAGCGACCGGAAGAATATCTGCACGTAACGCAATCCTCTTAGGGATTGGCCTGCTTCTGGCAGGGGTTACTGTGTTGGCTGTATATGCGAATCCCTTGGCGGCGGTGTGGGGATTGATCGGACACATTTTTTACGTGCTGATTTACACGCCGTTGAAACGAGTGACAACTCTCAATACGGTGATTGGCGGTATCTCAGGTGCAGCTCCTCCCGTGATTGGGTGGGTAGCAGTAACAGAGACCATGGACATGACTGCTTGGCTGTTGTTCCTTGTTTTGTTCTTGTGGCAGCCTCCCCATTTTTTGGCGTTGGCCATGTTAAAAACAGAAGAATACCGTGCAGGTAATCTGCCGATGCTACCTGTAGTAAAAGGCTTTGCCGAGACGAAGCGACAAATGGTGCTGTGGGGTTCGGTGTTGTTCCCGGCTTCTTTGCTGCTTTTCATCCACGGTAGCTTAGGCTTTGTGTATTTGCTCGTCATGGGTGTGATGGGAATTGTGTACATGGTTCTGCTTTTCCAAGGGTTCAAAACCAAGGATGATCTTGCTTGGGCACGCAAACTGTTCGGCTACTCCATCCTTTATTTGACAGTGTTTTGTGCAGCGATCGTCATTAGTACCATGGTCAACTATTATTGACACGAAACACTCACTAAATGTTCACGGAACATCCCTTGCTTAGCAGGGGATGTTTCATTATCGTAAAAGAGGACATAGAACGAGGTGTTGTTTGATCCTCACAAGAAACAGGGTGACTTACTATGGGAAAATGGCTGAAGCCATTAGCTTTTCTTGCTACCTTGATCATGTTTATCGTGATGGTAGCCGGTTCGCTTGTTACAAAGACAGAATCAGCACTCGGCTGTGGAAATGACTGGCCGCTGTGCAACGGTAAATGGGTTCCGGAATACACGTTGGCATCCATTATTGAATATTCTCATCGCCTGATTACAGGTGTTGCCGGTATTGTTGTCGCGATTTTCTCTGTACTTTGCTGGCGCTATTACAAAAACAACCAAGAAGTTCGCAATCTCGCTATTTTTGGTTTGTTTTTCATCGTAGTGGAGTCCATTCTCGGCGCTTCTGCCGTTATTTGGCCACAGTCCTCATCTGTTTTGGCTCTGCACTTTGGATTCTCCTTGCTTGCTTATACAGGCGTGTTCTTGTTGAGTGTGTTCGTTTATCAGCGGGAAAAAACGCAAAGCCTGGTGAAAACGACCGTCTCAAAAGGCTTCCGCAACTGGATGTGGTTCGTCGCTATTTATACATACGCGGTCGTTTATCTCGGAGCGTATGTCAGACATACGGGTTCAAGTATGGCATGCAGTGACTGGCCACTGTGCCAAGGACAGGTCATCCCAGAGTTATACGGACAGACTGGTATTCATTTTGCACACAGAATCGCTGCGTTGGTGTTGGGATTCTTGTTGTTGGGGACAATGATTTACTGCATTCGTCATTTCAAGGAAAAACGGCGTGACTTGTACGGTGCAAGTATCCTGAGCTTTATTCTTTGCATCGCGCAGGTGTTCAGCGGCGGCTTCGTAATTATCTACAAGCTTCACCTGTACGCTACTCTGACGCACTCGATGATCATCACGATTTTGTTCGGGATCATCTGCTACATGTGTTTGCAGACGTTGAAGTCACCGACAAATGAAAAGCTGAGAAGATAAGAGGAAAAGCTGCGCTCCTGATTCAGGGAGAGCAGCTTTGTTTTATTTGATGTGGCTGTGGTGGGGGGAAGAAGTGCATTTCCAGTCTGCGCTTCGGACTACGCCCCGCAAGGGGGGATTCACTGTTCGCTACGAAATAAATGGTGGGAGCGCTTCAAACGTTGAAGTTTCGAGGAAGGATCTCATAAGTGAAGCTGAAATTCCCCGCCATTTATTTCGTAGCTGGGTAGGGCTCCAGAGGCGCTTGGACTGGAAATGCACTTCTTCCTACGCGACTTTTAATTAAACATCTTGTGAGTAAATTCAAGAAGCTTCTTGTCATACTTTCACAATGATGTAAAAGCATCGGCTCAGATACACAGCTGTTAGAAGCCCTGTCACATGTTCGGAAGGAGACCGCCCGAACGCAGAGAGGAAAAAGGCGACTGGAGAACATGTGGCAGGACTTCTCCCCACTACAACGGATAGAAGACAACGCATTTACATACCGAACCGTCAGGCTATTGCACAGACGGTTTTTCAACATTCATCGGAACAAAAACACCATTTTCCCAACGATAAATTTGCAATGTAGTCTCAGGCTTGCCCGGCAGTAGTTCACCTGTATCCGGGTTTAGCTCCTGCTTCGTTTGCCAGTGGTAGAGCAATGGTTTTGCTTCGTCATCATGTACGATTTGATAACTGCCGACAGTCCGGAAAAGTTGACCACCTGGCACTGAAACCGTTTTCCGTAGCAACCCTTCCCATGCTTTGACCAGACGACCTTTGTCCAAATACCACAGATTTGCCTCGTAGACCGATACGCCTGATCCGCCAGTGTGCTGGACTGTTTCAAAAACCCGGTTTCCTGCGAGCAGACGTGGCTCATCTTCCGAGTTCTTGTCGATCTCAGGGGAATTCACTTCACGCGTATAGTCCCAATGATCCAATTGCAAGCGCGGTGGATTCCATTTCTCTTCCGCAATGAGGGCATACGAACGATCTGGCTTTTGATCCAAAACGTAAAAATTCCCGATATGTACGCTGCCGTTATGTTTGGCGACAATTTCTAGTTCAGGGTCATCATCCAGATTGACGAGCTGAAAGTCAAAGTTGTCGGTAACAACTGGCGCTTTGGCTTGCTTGTTAATCCAATCCAATACTTGGGTCTTGGTAGGCGCCTTGGAGGCAAGGGAAGAGGGGGCAGTGAGGACGAGACTGGAGGCGGCAAGTCCTACTGTCAGGTTGAGCAACAGGCGGGAATTACGCAACGGTAACGAGCTCCTTTCCGGGATGAGATCGATCAATCACGACCCTTTCAGTTGGAAGACGAGCAGTCAGGAGCAAAAGTAACGGAGAAGTGGAGTAAATTTCAACCGCGAACAGCGCTGTCTTTTGTTACAATGAAAAGCAAACACATGATCGTGGAGAGTGATAGTAGCTATGCGGATATTACATACAGCCGATTGGCATTTCGGGCGGCAACTGGAAGGGCGGGATCGCCGTATTGAGCAAGCGGCGTTTGTGGACGAGCTTTGTCACATAGCGGATGAGCGGGAAGTGGACTTGGTGCTGATCGCTGGGGATGTGTACGACTCGGTCAATCCGCCTGCTTGGGCGGAAGAGCTTTTTTATGATGCATTGGAGCGCTTGTCTTCGGAAGGCAGGCGAGGTGTTGTCGTGATCGCCGGGAACCATGACCAGCCTGAGCGGGTGCGGGCAGCAGCGCCGCTTGCGACAAAGCACGGGATCGTTTTGTTGGGGTTGCCGAAGGAAGCGCCATTGCTGACACAGGAAGCATCGGCTGATCGCGTGCAAATTGTGCAGGGAGGCCCTTCCTGGCTGGAAATGAAGATTCCTGGCTGCGCTGCGAATGCGGTCATTTTGGCATTGCCATATCCTTCTGAATCGCGATTAAAGGAGCTGTTGAGCGAAAGCTTTACCCAGGAGCAGATGCAGCTTGCTTTTTCCGAGCGCATTGCACAATTACTTGCTGATCTGTCTGTTCATTTTCGCGAGGATACGGTCAATCTGGTCACGAGTCACTTGTTTGTCATGGGCGGTAAAGAAACGGATTCCGAACGACCGATTCAAATTGGGGGAGCGTTGACTGTATCGCCGCAGGCTTTTCCGAAGAACGCTGATTATGTCGCGCTCGGCCATCTCCATCGACTGCAAAAGCTCAGTGACAAGCCGTTGGTGCGTTACAGCGGCTCACCGATTTCATACAGCTTTTCTGAAGCAGGTCAGAGCAAGGCAGTTGTACTGGTCGAGGTGGAGCCAGGGCAAGAAGTACATGAGGAGATCATTTATTTGACGAGCGCGCGGCCATTGGCACGTTGGAGGGCGACAGAGGGAATCGAGCAAGTAGAGCGCTGGTTGGAAGAGGGACGCGATGCAGGGGCGTGGATTGACTTGGAGCTGCATGTGTCTGGCGTGATCGACCCGGCAGAATTTCAGCGTGTCCGCAAGCTATCAGATGATTTCTTGAAAATACAGCGTGTTGTCGTGAGGGAAGAGCGTGAAGAGGAAGAGGAACAGCGGGTCGAGCTGACAGAGCTTTCGTCCGATCAATTGTTCAAGCGCTTCTATGAACGAAGACGGGGAGCAGAGCCGGATGAGCAGCTCGTGGCCTTGTTCCAGCGTCTATTGGCAGAAACCGGAGGAGAGGGGGAAGAATAGTGAGACCGATACGATTGAAGCTGGCAGGGATGCACAGCTACCGAGAAATGCAAGAGGTCGATTTCGAAGTGCTATGTCAGGCGGGACTGTTTGGAATTTTTGGCCCGACTGGAAGCGGGAAATCGACGATCCTGGACGCTATCACGCTTGCGTTGTACGGGCAGGTCGTCCGGCTGGGCGGGGGTAATCACCCAAAAGAAGTGCTGAACCAACTGGAGCAGCGTGTTTTCGTTTCCTTTACCTTTGAGCTGGGTACTGGCGATGAGCGCAAGCAATATACGGTGGAAAGGGAATTTGGCTTGGATAAAAAGGGGAACAAGCGACAACCGGAAGTGAGGCTGATTCAGTCGGGAGCCTTGACCGGAGAGCCGGATGTCGTATTGGAGTCCAAAGCCACTTCCGCAACAGCTGCGATTGAGTCACTGATTGGTCTCACTTTGCAGGACTTTACCCGGGCGGTCGTTTTGCCACAAGGTCAATTTTCTCGCTTCTTGACGCTGAAAGGCAGTGAACGCAATGAAATGCTGCAACGAATGTTCCGCCTACATATATATGGGGAAAAGCTGAGTGAACGCGTACGGCACGCGTTGGAGCAGGTCAAGGAACAGATGCATCGCTTGCAGCTGGCGAGTGCAGCACTGGGTGACGCAGGTCCGGAAGCCTTGGAGCTGGCGAGACAAACGTGGGAGGAAGCTGCGCAAAAAGAGCAGGAATTCACCCAGCAAAAACAGGAGCTGGCAGGGAAGCTCAAGGAGCTGGAGCAGCTTAACCAATGGCATCAGGAGCTAGTGCACGTCCAGGCGCAACGACAGCAGCAGGGAGCAAATGAAACGGAAATGGCAGCTCTCACTGCGAAGATTCGCGAGTGGGAGTCGAGTATTCGACTGTGGCCATTACTCCAGCAATATGAGCGCTTGGATCAGGAATGGCATGCGACCGGCGCGGGATTGGAACGCAGCCGCGAGCAACAGGAGAGCGCACGTTTGGCCGTAGAGGAGGCAGAGCAAGCGTATCAGAAGGTTCAAGCCGAGTTGGCTGTACAAGAGCCGTTACTGATTCAGCAAAAGGGCAGGCTGGTACAGGCACAGGAGTGGGAAGAGGAGCTAACGGCGATCCGGGAAGAGTGGACAGGTCTGGAACGTGAATGGAACGAAGTGTCGGTTGCCTTGACCAACATAGAACAACAGCTGGAAATGGATGAGGCCGACTTAAAAAACTGGGAGCTTGCGTGGGCGGATCTGCAAGAACAGATGAAGCAGGTCACGATCTCTCCAGAATGGCGAGCGCAAATAGGAGCGGCCAGAGAAGCGAAGCAGCAGTGGGAGCGGGACCATGCCAAGGTACGTGAGCTGGAAAAAGAACAACTCACAGCACAGCAGCAAATTCAGGCGGCAACCCATACTGCCGATGAGCACAAACGCAGTTGGGAAGCGTGTGCGAATCGCTTGGCACAAAAAAGAGAAGAGCTGGCAACACCAACCAACTCGGCTTTAATGAGCGAAGCAGAATGGGAGAAAGCAAGAAATGTCCTGGCAGATATGAAGCAGGTAGGTCGCCAGTGGCGGGAAGTATTGCAGGCTTTCTCAGTCTGGCAGGAGAAGTCGCAACATATCGTCCAGGAGCGTAAGCAATTGGAGGAGCGCAATCAAGAGCTGACTCGGGCAGTAGAGGCGAGCGAAGCACTTGTGAAGAGTCAACTGGACCAACGAGATGAGCTGCGCCAGGAATGGGAACGCTGGCAGCAGGAAAACATGGCGCGATTTTTGCGCGAACGTTTAGAGGAAGGCAAGGAGTGCCCGGTATGTGGTTCCGAACACCACCCACACGGCCACCAGAACCATACAAAAGCATCTGAAGCGGGAACGGAGGGTGATGCCCTGCGTGCTCGAATCAAAGCGTCAGAAGAGGCATTGCGTGCGGCTGAACAAGAAGCAGGCAAGACCAAGGAAGCTTGGTTGGCAGCAAAGGGAGCGCTTGCTGCTTTTGATGAGCGCCTTGCAAGCGTAAAGGCTGAACAGGAGCAGCTGGAAGCGCGCTTGGAAGCGATCAAGGCAGAGTGCAGCGGGTACGGACAGCCTTGGATCGTGGATTCTTTCGAAGAGCTGATCGCCGTCTATCAGCGCGAGGAAAAAGAACTGATTGCCAAGCAAGCGGAAAGAGAGCGGCTAAAAGCAGAGCGTGAGCAATTGCAGCAGCAGCTAGAGGCCTTGCGTGAGGAAGAAGCGGAAAAGAAACGCTTGATGGAGCGGAGTTCGCTATTGCTCGAACAGGCACAGAAGGCGATCCATGACAATAAAGCGCGTCTGGACGCTGCATCCATGCAAGAAAAGCAATCCAGAGAAGAGCTGGATGCGAAGCGCAATGAGCTTCCCATTGAGGAAATCGAAAAGCGGTACGAGGAAATCGGAAAATCAGATCGCCGTTTGGCAGAATTGCAGCAGGTGCGATCAGAGAAAGAAGCGTTGCGCGGAAAGCTGATGATGCAGGTAGAAGCCGCCAAGTCGCGCAAGGTAGAGGGAAAATCACGGGAAGCGGCGCTGAAGGAAAAGCTGGAAGATAGAAAGCGCATGTGGGAACAAAAGCATGCTCAATGGCTGGAGCGAACGGGAGGACTTACTGCGCAGGAATGTTTGATGCGGGTAGAGGATTCTCTGCTCAGCTTACGTCAGGCAGTCACGCTGGCAGAGACAAAGCGCAAAGAGACCTCCGAAGCGCGGGAAACGGTGCAAAACAATTTGGTCAAGTATTCGGAGACGCTGGCGATCCTGACACGGCAACGCACAGAAGCTCACGAGACCTTGTACCAGGGCTTGCAGGAAACAGGTCTCGGTACTGTTGATTATGTACGGGAACGGTACGCTGAGCGCGAGCAATTGCCACAGGCACAGGAGCAAGTCGAGGCTTACACGAGAATCGCAGGGCAGCTTCGTTATGAGGAAGAAAGGCTGCAACAAGCTATAGCAGGCCGTTCGTTTACGCAGGAAGAGCTCACCACCGCAAAAGAGGCGTGGGATCAATGGGAGCAAGCCTTCCAGGAGGCGCAAAAGCAAGTCGCTGTCGCCAAAGAGCATGTGGATCGCATGGAAAAAAATCATGACAAATGGCAAGAGCTTCACAAAGAGATGATACAGCAGCAGGATGAACAGAGCCGCTTGGAAGAGTTGAAAAAATTGTTTGAAGCTAAGGCGTTTGTCCAGTTCATTGCGGAGGAAAAACTGGTATCAATCGCAAGAGACGCTTCCTATCACCTGAAGCGGATGACCGCCAATCGTTACGGACTGGAAATCGGCGACGAGGGCGAATTTGTTTTGCGAGATGAGGGAGCTGGTGGAATGCGCCGTCCAGTAAGCACATTGTCTGGCGGGGAAACATTCCTAACCTCCTTGTCGCTGGCTCTTGCCCTGTCGATGGAGATTCAAATGCGTGGCGGACGCCTGGAGTTTTTCTTCCTGGACGAAGGCTTTGGAACACTCGATCCGGAGCTTTTGGAAGTCGTTATGGATGCGCTCGAGCGACTGCGCATGGACGATTTCACCATCGGAGTCATTAGCCACGTCCCGGAAATACGTGTGCGCATGCCGCGTCGTCTGGTCGTGACACCAGCAGAACCGATGGGAAAAGGAAGCATGCTGCATCTGGAAATGGAGTAGGGAAGGGGAAAAATCATGGCAGTCCAATTTATACTGGGACGGGCAGGGACGGGGAAGACAGAATCGATTCATCGGCAGATGCAAGCCCGGCTGCGGGAAAAGCCGTTGGGTTCGCCTATGATTCTGCTCGTGCCGGAACAGGCAAGCTTTCAGGAAGAGTATGCGCTCGCTACACTGCCAGAGCTGGGCGGTGTGATGGGGACGCAAGTGCTCAGCTTCGGTCGATTGGCTCACAGGCTCATGCAGGAGCTGGGCGATCTGACTACCGTGCCTGTCGACGATCTGGGTAAGCATATGGTTTTACGCATGCTTTTGGAGCGACACAAAGAAGAGCTGAACATATTTGGGCGCTCGGCGACGCAGCCTGGGTTTGCTGCTCAGCTCGGTCGCTTGATTAGTGAGTGCAAATCGTATGGCGTATCCTTCACCCATTCCGAGAATGTGGAATGGGGAGGAGCCAATCTCAATCAAAAAATACATGACCTTCGCTTGATTATGAATGCGTACGAGGCTTACTTGTCAGAGGGATATTGTGATGCAGACGACATCCTGAACCGAGTGGCCACGATGGTGCGTGATTCCATGTACATCAAGCAGGCTGAAATATTTATCGATGGCTTTACCGGGTTTACGAATCAAGAGCTGCGCTTGATCGATCAGCTGATGCAGCACGCCAAGCAGGTGACGATTGCGCTGACGCTTGACCCGAATGAACGTGACGCCTCTGTGGATGAACTGGGGCTGTTTCACCCTACGTTACGAACGTATCAAGCCTTGACTCTGATGGCGCGTGAATCGGGTGTATCCATCGCCAAGCCGCTTTTATTGACCGAGGCACAGCGATTCAAGAGCAGTCCTTGGCTGCGTCAGGTCGAGCAAGTGTATTTCCAATGGGGAGACCCGCCGATCCCGGATCAGCCTGGACGTGCTGACGAAGTGACGATGCTCTCAGCAGTGAACAGGCGGGCAGAGGTTGAGGCTGTGGCCTTGAAGCTCCTGACTCTGTCGAGAGAAGAGGGATATCGCTGGAAGGACATGGCGATATTGCTTCGGGAAATAGGGACGTACGCTGATGAGATTTCGGCTGTGTTTACCGAATACGGCATCCCGCACTTCCTGGACCAGAAGCGTTCCGTCATGCACCATCCCTTGGTAGAGCTGGTGCGATCGGCATTGGAGGTCATTGTTACGAGGTGGCGGTACGACGCTGTTTTCCGTTGCTTGAAAACGGACCTGCTCCTTTTGGATATCACCGATGAGCATACAGCCCGGAAGGAAATCGATCGGCTGGAAAACTACGTGCTGGCTCATGGTGTCTTTGGCTATCAATGGGCAGAAGAATCTCCTTGGCATTTCCGCGGGCAAGCAGGCGCTGAGGAAGACGCGCAAATCGATGAGTTGAGACGCAAATACGCAGCGCCGCTCCTGTCCTTTGAAAAAGAGATGAAGCAAGCAAAGGGCCAAAACGTACAGGAAATGACCCTAGCCCTGTACAACCTTCTGATCGCGCTGGATGTGCCTAACAAGCTGGAGCATTGGCAGCGAAAGGCAGAAAATGACGGCGATCTCGATGCAGCACAGGTGCACGGACAAGTATGGACAGGATTGATCGAGCTGATGGATCAGGTCGTGGAGGTCATGGGTGACGAGAGCATGGACTTAGCGACATTTGCCCGTGTGCTCGACAGCGGTCTGGAGACGATTGAATTGGGACTCGTTCCCCCGGCACTGGATCAGGTGCTGATCGGGGCGATGGAGCGCTCCCGTCAACCGGATGTCAAAGCTCTGTTTTTGCTTGGCGTAAACGAGGGCATTATTCCGTTGCGGCCAAAAGAAGAAGGAATTTTGGATGAGGCGGAACGTGAGCGACTGGCTGAAATGGGCATGTCTCTGGCGCCGAGTGCAAAACAAAAGCTGATGGCTGAGCCTTACCTGCTGTACCAGGCGATGACGAGACCGTCGGAGAGGCTGATCCTGAGCTGTGCGTTGGCGGATGAAGAGGGAAAGGCACTGCTGCCGTCTTCTGTGTTCACCCGCATCCGGGAAGTGCTACCGGATATTCCGCATCAGGTGTTTTATAACGAACCGACGGGACAGCATGAGACAGATGCATTCCTGCTCGGACATCCGAGACGTGTGTTCCGTCATCTTTTGACGCTATTGAGATCGATGAAGAAAACAGGAGAGCTGCCAGACTTCTGGTGGGAGGTGTACGACTGGTATATTCGCGCTTCTCCCGATGTCAAACGGGAGCAGTGGCTGCTATCCGGCTTGCGCTATTTCAACCGACCGCAGGAGCTGGATTTGGAAACAAGCACGACCTTGTACGGCAAACAACTAAAAATGAGCGTATCTCGTCTGGAGCGGTTCCAGTCATGTCCGTTCTCGCATTTTTCTTCCCATGGTCTCAGATTGGCGGAGAGAACGATGTACAAGCTGGAGCGTTTCGATGTGGGAGAGCTGTTCCACGCATCACTCAAGCGGGCCGTTGAAAAAATGAACGAAGACAATCTGGAGTGGAGCAAGCTGACGGAAGACAATAGCATGCAGCTTGCAAACGTAGTTGTAGAAGAACTGGTTCCTGCCACTCGCAGCAGCATTTTGACGCGGACAGCCCGGTATCGTTATTTGTCCGGCAAGCTGAAGCGAGCCGTTGGACGCGCGATTTACGTACTTGGGGAGCATGCGAAGCGCAGCCGTTTTGCCCCAGTAGGACTAGAGGTTTCGTTTGGGCCGAATTCAGATTTGCCGGGATTGGCTTTAACGCTTGAAAATGGCGTGGAGCTTCAGTTAATCGGACGAATTGACCGCGTTGACCAATCACTGGATAGTGAGGTCCCGTACTTGCGCGTGATTGACTACAAATCCAGTCCCAAGCAGTTGTCTCTCTCGGATGTGTGGAACGGTCTGAATTTGCAACTACTCGTCTATTTGGATGTCGTCGTGGCAAATGCCGAGGAATGGCTGGGGAAAAAAGCTGAAATGGGAGGCGTTTTCTACTATCAGGTAGCGGATCCTTTTGTGACGGCAAAACGCTTGCTAACAGCAGACGAGGCGGCAAAGGAGCGGGCAAAGCGCTTGCGCATGAAAGGCTTGATGCTCGCAGATCCAGAGCTGGCACGAATGATGGATGGCTATGTAGAGCAAGGGGCGTCAGAGCTGGTGCCATTTGAAATCAAAAAGGACGGAACGCTTTCGTCGCGATCCTCCGTGGCAACAGCCGAGCAATTCCAAGCTTTGACCTCCTATGTTCGCGATACTGTGAAGCAAATCAGTACGCGCATGACCAACGGGGAAATCCAGATCGAACCGTACACAAACGGGACGATGACGGCTTGTGATTACTGTTCGTACAAGCCGGTATGCAAGTTTGATGGAGATGCGGGCGGGAATGAGCATCGACAGCTTGCCAAATGGAACAACAAGCAAATTTGGAGCATGCTGGCAGAGCAGCAGATGGCAGGAGAAGGAGGTATGACCGATGGCGGATCAACAATTGCAGGCCAAGCCTGAGCAATGGACAAACGAGCAATGGCAAGCGATTATCCAGCGCGGGAATAATCTCCTGGTGGCTGCTGCGGCAGGCTCTGGGAAAACCTCAGTCTTGGTTGAGCGGATTATCCGACGCATCATGGACGAGAAGGACCCGGTTGGAGTCGATCGACTGTTGGTGGTGACCTTTACCAATGCGGCAGCGGCAGAGATGCGTCACCGGATTGGCGATGCCTTGCGAAAAGCATTGAAAGATGACCCACACTCTTCTCATCTCCGTCGACAACTGGCACTGCTCCAGCGGGCGACGATTACGACACTTCACTCGTTCTGCTTGGGGATTTTGCGTCAGTATTACTATCTGATTGAACTCGATCCTGATTTTCGCATTGCCGATCAGATGGAAGGGGAGCTTTTGCGTCAGGATGTCTTGGAGGAACAGCTGGAGAGCTGGTATGAGAATGACGCGGACTTTCATGCATTAGCTGATGTGATGCTGGACGGTCAGGATGACCATGCCCTCACCCTGTTGCTACTCAGGCTGTATGAGTTTTCGCGCAGTCATCCGGCACCAGAACAATGGCTCGGGGAAGCGGCAGGAATGTTTGCGATTCACGATAAAAACGGTCTGGACGGGCTGGAGTGGAGTAGAAGCGTGCTTCGTTCTGTGGAGCTGGCACTCGGTGGAATGACCGCCAAGATGCGTAGGGCAGTTCTTTTGGCTGGCTCACCGGAAGGGCCTGCTGGCTATTTGCCTTTGCTTGAGGCGGAAGCCGCTGCCCTGCACCGTGCAGGAGCGGCTTGCAAAGATGGCTGGGAAGCGACCGCCGAAGCGATTCGAGGAGTTGTTTTTGCCAAACTGCCTCCGGTGAAAGGCACAGATCCGTTCGTGAAGGAACAGGTGCAGGACCTACGAAACAGTGTGAAAAAGGAACTGGCAGAGCAAATCGAGCAGTACTTTTCTACGACAGCCGAGCAGTACGTCGCGGACTTGCAGCGGATTGCTCCTCACATGCAGACATTGGCCAGGCTGGTTACAGCATTTTCGGATGCTTTTCAATTAGAAAAGCGCTCACGTGGCTTGGTCGACTTTGGAGACTTGGAGCATCTGGCTCTGCGTGTTCTGACTGAAACGAATGAGTCTGGGGAGACTGTTCCTTCGTCTATCTCCACTCAATTGCGCGAACAGTTCGCTGAAGTACTGGTAGACGAATATCAGGATATCAACCTCGTGCAGGAGACAATCTTGCAAATGGTTTCCCGAGACGGAGCGAATGGTCAGCCAGCGAATCGATTCATGGTGGGTGACGTGAAGCAGAGTATTTATCGGTTCCGTTTGGCAGAGCCGAAGCTGTTTCTCGAAAAATATGTAACCTATCAAAAAGATGGTGATGCCGACGAAGTGTGCATCGGACGGCGTATCGATCTGGCGGCGAACTTCCGCAGTAGAAGGGAAGTCGTAGATGCCGTTAACTTTTTGTTTCGTCAGATCATGTCTCACGGGGTAGGTGAGATCGGTTATGATCCTTCGGCGGAGCTTATCAACCGCGCGTCTTATCCTGAAGCACAACCGAACCGTTTGCAGGCAGAGATGCATCTGATTGACCGGAATACAGTGATAGCAGAAGAAGGTCAGGCAGTAGTTGCAGAGGCGACAGATGAGGGCGAAGCAAGTATTCCCGATGGGGAGTCCGCAGAGGAAGCGAGTGTGGCACAGCTGGAAGCACGCCTGATTGCAAGCCGTATTCGTCGCTGGATGGAGCCGGGCGAGGGAGAAGAGCCGCTACTCGTTTTCGATAAAAAGGCTGGGGGAATGCGCCCGCTGGCCTATCGCGATATCGTTATTTTGCTTCGTGCGACCTCAGGCTGGGGGCAGACGATGCAAGAGGAGCTGCACGCAGCAGGAATTGCTGTGTATGCAGAGCAGACTGCGGGCTACTTTGCGGCGACTGAGGTAGAAACGATGCTCTCCTTACTGCGTGTCATTGACAACCCGCTCCAAGACATTCCATTGGCAGCTGTTTTGCGATCTCCTATCGTCGGTTTGCGGGAGGAGCAACTTGCTCAAATCCGCATTCACTACGCGACAGGGCCGTTTCACCAAGCTGTTCTCCGCTATGCAGAAGAACGCCCACCCCAAGAGTCGTGGGAGAAAAGGCTGCGACAGTTCTTTGGCCGATTGGATCTATGGCGGACAGAGGCTCGCAGAGGTGCTTTATCGGAACTGCTGACGACGCTGTACCGGGAGACAGGTTATCTCGATTATGTAGCGGCTCTGGAAAACGGTCAGCAGCGACAGGCCAACTTGCGTGCGCTCTATGATCGGGCGAGACAATACGAAGCTGGCTCCTATCGTGGCTTGTTCCGCTTTTTGCGCTTTGTCGACCGCCTGCAAGAAGCGGGCAATGATATGGGCGAAGCAAGAACCATCGGGGAAAACGAGGATGTCGTACGTATCATGACGATCCACAAAAGTAAGGGGCTGGAGTTCCCTGTTGTATTTGTGGCGGGCATGGGCAAGCAGTTTAATACGATGGATTTGAAAAGCCAGTTTTTGTTGCATAAAGATCTGGGCTTTGGCCCGATGGCTGTTGAGCCCTCCATGCAGCTGCGCTATCCGAGTCTGGCTGCGTTGGGCATCCGGCAAAAGCTGCGTCGGGATATGCTGGCAGAGGAAATGCGTGTGCTTTACGTGGCTTTGACGCGTGCACGCGAGAAGCTCATTCTTGTCGGTTCATCCAAGGATCTCGCAAAAAGTGTGACGGACTGGGGAAGACAGGATGACAGCGAGCGGCTCAGTGACGAAGACCTGATTCAGGCAAAGGGATACCTGGACTGGGTAGGGCGTGCGATGCTGCGACATCCTGGGGCAGGATTGCTGCGGGCATATCCAGAGCAACAAGGCTCAGGAGACGTCGTGAGAGTCAGAAGTGTGCCGGATGATTCGGTTTGGTCGTTTCACTTCTATCAGGCAGATGAGCTTCGTGCCCAAGGAGAGTCAGTCAACGACGAGGCGTCTCTGTGGGAGCGCATTACCAGGCGAGAGGCGATTGCGGAACGACCGTCTGATGATACTTTGCGAGAGATTGTCGACAAGAGATTAGGATGGCAGGACCCGCATCCAATTGCGCCTCGCGTAGCTGCGAAATGGAGTGTCAGCGAACTCAAGCGACATGCCAAAGTCAGCAAAGGCGGACAGTCACTTACACTGCCGTCCATTACGGAAAAACCAAAGTTTTTGTCTGAGCAAAAATCCAACCGACTGACAGCAGCAGAAAAAGGAACAATCACGCACTTAGTGTTCCAGCATCTCGATTTGAAGCGCCCGCTGGATGAAGCGGATATTCGGGAGCAGGTGACGGCACTCGCGGCGCACCGCTTTTTGACTGACGAGCAGGTACAAGCTGTAGACGTTCCTCAGATCGCCCGATTTTTCGCTGATCCTTTGGGGCAGCGAATGAAGTCGGCGGCGGTCGTGCATCGTGAGTTGCCATTTACCCTCGTGCTACCTGCTTATGAAGTAGAAGCGGAGTTGGGTGAAGAGAGCGACGAGAAGGTTGTCGTCCAAGGGGTCATTGATTGCCTGTTGGAGGAGCAGGATGGAAGCTTCGTCCTGATCGATTTCAAGACAGATTGGATGGCAAAAGAGGCGACTGCCGAAGCCATCGAAGAGATGAAGCGAAGATACGAAGGCCAGATCAGGCTATACGTCCGAGCGATCAAGCAGATCATCAAGCCAAAAGGGAACGTGTCTAGTTATCTTTATTTACTTTCAGGTGGTTTCTCTCTTTCGTTTTCGGATGAAAGCATAGATTAGTATATTGGACCGTCAGGGGCTGTTCTGGCGGTCTTTTTGCTTATTAGAGCTGCTGAGGTAGGGGAAGAAGCGCATTTCCAGTCTACGCTTCGACCTACGCCCCGCAAGGGGGGAATGACTGTCCGCTTCGAAATGAATGGCAGGAGCGCTTCAAACGTAGAAGTTTCGATGAAGAATTTCATAGGTGAAGCTGAAATTCCCCGCCATTCATTTCGAAGCTAGGATGGGCTCCAGTGGCGCTTGGACTGGAAATGCGCTTCTTCCTACGCGGCTTTGGCTAACTGCTTGAAGATAGATTCAAGGAAGTATCCCTCATTAATGTTTTAAAAGCCGGAAGAGATCAAAACCATACGAAAGCACTGTCACATGTTTGGAAGGAGACCGCCCGAACGAAGAGAGGATACAGGCGACTGGAAAACATGTGGCAGGGCTTCTCCCGACCACTACTGTCAGAAGCCCACCACTAAAAATCTCACACAATAAGAACGTACGTGCTATCATTAGTTAGAATTTTCCTACTCATCTACTCAAATAGATAAGGAGTGAACTCAATGAAGATGCTTTTCCAGTATAACTGGCAGGTACGGGACGAATGGATGGAATGGTGCAAGCAGCTTCCACCAGAAGAATTGCTACGCGAGCGTACAGGTGGGGCTGGCACGATTTTGTACACCTTGTTTCACATTGCTGACGTCGAGTATAGCTGGCTTCGGGGTGTACAAGGAAAGTCGGATGTTCAGGTGGCATACGAAGCGTACAAGACGCTAGAAAAAGTAAAAGAGCTATCAGATGCCTGGCGCCAAGAATTGCGTGATTTCATCGAAAATTGGTCAGACGAGAGGGGAAGCGAATCGGTAAAGGTCGCCTGGGATGATGAAGTGTACACGAAGGGGGAGCTGCTTCGGCATGTCATCGCCCACGAGATTCATCACATGGGGCAGTTGTCTGTTTGGGCAAGAGAGCTCGGGATTACCCCTGTTTCCGCCAATGTCATTAGGCGCGGATTAACGCACAGGTAGCTCTAACAAACCTCGATCCAAGCTGCGCCTGTGCATAATTTTTCCCTTAACGGATCATACTCCAACTGTTTTCAATCTCGGTTGGAAGTGAATGACCCGCTTGGGAGGTCGCACATGATGTCATGGAAAAATCAATTGCTGAGAAAAAAGTCGGTCGTGCAAATGCTGGAGCAGGTGGATAAAAAAGAAAGCTCTCTTAAAAAGTCATTAGGTGCTTTTGACCTGACAATGCTGGGCATTGGTGCGATCATGGGAACAGGGATTTTTGTGCTAACGGGGGTTGCCGCAGCCTTGCACGCTGGACCGGCACTCGTTTTGTCTTTTGTTATTGCGGCACTTGCCTGTGTGTTTGCCGCACTCTGCTATGCAGAATTTGCATCGACTGTTCCGGTGTCAGGAAGTGCTTATACATACAGCTATGCCGCATTTGGTGAGTTTGTCGCATGGATGATCGGGTGGGACTTGATTCTCGAATACGGAGTGGCTTGTGCGGCAGTGGCAAGCGGATGGTCGGGATATGCCCAGGGATTGCTAGCCGGGTTTAACATCCATCTGCCACATGCGCTCACGAGTGCGTTTGATGCATCGAAAGGAACAATCATTGATTTACCTGCGGTCCTCATCATTGTCATCATCTCAGCTTTATTGATGAAAGGGACGAAAGAGTCAGCGAGCTTGAATACCATCATGGTGTTAATAAAAGTAGCGGTAGTGGTCCTGTTCCTCGTCATTGGGGTCAAGTATGTCAAACCGGAAAACTGGAGTCCATTCATGCCGTTTGGTTTTGCGGGAGTAGCGACTGGAGCCGCAACAGTGTTTTTTGCTTTTATCGGATTTGATGCGGTGTCTTCTGCGGCCGAAGAAGTGCGCAATCCCCAGCGCGACATGCCAATCGGGATCATCTCGTCCTTACTCGTATGCACAATTTTGTACATTGCTGTTTCACTGACATTGACAGGGATTGTTCCGTACTATTTGTTAAATGTCAAAAATCCGGTCGCGTTTGCGCTCAGCTATGTCAATCAGGACTGGGTAGCAGGCTTCATTTCGTTGGGAGCCATCGTCGGAATCACGACCGTTTTGTTAGTCATGATGTACGGACAAGCCCGGATGTTTTTTGCAATGAGCCGAGATGGCTTGCTCCCTGAGCTATTCTCGCACGTACATCCCCGAACACAGGTACCACAAAAGAGCACGCTTGTCGTAGCTGTATTAGTAGCAACCTTCAGTGGATTATTGCCCCTCTCCAGCTTGGCCCAGCTCACCAACATCGGAACGCTGTTTGCTTTTATTTTGGTCTCGGTTGGAGTGGTTGTACTGCGTCGTACACATCCGCAATTACCGAGGGCTTTTCGCGTCCCGTTTGTTCCGCTTTTTCCCTTGCTCTCGGTTCTCTTTTGCGGATATCTCGTTTTCAACCTGCCTACACTGACCAAGTTCGGTTTTCTCGGTTGGCTGTCGGTAGGAGCGATCGTCTATTTTCTTTATGGGCGCAAACACAGTCGATTGGCAACAAAAGACGACTCCCAAACATAAATGGCAGGTTCATCCGTTTAGGCATGTTCTACGTGAGCATGTCTTTGTTTGCTATCTGACAAAACGATCCTATTCATGGTAGAGTAAAAACAACCAAAACGACGAGGGAGGGCAGGCTATGAAACGAAAACGAGCAGATCGACCTGGTTGGAGACGCGTGAAGCGATTGGGCTACCAGCAAAAATGGGTAGAATCTTTATCTTTCTCAGGGTACACTGTCCGCCTGACTCTGGACGAAGTAAGTGAGCCTGCCTACATGCCTGTCGGGGATCAACTACTGTGTGTGGGCGATAGAGGATATGTGTACTTGCAGTATTTTCCCCATGGACAAGCCTATGCCGTTACGAAAATGATGGATGAGTTAGGGAATACCGTGCAGTGGTATATCGATATTTGCCGGGGACATGGCAAGGATGAGAACGGGCATATCTGGTATGACGATTTGTACCTCGACATCGTGGTACTGCCGACAGGAGAAGTATATCTGCTTGATCAGGATGAACTCGATGAGGCATTGAAAAAAGGCGTTATCACGAGCGAGTATCATCAGTTTGCTTCTGAGACCGCTGATCTTTTATTACGAAATATTTTGTCGGGCAAACGGGATGACTTTGACTTTCCGAATTTTTTTGCATAAACGTATGGAAGAACGAAGGCGGTTGTGGCTTTCGTTCTTTTTTTGGTCGACGTACCGCTTTTTGGAGTGGAGTCGGAGGCTCGGAGCTTGTCCTAGTCCAAAATAACCATATTTTTATTTCGTGTAAAAAACTGTATGTTACGCCTAAAAAATGAAATACGATTTTTATGAACAAACAAACCATGTAGGAGGAGAAGTATGAAGAGATTAGTTCAATCCTTACTCGCAGTAACACTCATGTTCAGTTTAACGCTAAACAGCAACAGCGTATCAGCAAAATCGGAGAAAGAAGAGCTTGGTGTACCGAATCAGTTCCTTGATGATGAGCAGCTAGAGGAAAATGACGCGAAATTCAAAAGTGAATACCAACTCGATAGCACGTATATTTCCGACAACCTAATCAGTTTTCCAAAACGTGGGGATGTGTTCGTATCAGTTTCTAATCCTATTATTGCGCAGACAGATGTTCCTACAAACATTCGACCTGCGCTAACATTCCTGGTGCCAATTACTTTTGACAATGATCCGTCAACAGTAGTATCTCTCTATAAGGTTGAAGGAAAATCACCAGTCAGCGGAAAATTGGAGATTAGAAATAACACACTCTATATTCGTCCTGACAAGACTTTGGAATCCAATACGAAATATGCGATCGAGATTGACAAAGGAGCAATTGTAAGCACCATTGATTCTACTAAATCAATCGATAAGTATTTATTACAGTTTGTGACCAGCAACAACGAAGCGCCTATAGTAATCGATGTAAAGCCGTATGGAGAGGAAACAAAAGTGGATGTAGATGCGGTTATTACAATTAAGTATGATCGCAAAGTGATAAGTGGAACAAAGAAATTCCTATTAATGAATGACAATGGTGCGAAGGTTCCTGCAACTTTTACTGTCAGTAATGACACTGTAACGATCCAACCGAAAGAGCCTTTAAAAAATAATGTAGAGTACTACTTAGATGTAGCCCAAGGAGCAGTAAAGGATACATTAGGGAATGAAAGCTATAAATATTTTTCCGTGTTTTCAACAGGCACCCCATCTGATTCAGGGGCCATTCCTGAGGATCCAGAACCAATTGATCTTGAATTAGGTGACATTTCAATAGAGTTTGAGTAGAAAAAATCAGTGAAGATTGGATTGAAACTTGCGACTGCTATATTAAAGGGCGACAAGTGTATAGGGTGAAATGTAAAGATAGAAGGGGTGTCTCTCTCCCAGAGAGGGCCCTTTTTTCCTTTTTTGTGACTATCCCGCTGTTCAGCGAGCGCTCGAGGTAGGGGCGGACGCCCTTTTGGTCGCGAAGCACGGCGTAGATTTGTCGTGGGGAGCAGGTCGGTACGTACATTAGCACGGAGCTTGCGGCACTGTATAAGTAGTAAGAAGGTTGGTGCGGTTTGTTTGAGAGACAGCGGCAGTCTGGGACGGGAAAATAAAGTCCTAGACTGCCACGGATCATTACATCTCACCTGGTGTTCTCTGCCCGATGGGGGGGATATGCCGAAGCTTGATCACAGTGAGTATGGCGATAGCGATCATGAGCACGCCACTAATGCTCACAACAGCATGCATGCTGTCGGTAAATGCTATCTGGGCGCCATGAAGAAGTGTTGAACCAATAGGTTCGGGTAAAGCTTTAGCTGTCGTGACTGCTCCAGCGAGACTTTCGCGGGAGGCTGCGGATGTTAACATCGTAACATCTCCCGGTATGAAGCCGGCAATTTGAGTGCGGTACACGTATGTTCCGATGCTGCCTAATACAGCAATACCCAGTGCGAATGCGAATTCACCGCTCGTTTGCAGCAAGGACGCCGCCGAACCTGCTTTTGCAGGCGGGGCTGAGCCGATAATGATATCGCTGGACAAGCTCGCAAACGGGGCGGCTCCTATATTAAAAAAGATATAACCGACGATCAGGGTTGAGAGCCCGGATCCCACCTCTACTTGGGACAGCAGAATACAACCAGTCGCCGAGACGACAAGGCCTGCCCCGATAAGAAGCGACGGTCGGACCCGCCGAGCGATGATCGGCGACAGCAACATGCCTGCCATCGATGCAATCACTCCCGGAAGCATGCACATCGCTGCTGCAAGCGGCGATAGTCCTTCCACGAATTGAAGCTGCTGTGCAATGAAGAACATGGAAGCACCTGTCAAAGTGATGCCGAACAAGCCGCCCAGTGCTGAGCTGAAGGCTGGGTTTGCGAATAGGCGCATATCTATTAGCGGACTGTCCAACCGTTGCTGCCGTCTTACGAATAACGTTCCGAAAACAACGCCAGCCACGATAGCAATGAGCGGCAGGAAATGTAGACCTTGCTTAGCGATTTCCTTTAGGCCGTATATTGTCGGCAGAATGGTGCACATCGACAGCATGACGCTAGTCATATCCAAATGACCAGGTGCAGGATCCCGATATTCGGGCAGAAGATGGGTTGCAGTCAACAACAGCAGCGCCATGACTGGAACGCCGAGTAGAAAAATCGAACCCCATGAAAAATGCTCCAGCATCATCCCGCCAACTACTGGGCCAAGCGCCATGCCTCCCATGGAGCACATGAACCATATGCCTATGGCGAGGGAACGCTGCTTATGATCGCGGAACATATTGCTAATCAAGGCCAGGGACGAAGGCGATACCGTTGCTCCGGCTATGCCAAGCAGCGCCCGTGCTGCAATCAGCATCCCAGAGGTGCTGGAGTAAGCGGCCAACACCGAAGCCAAACCGAATGCCCCTGCTCCGAACATCAGCAGCTTACGGTGTCCGAGCCGATCTCCGAGCGAGCCCATCGTGATCAGAAACCCCGAGAGCATGAAGCCGTATATGTCCATGATCCAGAGCTGTTCTGTACTGGCAGCGCCGATAGAGATACTTATGTGAGGAAGTGCGAGAATCATGACCGACAAGTCTATTGAAACGAGCAGTGCAGGCAATGAAAGCACGGCAAGTCCAATCCATTCGTTCAAACCGGCCCGGTGACTCGATTCAAGCGCAGCAGCTTTCATTGGGCGTCGAGAACCTCTCCGAGCCGATCCAACATTACCTTTGTTCCGTGCTCACGCTGTTCAGGCGTATCGAGACCATCCAGAAAAACGCCCTGCTCGGTATAGATCAAGCGCGTGCCGCCGTCTACGGAATCGAATTCTACCGTCGTCACGGAGACAGACATCCGCTTGTCTTCTATGTCCAGCGTGTAAGAGTATACAATTCGCCTATTCTGAACGATTTCCTGATAGCAGGCATCGAATGTGTAAACGGGTCCCCCAGGCGGACCACCACGATTGAATTCGCGTCCGCCGACGCGGAAGTCGAACTCTTCGGCTTTAGGAAACCAACTGGCTTTCGCTGCTTGACCCGCCCATGCAGCGAATACACGAGCAGGGGAATGCTTATAGTTCCTTTCAATGACAAATGTGGAATGTTTGGCTGATCTTTCACTCACAGTCGAAACCTCCTTATCCGGGCTCATCCGGATGCTCATCTAAATATTCACCAAGTCGGTCGAGGTGGCGATCCATACTCGATTTTCTCTCGGCGAAAAATTTCTCATGCTTCATTCTCATCGTTCGTATGATGTTCATGAAATGCTCAACGGTAAACGGTTCGTTTCTTTGCATCCGACTCGACACATTCTCAAGCTCATGCAAGAGTTTCTGCTGCATGCGGATACTTTCTTTCAGGCTGTCTATTTGAATGGAAACAATGTCTGACAGGCTGAGCTGGTCTCCGGCCATAACGGCTTTAATCTGCTCCAGCGATAGCCCCAACTCCTTTAAGGACAAAATTTGCTGTAGGCGTGAAATGTCCTTTTCGGTGTAGAGTCTGTATCCGGATGGCGAATAGCCGGATGGTGAAAACAAGCCTATCTGATCGTAAAAACGTAAAGTCCGTATCGTAATTCCCGCGATTTTCGCAAGTTCTCCGACTTTCCAATGACTTTTCATGATCAGCCCCTTTCTTGATCGCTAGCGTTTCACCGGTAACTTCACTATAAACCGTTACGTTACGTAATGGTCAAGAACCCGTATGAAGTTTTTTCCAATTTGTGAGCTTGCACATTTCTAGCCCCTTCTTCCTGCTTTTTGTTTACAATGGATATCAGAGTGTTGAATTGGTTTGAAAGGATGTCGTACATGAGTAAAACAGTTGTACTGGCAGAAAAGCCTTCGGTTGGACGAGACATTGCCAAAGTATTGCAGTGTCACAAAAAAGGAAACGGCTTTTTTGAGGGAGATAAATACATTGTAACGTGGGCGCTCGGGCATTTGGTCACTCTCGCTGATCCTGAAGCGTACGGGCAGCAATTCAGCTCCTGGCGAATCGAGGATTTGCCGATTATGCCGTCCCCATTGCGCTTGGTCGTGATCAAGGAAAGCAACAGGCAATTCCAAGTCGTCAAACAACAATTGAGACGCAACGATGTTGGGCAGATCGTCATTGCGACGGATGCAGGACGTGAAGGAGAGCTCGTAGCCCGGTGGATTCTCGAGCTGGTTCACGTGAATAAACCGATCAAGCGTCTGTGGATTTCCTCAGTGACAGATAAGGCAATCCGTGAGGGCTTCCGCAATCTAAAGGACGGCAAAAACTATGAAAACTTGTTTGCCTCCGCTGCTGCTCGTGCAGAAGCCGACTGGCTCGTTGGAATCAATGCCACCCGCGCCTTGACGTGCAAGCATAACGCCCAGCTTTCATGTGGTCGTGTCCAGACGCCAACACTTGCCATTGTGGCAACGCGAGAAGAGGAGATTCGTCGCTTTACGCCCAAGCCGTTTTACGGACTGTCTGCGGTGGCCCAAGGTCCGATTCAGCTCCAATGGCAGGATCAGCAAACGAAGGATTTCAAAACCTTTTCCAAGGAAAAGGCTGATCAGCTAATAGCCGCTCTTAAACAGGAGAAAAATGCAGAGGTTATCGAGATTACCCGTGCGAACAAAAAGACGTATGCACCACAGCTGTACGATTTGACGGAGCTGCAACGGGATGCCAACCGGATGTTTGGCTATTCGCCAAAACAGACACTGTCCATCATGCAAGGGCTATATGAACATCACAAGGCAGTGACATACCCACGAACAGACTCTCGCTATCTCTCTGCTGATATCGTCGAGACGCTGCCGGATCGAATCAAGGCTGTCCAAATGAAGCCATATGCGCCCCTCGCCGCCAGAATCCTGCGTGCGCCGATCAAAGCGAACAAATCGTTCGTGGATGACAGCAAAGTATCTGACCACCATGCGATTATCCCGACGGAGCAGGCTGTTTTTCTCGGTGATTTGAGCGATAAGGAACGCAAGATTTTCGACCTCATCGTGAAGCGTTTCCTGGCCGTTTTGTTACCTGCGTTCGAATACGAGCAAACGACCATCCAGGCGAAAATCGGGAATGAAACATTCCTGGCAAAAGGAAAAACCGTGCTCTCCCAAGGCTGGAGAGAGGCGTATGACCACGATGTAGAAGAAGACGATGCGAAGGACGGCGTAAAGGAACAAATCCTGCCTTCTCTTGCCAAAGGAGATCGCTTGCAAATCCAGTCGATTTCCCAAACCAAGGGCGAGACGAAGCCGCCAGAGCCTTTCACAGAAGCGAGCCTGCTGTCTGCGATGGAAAACCCGGCGAAATACATGGCAAACGAGAGCAAGGATTTGATCAAAACGATTGGGGAAACGGGCGGACTTGGTACGGTAGCAACCCGCGCAGATGTGATTGAGAAGCTGTTCAACAGCTTTTTGCTAGAGAAGCGCGGCAAGCATATTTTTGTCACCGCAAAAGCCAAGCAATTGCTAGAGCTAGTCCCGGATGAAATGCAATCGCCGACCTTGACCGCCCAATGGGAGCAAAAGCTTGGTGCCATCGCCAAAGGAAGCTTGAACAAGCGAGCGTTTATCGAAGAGATGAAGACGTACGCCAAAGAAGTCGTCCAACAGATCAAGAACAGCGATCAGACTTTCCGGCACGACAACGTGACCAGAAGCAGATGCCCGGAGTGTAACAAGTTTTTGCTGGAGGTAAACGGAAAGCGCGGCAAAATGCAGGTATGCCAGGACCGGGAATGCGGCTATCGCAAAAGCATTGCCAAGCAAACCAATGCCAGATGTCCAAAATGCCACAAAAGATTGGAGCTGCGCGGAGAAGGGGAAGGACAAACCTTTGTCTGCGGTTGTGGGCACAAGGAAAAACTGAAGACCTTCCAGGAACGTCGCGACAAGGAAAAGGGCAGCAAGGTTTCGAAGAAAGAAGTAGCCAAGTATTTGAAGGGGCAAGACAAGGAGCCGGACGAAGGAATCAACTCAGCGTTGAAAGACGCACTGTCCAAATTAAAGTTCGACTAAAGGGCATGAAACAAAAGCATGAAACAAAAGGCGGCCGACCATTCAAGTCAGCCGCCTTCTTCTGTTTACTTTTTCTCCAGAATAGCGAAGTAATTTTCTTCATCGTCTGCGAAGTTAAAGACACGGCCCGAAGGCATCGTGACGATGTCTCCAACCTTTACATTTTTATTCATAAGGTCGTTACGCAATTCCTCGATATTTTCCGAAAAGAACAGGAGCGAAGGAGTGCCAAGATTCATTCCGGGCGACATTTTCGCTACGAATTCCTTATTGTGCAGAACGATGCTTGTTTCAGCACCTTGTGCGGGAGCAATTTCAATCCATCTCATTTCACCGTTCTTCTCTTCTGAAACCACACGAAACCCTAGTTTTTCGGTCCAAAAGTTCACTGCTTGATCCTGGTTATTGACATACAACATGATTTGACCGACTTTGCTAATCATCATAGACATGTTCCACTCCCTACATGGTAGTTTATAACCTGATGCTCCTAATCATTTCCATCCCGACGGTATCTGATACCCGATGCCAACGGACTAGTCTAGCTTGTCTTCATCATAGCATGAATAATCAGACAGGATTTCTTTTCAATTGCGCATTGTAGAAAAAGGAATTGCATTTCGTAAAAGAGGAGCATATACTCACAATTAAAAGTGAGTAATCACTCGCTAAACTAGAAAGCTCATCTCGAGCCTATTTCTATGGCTTGTTTTTTTACTCATAAAAAGAAAGTGATTACTCACTCCATTACGTAGGTAGGGGGAAGCGTTTATGAAACCAGTTGTTCGCTCCATTTGTATCGGTGGACTCTTATTGGTTTTGTCGGGCTGCAATTGGACAGCGGAAAATCATTCGTCTCTGTCTGGCACAATCGAGGCCATCGAGCTGCCGATCGTAGCTGAAGTAGGCGGATTGGTGACAAACGTTACGGCAGAAGAGGGAAGTACAGTAAAAAAAGGACAAGTGCTGGCCCAAATCGATAAACGAAGCTACCAAATGACTGTGGCAGAAGCACAGGCAGCATTGGACCAGGCGACAGCCAAACTAGAAGAGGCGAGAGCGGGTTCACGTGACACGACAATCCAAAGAAGCATGGCCAACGTCCAGCAAGCAAATGCGAATGTCCAACTGGCCCAAGCGAGAAAAAATCAGGCAGAAGCAGGAAAAGCACGTGCTGCTGAGCAGATGACGCAGGCAGAATCGCAATGGCAGGGGGCGCAGCAGACCTTGTTGTATCAACAAAAACGACTCGAGGAAGCAACAGCGCTCTTCGAAAAAGGAGCGATCTCTGCCAAAGACCTCGACACGCAAAAAGAAGCAGTGAATCAGGCAAAAACGCAGGCAGATCAATGGGCCGCACAAGTAGCGCAGACACAGGCACAGTACCGTTCTGCACAAGAAGACATCGCCGCTGCTGTGGCCCAAATCGGTACAGCACAAGCCGCGCAAGCCGCAGCGCAGGCAGATCTCGACCAGGTGAAGGAAGGAAGTACTGATTACGCGATTCGGGCACTGCTCGCCGCCCAGCAGCAGGCGAAAGCGAAACTGGATCAAGCCTTATTGCAGTTGGAAAAGTCCAAGATTACGGCAACCGACGACGGTACTCTCTTGCGCTCTTCTATCGAACAGGGGGAAGTAGCAAAAACAGGTGCCACCTTGTTTACGATGATGAAGCTAGATCAGCTTGAGCTCGTCGTGTACATCCCGGAAGCACAATTGAATCGGGTGAAAAAAGGGCAGGAGGTTGGCATCAAGGTAGATGCCTATCCGGAAGAGACGTTTACAGGAACGATCAGTCGCATCTCGGAAAAAGCAGAATTCACGCCGAAGAATGTACAAACACCTGATGAACGCACCAAGCTTGTGTTCGCTGTTACGATACACATCACAGAGGGACTCGACAAAATCAAACCAGGTATGCCTGCCGATGTGCTGCTGGCAGACGAGGAGGGAGGGCAATGAACGCCGCTATCCAATGCGAGCAGTTGACGAAGCGTTTTGGAGATCGAGTAGCCGTGAACAGCTTGACGCTGACAGTTCCGCGAGGTTCGATTTACGGTTTTTTGGGTCCGAATGGCTCAGGGAAATCGACCACAATCCGGATGCTTTGTGGTTTGCTAACCCCGACGACGGGAAAGGGGACGGTTCTTGGCTTCGATGTCATGACACAGAGCGAGGAAATTAAGCAGAGGATCGGGTATATGTCACAAAAGTTCAGCCTGTATGAAGATTTGACAGTGGAAGAGAATCTCGATTTTTATGCCGGGGTTTATCGATTAGGTGCAGCAGAACGCAAGGAGCGGAAAGCGGAGTTGATTGAGATGGCAGGCCTGACAGGCAGGGAAAAGCAGCTTGCGGGATCGCTGTCAGGGGGATGGAAGCAACGCCTCGCGCTCTCCTGCGCTCTTTTGCACAAGCCGGAGCTGTTGATTTTGGACGAACCGACAGCAGGAGTCGATCCTGTTTCCCGCCGGATTTTTTGGGACGTGATTCATGAGCTGGCGAGACAGGGGATCACCGTGCTGGTGACCACACATTACATGGATGAGGCGCAGACTTGCGATTGGATCGGCTTTATCTTTTTCGGTAATCTGCTGGCGGAAGGCACTCCACAAGCGTTGATTGATCGTATGGGAGTAAGCAATCTGGAGGATGTCTTCATCGATCTGGTTAGGCAGGAGGAAGCCAGACAGGCGGCGGAGGAGGGAGTCCGATGAGGCATTTTGTCTGGGAGCGTTACTGGTCTGTCGTGAAAAAGGAAGTCATCCAAATCAAACGGGATCGTCCCAGTTTAGCGATTGCACTGGTCATGCCGCTGATGCTGTTGTTTTTGTTCGGATATGCTGTCAATACAGACGTGAATGACATCCAGATGGCTGTCTGGAATCAAAGCCCTTCTGCTGCCAGTAGAGAGCTGGTAGATCAGTTCGTCCATACGCATGTATTCGAAGTGGCAGCCCATGTAAGTAGCTACAAGGAGATCGAAGCCATGCTAGACGATGGCTCCGTAAATGTAGCGCTCATTATCGGGCCAGACTACACCCGCAAGCGTGATCGAAATGAGCCGATAGACGTGCAGATGCTCATTAATGGTTCCGATCCGAATATCGCCCGGACTGCGACCTCTCAAGCCCAGTTGATCGTCCAGCATCAAGCGATCACGTTGCAGGAAATGAAGCTGCAAAAACAAGGCTTGGGGGAGCTGGAACAGCCACTCGGCTTGGATACACGTGTACTGTTTAACCCCAATATGGAGAGTATTGTCTTCAATATTCCCGGCTTGATCGGCTTGATTATGCAAAACGTCACGATGATTTTGACGGCGTTTTCCCTCGTACGAGAGAAGGAGCGGGGAACGATGGAACAGTTAATCGTGACGCCGATACGCCCATTGGAGCTGATGCTTGGCAAAATTACCCCCTATGTAGGTGTAGGTCTCTTCTCGTTTTGTCTGGTGCTATTGGTTGGAACGTATTGGTTCGGAGTCCCCGTCAAAGGCAGCATTTCGCTTTTGGTGACTTTGTCTGTTTTGTTTTTGGTGACGACGCTTCTCTTGGGCATTTTCATTTCTACGGTGGCAAAGACCCAGCTTCAAGCGATGCAAATGGCATTCGCCTTTATCCTGCCTAGCGTGCTTCTCTCCGGCTTTATGTTCCCGCGCGATTCGATGCCGCTCGTGATACAATGGTTAGGCGGGCTCGTCCCGTTGACCTATTTTCTGGAAATCCTGCGGGGAATTTTCTTAAAGGGCGTGGGCATCGATGCGCTCTGGAAGGATGTCGTCGGAATGAGCAGCTTTTGTCTCTTGATCCTGACCGTCGCTATCCTGCGATTCCGCAAGAAGATCGAATAAGAGGAGCGTAATGGGTGATGAACAAGCCGCCAACATTTGTAGAAGGCCTGTTGCAATATGTAGAAGAGTTGAAAGATGAGAGTGAGATGACGGAGAAGCAGCGCAATATTTTGCGTGCATCAGTGAAGCTGTTCGCTGAAAAAGGCTTCCATGCCAGCTCCACCTCTGAAATTGCCAAAGAAGCAGGAGTGGCCGAAGGAACGATTTTTCGCCACTATAAATCGAAAAAGGATATTTTACTCGCCGTCGTTGCACCTGTATTGGTCAAATTCGCGGCGCCGTTTATCTTGAAAGATGTTCGTGAGATCTTCAAAGAGCAGAATCATAAAACATTTTCCCAAATCGTGACAGAGCTGTACCGAAACCGGATCGATCTGGTGCTGGCAAATGAAAAGCATATTCGGATTTTGCTGCAAGAAGCTTTTTTCCATGACGAAATCAGGGAAGCACTGATCGCTACCGTTTTCACGGGTGTGAAGGAGATGGCAAATAAGCTGATCGAGGCAAAGGTAGAGGTCGGCGAATTGCGTCCGCTCCCGACACAGGCCGTCTTTCGGGCGATCCTGTCCTCGATGATCGGGCTTGTTTTGTTCCGGCAAGTTTTGGATAACGATGAATTTACGCAGTTCAGCGACGATGAGCAAATCGCCCTGACCGTAGATATTTTGCTTAACGGGATAGGAAATCACTCTATCTAAAAATTTTTATCGATAAGTGAACATTTTTCTCTCTATTTGGGTATAGAAATCCCTTCTGGGAATGGTATAATTGCAAACAACTTTTTGCTGTTTTTTGGAGGAGAGTAAACCATGCAATTGTTATCAGAGAGAGAATGGCTCGCGTATCGAGAGAAAAACAAAGATCGTGCGCGCATGCTGATTTCTTGCCCGGATCGCGCGGGTATCGTCGCGGCGGTGTCGAACTTCTTGTTCCAACAAGGGGCCAACATCGTTCAATCTGACCAGTACACGACCGATCCGGAAACAGGCCGGTTCTTTATGCGCATTGAATTCGATCTCATCAATCTGGACGAGCGCTGTGAAGAGATCAAGCAAGCATTCAGCCCAGTAGCCGAGAGCTTTGGCATGGAATGGTCGCTGGTCGAAGCGAACAAGCGCAAAAAGGTTGCGTTGTTTGTTTCCAAAGAGGATCACTGTCTTTTGGAGCTCTTGTGGCGCTGGAAGTCCGGTGAGCTGTTCGCGGATATCGCGGTTGTCGTCAGCAACCATCCTGACATGCAGGAGACTGTCGAGTCCTTCGGTATTCCGTATCGTTGTATTCCAGTCACGAAGGATAACAAGCCGCAGGCAGAAGAAGAGCAGATTGCGGCAGCAGAGGGCGTCGATCTGATCGTTCTGGCTCGCTACATGCAGATTTTGTCCCCGCGCTTTTTGGAGGACTACGCGATGCGGATTATCAATATCCACCATTCCTTCCTCCCAGCCTTTGTCGGAGCGAAGCCTTACGAGCAGGCGTATCGTCGCGGCGTGAAGCTGATCGGAGCGACTGCGCATTACGTCACGGAAGAGCTGGACGCAGGACCGATTATCGAGCAAGACGTTCAACGTGTATCGCATCAGGAAGACGTCGAGACACTGAAGCAGCTGGGACGTCAGGTAGAGCGTACGGTGCTGGCACGTGCAGTTCGTTGGCATCTGGAGGATCGGGTGCTGGTGTACGGTAACAAGACGATTGTATTCCCATAAGCATTGCGCAAAAAAAGAGGCCTTCCTTTTGAGGAAAAGCCTCTTCTTTGTTTTGATTCGCCATAGTTTCAAGTCAGTTTCTCACGCTTCACCATCTCCAGAAACTGAGCGACAACAGGCCGCTGCTCTGTCTCATCGTCACGCGTACAGACATACAAGGGACGCTTGATCTCTACCCCGGGCACAGTTACACGCCCGACCTCCCCACGCTCTACTATATCCCGAACGGCCAGAGCAGGAGCCAACATCGTCCCATATCCCGCACGAACGGATTGGATAGATTCGACCAGTCCGTGATACTGCATACCGATCTGCGGACGTTTCACACCATGCTCGCGACAAAGGGTAAAAAGCCAATCGCGGGTAGAGCTGCCTTGCTCCCGCAACAAAAAGGGTTCCTCCACGAGCTGCTCCATACGGATCTCTTTTCCTGCAAGCGGATGATGGGCGGGCAAAATAAACCAATAGGATACATCCATCAGATGATGCCGATTGATAGGCAGCTCATCCCACGATTCCTTGATAACAACAGCCACATCGACCTCACAGCTAAGAAGCAGTTCAATCGATTGCATGGAATTACGCGTGCGAATTTCCACATCGACTCCTTCATATTCGCGCTTGTACTGAGCCAGCCACTGTGGCACGAGATAATGGGAGGGGAGATAGGTAGAGGCAATCCTTAGTCGTCCTTTTTTCCCTTGTTTGATTTCTGTCAGATGTGATTCGATTTCGCGTTCCCAGTCGTAAATGCGGCGTGCTTTTTCAAAAAGAAAGCGCCCCTCATAGGTGAGAGAAATGCCGCGACCATCCGGGATGAGCAAGGTCATGTCCAATTCCTTTTCAAGCTTGCGGATTTGGGCACTTACGGCAGGCTGGCTGATTGAGAGTGCGATTGCTGCTTCGGTGACACTGCCTCGTGACGCTACTTCTACGAAAATGCGGAGAGCATGTAAGTTCATCCTGTACCTCAATTCATAACTTTTGTTTATGAGTGATAGAGAAAGATGTATTAGAAATGATGAGTGATTACGCGTAAGGTATAGCTCAGAAAGACGTAAAAACGGGTAGAGAGAAGGATCAGGAGATGAGAGAAGTCAGTGGAAAGACACAAGTCGTGGCAGTCGCACTGGTGACAGCATTATGCATGATAGGGGATTCGATGCTGTATGTGGTGCTTCCTCTTTTTTGGAAGGAGGCAGGATTAACATCGCTGTGGGAAGTAGGGGTATTGCTTGCGGTGAACCGATTCATCCGTGTACCACTCGGCCCTCTTGTTGGAAAATGGTATGAGCGCTCGGGCGGACGCACGGGTTTGATTGTGGCAGTGGTGCTGGCTTTTCTAACGACACTTTCGTACAGCTTGGAAGGCTTTTGGCTGTGGCTTGTGATGCGATGCTTGTGGGGAGTAGCTTGGACATTTTTAAGATTAGGTGCGTTTTCCCTGATCGTGGGTGTTTCCGAAAGGCATAATCGCGGGCAGCTCATGGGCTTGTACAACGGACTGTATCGATTGGGCAGTCTTGGCGGCATGCTGGTCGGAGCGCTGCTGGCCTCTTGGTACGGGCTTTCTGTTGCCTCCATCGCACTTGCGGTGCCTTCCTTGTTAGCATTCATTCTTATTTTTCGCTATATACGTCCTTCCTTTACCAGTCAGCATCCGAAAGACGTGAAGCAGATGGATACAGGAAAACGCTTGTGGAGTCAGGCGCAGGTGCTGTTGACGCTGATGACGGGATTGCTCGTCACGATGGTGTACCAGGGGGTGTTTACCTCCACACTAAGCAGAGTGATCGAAGTACGTGAACCGCTCATCATGATTGGCGGAGTCGTGCTGGGGGCAGCAGTGATTGCGAGCGTGATCCAAGGCATTCGCTGGGGGTGGGAGCCGTGGGCTGCCCCATTGGTAGGCAAATTGTCGGACAGGCATGGTCGGACGAATCTATTCATCTGGACGTTGCTAGTTGCTGCCGTTTTGTTTGCTACGTTGCAAGCAACATCTTCGCTTGTGCTATGGTTTGCGATTTTATTCGGCATCCAGTTAACTGCGACGATTATCACAACTGTGATGGATACTCTTGCGGCAGATGAAGCTGCGAGGCAGGCCAACAGCCAAGGGGTAATGACACAGTATTCAGTTGTAAGCGATCTGGGGGCGGCGCTGGGGCCGCTCCTTGCTTTCTGGCTGGATGAACACGTAGGTCTTGGTCTGGTGTACATCGGAATAGCGATGATCTTGCTTCTGGTTGGTCTTGTATGGCTGTGGCAACTAAAGTTGGTCAAGATGGAAAGCGCTTCTTGATGGTTGTCATGACGTGAGCAATGGCTGCCTCCTTATCCGGACCATGCAGCAGCATATGGTTCGAATGCTCGTACCAGGTGATTTGCGGGGAGGCAGATTCGTCTACACTGGTTGCGAGTATTTGGGCGCTTACGGCGTGTACAGTATCGTCTCGCCTTGCTTGCAGCAGGACGTAAGGGGTCGTAATTTGAGGCAGAAGCGGCTTCGTTTCTGCCAGCAGCCTGCGAAATTGCAGCATGCTGCTAATAGGGATTCTGCTGATGCCATGTATGTAGCGTTTGGAGTGGGTAGAGAAATCCTCGCGCAAATAGTGCATCGCTTCTTTGACATCCCAATATTTATAAGGAGTGTTGATGGTAATTAGCAGGGCGACATGGTATTTCGTCGTCAAGTGAAAAGCGAGAAGCCCCCCCATGGAAAATCCGATGACCACGATGGTGTCAGCGCGCATGGCCAGTCGCTTGTAGCCTTCTTCTGCCGAGCGAAGCCAGTCGTGGCGGGTGCTTTTTGCCATGTGACGACGAGTAGTCCCATGTCCCTCCAAGGTAGGGCATTCCACCTGATAGCCAGCCTCGCGGAGCTTTTTGGCGAGTGGGAGTATGTCGTTGATGTCTCCGGCAAATCCATGGATGAGTAAGCAACCGACTGTTCCTGACATGGAATCTCTTCCTCTCAGATACTGGGAAATTTGATGGATCATCCATATTATATACGAAAAGGTGAGAAGGAGGCGACCGCTCAAGTGTGCCCACACCAAGCAAAAAAAGAAAGAAAAAGCGACTTCACGCAGCTGCGATGAAGTCGGCTATTCACTAACGGGGTTCTGTCCCTGAAAAAAAGGTTACAGCCCAATCGTTTTCAGTTCTGGAGAGATAAGTAGCGTAGGCTGCGTGCAGGCTTGGATATCTTCCACTGTATAGCCTTCTGCTACTTCGACGAGGACGAGCCCGTCTGGTGTCACGTCCATGACAGCTCTGTCCGTAATGATACGGTTGACAACCTTCTTGCCGGTAAGTGGCAGAGCACATTCATTCAAGATTTTTGTCTCACCATGCTTGTTGACATGATCCATGATGACGACGATTTTTTTTGCGCCGTGGACGAGATCCATGGCACCGCCCATGCCCTTGACCATTTTTCCAGGAATCATCCAGTTTGCGAGATCACCCGCAGCAGAAACCTCCATCGCCCCCAAAATAGCGAGGTCGATATGGCCGCCGCGAATCATCGCAAACGATTCAGCACTGGAGAAGTAGGCCGCACCTGGAATAGCGGTAACGGTTTCTTTTCCGGCGTTGATGAGATCAGGATCGAGGTTTTCCTCCGTCGGGTAAGGGCCAATTCCGAGCAAGCCGTTTTCCGATTGCAGAACGACCGTTTTTCCTTCCGGGATGTAGTTAGCGACGAGCGTGGGCATTCCGATCCCCAAGTTTACGTAAAAGCCATCTTCTATTTCCCCGGCGGCACGAGTGGCGATTTGCTCACGTGTAAGTGACATCTGTGTTTTCCTCCCTTGAATGTAATCCGATTCTCTCTGTTGCTCTCTATGAGCGGACTGTGCGTCGTTCGATGCGTTTCTCGAATGAAGGTGCCTGTATCACACGTTGCACATAAACACTTGGTGTGTGAATATGCTCAGGGTCTAGTTCACCTGTCTCTACGATTTCTTCCACCTCGACGATGGTGATTTTTCCGGCTGCTGCCATCATCGGATTGAAGTTTTGGGCTGTTTTGCGGAAGACGAGATTGCCCATCTTGTCAGCCTTCCACGCCTTGATCAGTGCGAAATCCCCCGTGATGCCATACTCAAGCAGGTACTCTTTCCCTGCGAAATCGCGCGTTTCCCGGCCTTCAGCGATAGGTGTGCCGACTCCGGCAGGGGTATAGAATGCCGGAATGCCAGCTCCACCTGCACGAATTCTCTCCGCCAGCGTCCCTTGTGGCGTCAACTCGACTTCGAGCTCACCGGACAAAAATTGACGCTCGAATTCCTTATTTTCACCCACATAAGAGGAGACCATTTTTTTGATTTGCTTTTCACGTAAAAGGAGACCGAGTCCCCAATCATCTACCCCACAGTTATTTGAGACAACTGTCAAGTTTTTCACTGCTTTGTCTCGCAGGGCAATAATCAGATTTTCCGGAATTCCTACCAGACCGAAGCCGCCCACTAATAAAGTGGCACCATCGTGAATATCAGCCACGATGTCCGTGTAAGAAGTGTAAATTTTGGCCATGACGATCACTCCCACCATGAAAAAATAAAGGATTTTTGTAAGCGCTAACAACAAGGGCGATGCAGTGCCCTGTTTTCCTGCCCTTCTATCATACTAGATACGAGTTACAAACAAGTGACGAGACATTTGGATTATAAAAAATAATGTAAAATGACAGAAAAGTAGTACAACTATACCATTTTTTTCTGTAAAATATATTTTGTCAATATTCGTCGTTTTTTTTGGTCAGTATTTAGGAAGACTCGAGGGGAAATGTGGGGTTGCAGGAATGAAAAATACGAATAAATGGATAAGTCTCACGGTTGTAGTCCTGCTGCTCGTAGGGTGCGAAAAGCTAAATGAGGATGTCTCAAGTCTGAAACGAATGAAAGAAGAAACGGTCATCAAGCTGAAAACGGTAAGTGCGTATACGGTGGAGAGTGGCAAGGATGAGCGACTGATGGAAGTAGCAGGTGTAGTGGCACCGCGTCAGGAGCTGGCTTTATCGTTTGGCGCCTCAGGGAAAATTTCAGGCATTCTCGTTGAAAAAGGAGCCACTGTCAAGGCAGGGCAGACGTTGGCGACATTAGATGGAACCGCCTTGCAGCAAGGTATTCACGCAGCCCAGGGACAGGTAGCAAGTGCTGCAATCAAGCGGGAAAAGGCCGCCAAGGGACCGGAGAGTCATGAGTTGCAGACCAAGAAGCTACAGGTGGAAAAAGCGCGGGAACAGATGCAAAAAGCTCGCGACGAGCTCTCCAAAGCGGAGGTTCTGTATGCAAATGGAGCCATCTCGAAGGATGAAAAAGACAAGCTGGCCTCTGCACTGCGACAGGCCGAGCTAAGTCTGGAAGAAGAACAAGTGGCGTACAACAACCTGCTGAAGGGCGCCGATCCACTGGACATCGAAGAAGCGAATGCAAGCGTCCAGCAGGCCAATGTTCAATTGAGCCGCGCGAAGCAGGAAGCGGCTGATGCGGTGATCAAAGCTCCGTTTACAGGTGTGGTTGCAGCGATCTCCAAGACAGCGTCGGAGCAAGCTGGACCTGGAACAGAGGTCATTCGAATGGTCGATACGAGCTCATGGCTAGTCAAGCTACATATAGATAGGGAGCAAATCTCCCATTGGCAGGCAGGGAAAGTCGTAAAGGTGAAGGCTCCGGACGGCAGTGAAGTAGAAGGAAAAGTGACGTTTGTCTCACCTGTTATGGATACCAGCTTGGGATCTTATCCCGTCGAGGTGACCGTAGACGGCAAGAATGTAGCGTGGAAGGGTGGCATGACTGTTACTTGTCAGTATCCGCTGCCAGCGTCAAACGTTGCGCTCGTTCCTGTTAGCAGCATCGGTGTCTCTGATGAAGAATATTACGTCATGAAAATCAATGAACATTCCGTGGAAAAGACGTTTGTCAAAGTGGGGGCATTGCAGGGAACCTTCTATGAGGTAGTGGAAGGTCTTGAGCCTGGTGACCAGATTGTCGCTGCAGGCTTGTCGTATGTAGTGGATGGTGAGGCGGTGAAGGTGGCGGATGAATAACAAGACATTTTTAGCGACGGTCCCCTCCTTTGCCCGCATTCTGGCGGTCATTTGCTGTCTACTTGCGGTAGGAGCTTGGTTCGGGCTGGATATCAAGACTTTTCCGGATCGGTCTGTGCCTGAATATACAATCAGTCTCTCGGCACCCAAGCTCTCTTCTGCGGAAGTAGATGAATCGGTCGCGAGAAAAGTAGAGGAATCAGTACGTTCATTAGGCAGTGTGCTTACGATTGCTACGGAATCTCGGATGGGATCGGCGGTTATCACTGTAAAAACATCGGAACAAATCGGTTCGGATTACAAGGAACGGTTGAATAAGAAGCTGGAAGAGATCACGAAGCAGCTACCCGTGCAGGAGTGGAGCGTCAGTCAAAGCAATCTAGCAGATAACAAAATTGGCTTTTATGTCCTGTACGGCACGGACTTGCAGACCTTGTCTGACGTTGCCCAAAATACGGTCTACGACAAACTAATCAATCTGCCAGGAATCGCTCGCATCGAAATGGACAAGCAAGCCTTGAAGGAGCAGGTAGATATCATTTTCCGACCGTCCATGCTACTCGCCTACGGGCTCACACCTGCTGATGTGCTGTCGCAGCTGCCGACAGATGTGGTTGGAGAAGAGGTAGGCTCTGTTGGAGCAGATAAGGATCGAACCAGGATTCAATGGACGAGTAAATCGGAAGGGCTGCAAGATCTGGGTAAGCACTTGATCTCCACCGATAAAGGATACGTCCCGTTACATACGTTGGCTGACATTCGTGATCGACGGGGGAGCAAAGGCGAACAAATCGGGATGTATCGAGGCTCGCCTACCTTAGGAATCACGGTGTACGCAGCAGATGTCGGGCAATTGCCTGTTATCAGCAAGCAAGTAAAGGATGCAATTGGTGAGTTGAATCAGGCTTCAGGCGGAAAATACCGCCTCGATTTGTTTCATGACGATGCGCAGACAATCACCGCTGCATTGAGACAGCTTGGAACACTGGCGGCTTTAACCGCTGTCATCTGTTCACTCTTTTTGTACCTGACCCGAAAACAATGGGCAGGGGCTGTACTCGCGCTTTTGGCAAACGTTCTAGCGGTCGGCAGTGTTCTTGGGGGCATGTGGCTTTGGGGAATCCCATTGACGCTCTCTACACTCGGGCCACTCGTGTTGTTTTCGCTATTGTTCACAGGAGCAGGCTCTGCGTTGTTTCATCGGCTTTCAGGGTTGCCCTCGTACTCGTTTGTTCGTTGTTTGCAAGTGGCGTGGGGGTTGATGAAGCCGTTTTTGCTCACGGTTGTGGTAGTGGCAGCTTGTTGGACAAGTATCGTTTTCACTGATTTCCTCAAGGCAGAGGACAAGGTTGTCTTGTACGATGCCTGGCCCGTACTTTTGCTGGGGACGTTTGCTCTTATTCTTATCTATGGGTTTATCACGCCTGTACTGACAGGAACGTGGCTAGAAGCTTCCGTACGAGTAGAGGAGGAAACGCCACGGGCTTCCAATAAAGTGACAAGTTATTTTCAAGATCGCTGGAAACGACTGGTGGAACAGGGGTATTTGCCTTATGGAATCACACTGGTTGCCTCACTTGTCTTTATCTTTTTGCTCAAGTCGTTTATTCTTGTTGATCCCTACGTAAAGCTTGATTATGGCAACAAGACGCTTTCATTGCCAATGGTGCAGGGAAGCAGCATCGATGAGGCTATGAGGGCAGCACAAATAGCTGAGGAGCGTTTACTCGCCATTGACGAAGTCCGAGATGTCTACACGATTGCCTCCGAAGAAAAATTGAGCTTTCAACTAAAGCTCGTGGATAAATACGATTGGACGCAATCAGTCTCTGAGCTGGAAAAAGTACTGGACAAGGAGCTGCGAGATATTCCTCAGACAGATCCGTTTGCGCTGGTCATTAATAAAGATAAGGCAACTCGTCTCGTTTTGACGATCATGGGACCATCCTTGCAAACGACGCAGAACATTGCCAATGAAGTATTGGCATTCATGGAAAAGCAGACTGCAAAGGATAAAGAGGGGCGAGAACTTGTAACCGATGAAAGAATCGGGCCAGGTGCAGAGGGGACCTTAATCGACATTCGTCCGAAACAAGAGATGCTGGCACGCTACCGGATTACGCAGGAGGAGATCAAGAGACAGCTGGAGAGCTATTTGGGAGAAAAAACAGCTGGCAGTGTCTATTGGAACGAGCGTCAGGTACCTATCCACGTCCGATTCCCTGACGGGTGGATGGACTATCCGGATCAGGTGAAACATATTTTGATTCGAACATCACAAGGTAATGTGCGATTATCTGAGCTGGTAGATTGGTCGATCGGCAGCGAGCCGCCCGTTTATCAACGGGAAGATGGACTGTATGTCTTCAAGGTAAGCAGTGCGGTCTCAGACCCAAGTCGAATTGAGCTGTGGTCTTATATCATTCCTTCTTCCATGCAAGAAAAGGTGGAGATACCCGAAGGCTACACGGTATACAACGACGATGAGCTGAAGAAATTGGAGGAGACAAAGCTCAACAAGGTTGATTGGAGCAGTCGGGTCTTGACGATTGGCAGTCTGGTTGCCCTCGTACTTATCATGAGCTTGCTTTTGCAACGAAGAACACGCGATGGATTAGTTGTCCTCGTTCTCTTGCCAGTCTTGTCTGGAGGCTTTGCGCTGGGATTGCTGTGGTTGGATCGACCGATGAACATTATGAGCTTCTATGGTATGGTGGCTGCCATTGCCGTCATCGTTTTGCAGGCGCTTCTTACGATGGATGAGCTGTACAAGGCCCAAGCCGAACAGGAGCGAGTTTGGGACAGTATCAAGCTAGGGGCCAAAAACACTATGGCCAATCAAGCGGGGATATATTTCGCGATCGCGTTAGCCAGCCTTCCACTTGCTGGGGGCTTGGGTGAAGGAAATGATTCGTTTGCGTCTTTTGCCAGCGTATTGTTGTTTGGCATTCTAATGGGGGCTTTTGCCACCATGGTACTTCTTCCTGGTATGCAGTATGCAGCTGTGCAAAGACAGGCTGCCCATTCTGAAATGTCCTTGCCGATCCTCGCTCGTCATTTGCGGATATGGTGGGAAAACAACCAAGTACGTCGCCGTGATTTCAAAGAAAGAAAACGGGAACAGGCCCGCTTACCCAAAACAGGGCAAGCCGAAGCCTCGAATCACAATTCCCGGGACTATGTCCCTGTACAAGAGGACTTCCTGCCTCTTTCTTCTTCTACACATGACGCCAACCGCTAAAATAGGTTGGCGTTTTTCTTTTCAATCGTTCACGTAGCTGTAACCAACGTACCAGGTATGCGTCATGGTAAGATAGAAAGAGAATCGAAAGCAGGGGGTAGCAACACGTGCGTCGATATCGAAAAGTATGGGATTACTTGCTTTTGATTGCGATTCTGCTCGGGTTATTTATTTCTTCATCACAGCCATACGCCAAGCAAGACATGCGAGGGACGATAGACAAGCTAGTGGACGAACAGAGCTTACAGAACCGGATAGGCGACATATCGATTCCTTACGGAGGCAAGGATGTGAGCCTGGAAGAAAAGGGAGCGGCTGGTTTTATAGAGTTCTTCTTACGGAAAGGGACACACTTTTCTGTTTTTGCCCTCTTGGCGTTTAGCTGGTATCGCGTATTTTCGCATCATCTCTCGTTTGGGCAAGCACTGCCCTGGAGCGCTTTTTGCAGTGTGATGACGGCAGCTTTGGATGAATGGCACCAGACGTTTACACCGGATCGAACCGGAATGGTGCAGGATGTTTTGCTCGATGCAGCTGGATCTGTCACGATGTTGTTGATAATTGCTCTCAATTACCTGTATTCACGAAGAGCACATCGTTATAAAATGTAGGAAGCCTATCCATCCTATGGGAGAGAAGGCTGTGATGAACGATTGGAGAGTGGATTAGATCGTGGGAGAAAAAAAGAATGTCCTTGTACTGAACTGCGGAAGTTCTTCGGTGAAGTACAAGCTTTATGAAATGCCTTCCAAGACATTGATTGCGCATGATTATTTGGAACAAATCCAGCGTGACCAATATGAAAATACGATTCGGGGAGTGTTTGAATCCCTCAAACAATATTCGATAGATATCGTTTCCCATCGTGTTGTCCACGGTGGGGAAGCATTTAAGCAGTCCGTTATTATTAATGACCAAGTAAAAGAAGAAATTCGTAACTTGTCCCGTTTCGCCCCGCTTCATAACCCCATTAACCTAACCGGGATTGAAGTTGCTCAAGGTCTGTTTCCTGATTTGATTCACGTAGCTGTTTTTGATACAGCATTTCACCAAACCATGCCACCATCCTCGTATTTGTACGCACTGCCATATGAATACTACGAACAATACGGCATTCGCAAATACGGTTTCCATGGAACGTCTCACCGCTATGTAATGGGCCGTGCAGCAGAAATGATGGGTCGCCAGAAGGAGCAGCTTCGTCTGATCAGCTGCCACATTGGAAGCGGGGTAAGTATCACGGCGATCCGAAATGGTGAATCTTATGATACGTCGATGGGTATGACACCATTGGCAGGTTTGTCCATGGGTACCCGCAGTGGAAACATTGACCCAGGTATCATCCCGTATATTGAGGAAATTGAAAGGACCGACACGGCTGGCGCTATCAAGATTCTGAATAACAAGAGCGGTCTCATGGGCGTATCGGGTGTATCCAATGATTTACGTGACGTTATGAAAAAAGCAGAAGAGGGACATCTTCGCAGTAAGCTCGCTTTGGAATTATTTACTACTATTCTACATAAGCATGTGGGACTGTACCTTGCTCGCTTGAATGGAGTCGACGGCATTATCTTTACAGCAGGGGTTGGAGAAAATAGTGCTGCCGTGCGTGATTTGGTGTGCTCTGGTCTGGAATTTGCCGGGGTAAACCTGGATCGTGAGGCAAACCGCAGCAGCAAAGGTGAGGCATTTATCAGCACGAAATACTCCCCGGTAAAAGTCATGGTCATCCCGACAAATGAAGAACTTGTCATGGCAATGGATGCATTTGAACTGGGCCATAACTAGCTTGGAATATGCACCTAGAAAGAATAGGCTTTTCAGTATTGGAATTTCTCTGCTATACTAAGAGAATGAGGCTTCTGGTTTGAGGTTCTCACCATTTTTCTGAAAAAATAAAAGGAGTGCAAACTGGATGGCAGTACAAGTGGGAAGCATCATCGAAGGAAAAGTGACAGCGATTAAACCGTTTGGGATGTTTGTAGCAGTCAGCGAAACGGAGCAGGGGCTGGTCCACATTTCCCAAGTAGCAAACGGTTTTGTTAAGGATATCAATGATCACTTTACCGTGGGGGCACCAGTAAAGGTAAAAGTACTCTCCATTGATGATGCAGGTAAAATCTCGCTTTCGGTTCGCGCAGCACTCCCAGCGCCTGAGCGTCCGGAACGTGAAGAGCGCCGTGGCGGTGGATATCGTGGAGGCGACCGCGGAGGGAATGCAAAACGAGATAGCGGAGCTTCTTTCGAAGACAAGATGAAAAAATGGTTGAAGCACAGCGAAGAGAACCTTGCGACAATCAACAAAAAGAACGCAAAACGCGGCTACTAAGCCTTGCGATAACGTGAAAGGACGGGATGATTCCCGTCCTTTTCTTTGCGTAGGGCACTTTGAAACAACTATTTCAAAGCTCTTTTCTTCATTCAGGAATACTTGACTGAAGCTCTTACATTACTTACTACTTTAAGATGTTATTGGTAAATATCTCAAATATTTAGCCATCATACTTCCACAATTTCTAGCATTCATGACAGGAACGCTCGCAGACCAATTCGAACGGACAAAAGTTATGATCGTATCGGATCTGATCTGCTGTATGCTGGTACTAGCATTACCTACCCTTTTTCCACAGGATTCCCCTCCTTTTCCCAGTATTCCATCCCGCCGAGCATCTCTTTTACCCGAAAGCCAAGAGCGGCCAGTTTGGCGCAAGCCTTTGCAGCACCGTTGCAATTGGGACCCCAGCAATAGACGACCAGGAGCTTGGTCGGGTCCAGAGCAGCCGTCGTTTCAGTGGAAATAAGCGAATGGGGGAGATTCAGAGCACCGGGAACGTGACCATCCCGATACGCTTTCTCGCTGCGGGCATCCAGGATGTAGAAGTTTTCCACACGTTTCTGAATGTCACTCCATACATCAGAGACATCTGTCTCAAGAGAAAGCTTGTCGAGAAAATGAGTGCGGGCTACTTCAGGTGACGCAGCGGGTGTTTGCAAAACAAGGGACATATCAAAATCCTCCTCGTTACATGTGATGGTGATGCACACAGCATAGCATTGAAGCAATCATCACAGTTATCTATACTATTTAATGAGGATCATTACTGATTTCTATGGGAGGAAGCGGGATGGAGCTGGTCTATTTACATACTTTTCGCGAAGTAGCCCGGTATGGGAGCTTTACACGGGCAGCAGAAGAACTGGGCTATGCTCAACCGACGGTAACGGCACAAATGCAAAAGCTGGAGCAGTCGTATGGAGCCCCGCTATTTGACAGATATGGACGCAAGCTACGACTGACCCAAGCAGGAGAAGCCTTGCTGCCGTACGCACGGGAATTGATTCGTCTGTATGGGGAATCTAAAGAAGTGATCAAGCAACAGGCGACAGGTCCCATTGCTATTGGAACGATCGATACACTGGCGGCATTCTTTCTGCCGCCGTATTTGCAGGCTTTTTGTCAGCAATATCCTCAGGTTGATTTAGTATTGCGGACGGCTGGAGAAGCAGAAATCGTGCAACAGATCAGGGATGGTTATCTCGATTTCGGGATCATTTTCGATCGCCCTTGTACAGATCCTGAGTTAGTCACCCACGTCATTCGCGAGGAAGAATTGGTGGTCGTCATGCCACCCGCCCATCGATTCACAACAGCAACTGTACTCACAGTCCATGATTTGGGCGGGGAGCCGCTTGTATTGACCGAAGAAGGCTGTACGTATCGGGGCATGCTGCTGGAGGCTTTTGGTGAGGCTGGGATGACCCAACGAATCGCCTGCCAATTCAGCAATCCGGAAGCGATCAAGCAGTGTGTACGCTGTGGCTTGGGTGTGGCATTGTTGCCTGTTATGGCGGTCCAAAGAGAGCTCGCAGAAGGAGTGCTCACAGCCATCCCGTTTCAGTCGGATAAGCCGCCGTTTTCCATTCAGCTTGTTTATCATAAAAAGAAATGGCTATCACCTTCGATGGTGACGCTTGTGGATACGATTACGAGATCACAGAGAGAGGAATCGTGAGCAGGATGCAGCTAGATATTTCACCATTTGTCGCATGTACACCTGAGGAGACAGTCTATCCGGGAGTGCGGCTCTACACCGTCAGCTACTACAGTCAAGACTTGCTGGTAAAAGCTGCATTGGCTGTGCCAGAGGTGTATTTTCAGGAGGGAGCATGTCTGCCAGCTCTTCTGTATTGTCGAGGCGGGATAAAAGGAGTGGGACGCGTCAGACCCGAGAGAATTAGTCAGATGGCTGCTTTTGGCTACGTGATCCTCGCTCCTCATTATCGTGGCAACGAAGGAGGAGAGGGCCGGGATGAATTCGGTGGGGCAGACAGGCATGATGTGTTTGCCGCATTTGAATTGCTCCGCAGACTGGAGAAGGTGGACAAGGAGCGAATCAGTGTCTACGGTTTTTCACGCGGTGGTATCATGGCTTTGTTTGCAGCAATAGAGTGCAAGGGCGTGCTGTCCTGCGTCGTATGGAGTGGTGTCAGCGACATGTTTTTAACCTATGAGGAGCGGGTTGATCTGAGAAGGATGCTGCGCAGAATCATCGGTCATCCACGCAAGCAAGAGGATGCTTACCGCGATCGGACACCTTTGTATCGGATGGACGAGATTTCTTGTCCTGTGCTAATCATACATGGAACGGAAGATGAGAATGTGGGAGTGGAGCATGCTCATAAATTGGCAGATGCGCTGGCGCTGGCAGGCAAACCGTATGAGAAATGGCTGGCGGAAGGGGCCAGCCATCTGTTTGTCGGGGAAGATATGGAGATGTATACGCGCAAGATGTTCGCTTGGCTGGATGCGCAAGCCTAATCTTCTTTTGGTGTAAGCGGCAGCGTAATGATGATTTCCGTTCCTTTCCCCAGCTTGCTGTTCACGTGCAGCTCCCCACCGTGGTTTTCCACCATTCGCCGCGAAATTGGCAGCCCCAGTCCAGTCCCATCCTCTTTTAAGGAGAAGAACGGATCGAATATACGCACCAGATATTCTTGGGGAATGCCTTCTCCCGTGTCTCTGACATGAATATGGACAGCTTGATCATCCAGGCGGCTTTCAATGGAGAGAACGCCGCCGTCTTTCATGGCTTCAATGCTGTTTTTCATTAAATTTAACAGGATTTGCTTTAATTGCTCGACATCGACGTGAATGCGAATGCTCGGATCACAGCGGTCTACGATTTCAATCCCATGCAGCATAGCCTCGGCGTTCATCAAGGGAAGAATCGAATGAATGACACCGGTTAGCGCAACCTCGCGATAATCGGGCTTGGATGGTTTGGAGAGCATCAACAACTCCGTCACGATGCGGTTAACCCGTTCAATTTCCTGCAAGATTAAGGGCAAATAGTACAAATCGCGCTCTTGATTCGATAAACGCTGTTCTAATAGCTGAATAAAGCCGTAGATGACCGTTAGCGGATTGCGAATTTCATGAGCGGCTCCCGCTGCTAGCTGACCGACCATGGCCAGCTTCTCAGATTGATTCAAATACTCTTGAATTTGCTCCTGCTCCGTAATGTCCAAGAAGGCAACCATCCACCCGGTTTCCTGATCGTGGTGATGATTGTGCAAAGGGATGTAGGAGACCAGGGCAATGAATGGTGTATCGTCTTTTTTGTACAAGGTCATTTTGCGATTGACGAACCAGGGGGCCGGTTCATTGCTTGTGGGTGCTTCAAAGGAATCCTTGGACACCGGGTAGCCGTGATCGTCGAACTTGACCAAATGCTGCGCCAACTGATTTACATGAAGACCGACTGTCGCATGGGAGCGGGTAATAATCCCAACAGGCAGGGAGTTTAAGATTTGCTCCCGGATGTTTTTTTCTTCGGTCAAAATTTGCCGTTGCCGTTCATCTTGCGCGAATAGATTGGCGATGCTACTCGACATTTTATTGAACTCCTGCGCCAACTCAAGGAATTCATCTTGATGGGTATAGACGATTTGCTGACCGAATGTTCCTTTCGATACTTCACGGGCTTGTTGCATGAGAGACTGAATCGGGCGCAACAGCTCATTGCGGAAGTAAAACGTACAGAATAGCCCAAACAAGATAGAGGCTACGGAAACCGTATAGGTCAGAATCAACGAAACTTTGATGCTCTCATTGGAATCCTGAAACTCTTTATTCGTCTGATACTCCAGCTGATTGAGTGAAAAAGACAGGTCCCGTTCCAACCGATCGAGCAATGGCTGTACTTCATTGGTAAGGACATAGCTGACGGCAGGTACATTCCCTGCTTGTAGCAACGGATTGATTTTGTTCAGAAAAATAAAGTCCAGTTTTGATATCGATTCAATAATGGTAAACAAGCCACTGTTGGCTTCGGTTTTGGGAAGCGAGGAAAAGCGCGCCGTATCGATTAGATTTGTATAGTACTGATCCAGGTAAGACTCGTCGCGTGTCAATGTATACATGTTCAAGGCATATGTCTTGGTGTATATCTGGTTTTTGACTTCCAATAAGGCACTCGTTTGCGGTAAGAGGTTTTGCGTTAAATACACTTCATCAGAGGTGACTTTGGTCATTTGATAACTGAAAAGGGTCGTTACGCAACCGATGAGAAGCATCATTACGAGATAGCTGAGCATGATTTTTTTCTGAAATCCGAGATTGCTGAAAAGGGGCATGCTGATTAACCTCCATACGAGCCACGGGAAGGAATGAAATTTTGCAGTTCCCGTTCTAAATCTTTACGTACATTTTCTGGCACCATGTGTCCGAATTGACTAAGATGGTTGACCCCTTCTGCAAGTCCGTACATGACTTTTCCATTGGGGAGATCCCCTTGAATAAACTGTTCCATGATGATGCGGTAGCACTGACGAACATCCTGCATCATGGAGGCCAGCACGTATTCTGGAGCGATGTAGCGTTGATCGGCAATGTATCCGATGGTAAATACTCCTGCGCGCTGCGCTTCTGTAATCACTTCGAGATTGAAGCTGTCGCCTGTGGTGTAGATGACATCCACGCCTTGTGAAATCATGTTGCGAGTCGTGCGAATGGCCCCCGTACTATCATTGAAATCAGGTACCTTTCCAATAACGATGGTAGTGTTGGGCGATGCCTTTTTCACTCCTTCGATAAAGCCTTCTACTTGCGTTAACTCGGTGGGCTTGTCCACCATGATGTATCCGACTTTATCCGATTTCGTCATTTTGGCGGCAAGGATACCGACGAGCTTGCCGGCAGGCTTCATATCGTAACGAATCGTCGTCTGATTCGGATGCGGAGCCTCTCCGTTGAAGGAAACAAAGTGTGATTTCGGATAGCGAAGCGCTACGTCTGTAAAAGGATCAGAGAAGATGAGGCCATGACCGAGTATGAGATCATAGTCGTTGGCTGCATATTTCTCAGCCACCTTTCTGATCTGCTCCGGTTTTATATTATTGGCGATTTCGAGTGAAAAGTTAAATCTTTTTTGCAGTTCTGTCATACTCTCCAGTGCACTGCTGTTCCAGCCCTGATCATATGTGGGACCCTCCAGCAATAGGGCGACACGCACTTTGTCAGAAGAATGGCTGCTTTTATTCATGACTTTATCGAGATGCTTCATACTTGTAACGAATTGACTGGAAATGAGCAGAAGCAGCCCAACTACCAAACCAGTAAATAAGACGGGAAATGGCAGCAGCTTTGGCATGCGGGATTCCTCCATAGAAAAAAAGCATAATCCACCTGAAAATATAGATACACGTCATGCCTATTATATCGGTTCTCGGAGGGTTGTGCATGGAAAAAAGGGATACGGACAGCCTAAGCATATGGAGAACATATCCCCCTGCCAAGAGGGAACAGAAGGGAGGCGTACACGCGATGGAAAACGATATGGTGGAAATCCCCCAGATTCATATTCCTGATGAGGTTACACAGGTCGATCGACCGGAGATTGGAGAGACTACTCCACACCCGAAACCAGAAAGCCCTCTGGCGTCGAGCGGAACAGCCGAACTCGACAGTGAGAGCGATTCGAATGAGAGCAGTGAACGAATCGGTTTTATTTCATAAAGCCGATCGGATTTGGCGCCATTCGACAAAAGAAGTCAATTTCTCTCGTGGACAAGGCTTGCGATTTCTGCAAAAGTAGGAGGTAGAATAGCAAGCGAGATGCGAGGGGATAAGACTGCATGGCCCGATTGCTGATAGTAGATGACGCAGCCTTCACCAGAAGGGTGCTGACGGATATGTTAGGCGAGCAACATGAAGTTTGTGGAGAAGCGAGCAATGGTTTGGAGGCAATTGAAAAGTACAAGGAGCTCAGGCCAGATATTGTCACCATGGATATTACTATGCCGCACATGCACGGGATTGAAGCCACGCGTCACATCTTGGATTTTGACCGTGATGCCAAAATTTTGATCTGCTCGGCAGTCGGGCACCGGCAGAAGGTGCTAGAAGCGATGAGGACAGGAGCGAGTGATTTCGTCGTAAAGCCTTTTCAAAAAGAGCAGATTCTCGATGCAATCGCACGACTTTTGTAAACAGGAAAAAGCAAACAGCCGCCAAATCCCGGTTGGGAAGGCGGCTGTTTTTCTATCAGAGAAGATTTACAAGCTGATTTCTGTTCCCATGCCGCTTGATTTCGCCCGTTCATAGACCGTCTTGGCTACTGCTGTGTCCAAGTAGGCAACACCCACTGATTTGTACAGCGTGATTTCTTCTTCGTTTTCGCGGCCCGACTTTTCCCCAATCAGAATGTCTCCCAGCTCAGCGTGCATTTGTTCAAAGCTCCATTCCCCGCGTTCGATCGGAATGAGCAGATCGCCTGCTTCGTGCCGGGCTCCCTCCAGCGTATCGACCACGACTTTGCTGTTTTGTACGGTAGTCAAGTCGACCTCCTGCATATGAGGAAGAAAAGCACCGATGGCATTGATATGCGTACCAGGACGCAAGCGAGCTCCATCAAACAACGGGCTGGTAGCCTTGGTGCTGCAAATCACGATTTCGGCATTCGCAACCGCTTCATTGGCATCATCCATAACCGTGATTTCGCCTTGCCACTCCGGATAGAGGGAGAGTAGTGTTTGTTTCATTTCGTCCGCTTTTTGGCGTGTGCGGTTATAGAGATAAATGTTTGTCAGCGGACGGACCTCCATGACGGCTTGAATCTGTCCGATGGATTGTGCCCCGCATCCCAATACAGCACAGCTTTGTGCATTTTCTTTTGCCAAGTATTTGGTGGCAACGCCACTGCTTGCACCTGTGCGCATAATCGTTAACAGGCTTGCGTCCATCATCGCCACATGCTGTCCCGTTTTTGCTTCTGTCAACACGATGACGCTTTGGAGTGCTTTGATCTCGTGCTGGTGATTCTCCGGGAAAATGCTGATGATTTTTACCGCTACATAATCGTCCGTTTCCAAATAGGACGGCATGTATAGACTGGTTGCTCCATATTTCGGATGGTCAATGGCAGTACGAACAGGAGTGGTGACATTTCCCAGCATATGCTCACGGAAGACGTGTTCCACATCTTTCAAGCAATCTTTCATCGTGTAGATTTGTTCAATGTTATCACGGCTTAATACGAGCATGACATTCATCCTTTCATCGGGAGACTTTGTCAGTAGATATTGAAGTGTCACTTCAATTTGTAAAAATAAAACAATCGCAAATTCAGATAATAATAAAAATTATAAAATGCAACACAATTACCAGCAATAGTAAAAATTGATACTTATGCTAACTTTACAACTTTTTTCGGGAAAGAGTATGATAGACCTATCCTTTTTACGGCGAGGTATGCAAATGGAACCCACCATTGGTGTATTAATCAAATCGCTTCGTGTCGGCAAAAAGAAGACACTCAAGCAAATTGCGGAAAAAACACAGCTGTCGATCAGCTTTTTGTCCCAAGTAGAGCGTGGGAAGTCTTCCATTACGCTGGAGTCATTGAAAAAAATTTCGGAAGCCTTGGGAGTGAGCCCAGGCTATTTCTTTTCGGGCGAGTCGAGTGGAGGGAATGAGCAGGTACGCAGGGCGAGCAAGGAGCGATCTGGGCTTCTGCATGCGCCTTTTGTGTATGAGGACCTGTCCAGTGATTTGGCGAATCCGACGTTGGTACCGATTCTCGTCACGCTATCCCCGCATGGAGAGAAAGGCACGCCTTTTGTTCATCAGGGGCAAGAGTTTATTTATGTCCTGGAGGGTGTGCTGACACTTTTACTGGGGGAAGAGGAGCATGATTTGTTCCCTGGTGACAGCATTCACATGGATTCATCCGTACCGCACAACTGGGTGAACCGTACAGGCGAGGTCACCAGATTCCTTTGTGTCAATTCCCATGATAGCGACAGGATTCCGATCGCTCCTCATTCCGCTCCTCATTAATGGAGCGAGAGCGTTTAGCGAAGTCATGTTTTTTACTATAATAGAGGAACACGTAGAAAAGAGCGGTAAAGAGGTGAAAGCGTGCCCGTAGAGCCTAACTATTTTCAACAGTATCAGCATGCTGATATCGACGAATTAGCTGATGTCATTGGAGAACTTTTGCAAAATCCGATTACGGTTGAAGATGCCGATCATAAACTGATTGCTTACAGCTCACACGGAGAAAGCACAGATGAAGCGCGCTGGTCTACCATCATGGGACGACGGGTACCGGAAAAAGTGCTGACGCGCCTCTGGAAGGACGGCGTATTCCAGGAGCTGTTAACGCACGACAACCCCGTACACATCCCGGCCAAGGACGAAATCGGCTTGGGGAAGCGTGTGGCGATTGCCATTCGCAGAGGGAGCGACGTGCTCGGTTACATTTGGGCACAAGAGGTGAATCGACCAATTACCCAGGAAGATGATGAAATTCTTCGTCAGGCAGCACGCGTAGCTGTCTCGCGTCTCATCCAACGGCAGGGAAAACGCAAGGCGGAAGAACAGCGACGCAAGGAATTTCTGTGGGAGCTGTTGTTGGGGAATCACAGCAGTGAGGCTGGCATTCGCCAAAAAGCGGACACCTTGCAGATGCAGCTTCCGACCTCTTATTTAATTTGTATTATTGAAGCGGCAGGAGCCCGTCTGGACCAGTACTTATATCCGTTGTTAATGCGTGACAAGCTGCTCTGGGTTGTCGACGGATCGCAAATCATCTTATTGATCGGTCTGTCCGATGCGAAAAAAGAGAAGAGTGATGTGCTCATTCGCAAGGTGGAACAGTTCCTCGCAGACTCGCTCGGCAAGCTCGAAGCACATGTCACAGAAGGACGCCAGGTGATTGCCGGGTACGGGAGAGATTACAAGTCTTATACGGATATTGTGAAAAGCTACAGGGAAGCGCTGCATGCGCTCAAGATCAAAAAGCTGTTTCCTCAAGAAAATGAAGGGATTCACGGGTATCACGAGCTGGGGATTTATCGATATTTACTTCAACTGAAGCAGTGGGAAGAGGAGCAGGGCTATCAGAATGAACGGCTGGAAAAGCTCAGACAGTACGATCGCGACAACCAGACGACACTCTTGACGACATTGGAGACTTTTTTGGATGCGGCTGGCAAGGTCAACAAGACAGCAGAGCGCCTGCATATCCACATCAATACGTTGAGCTACCGACTGAGACGAATTGAGGAGATCATGCGTGTCGATCTCGATAATATGAACCAGCGCGCTGCCTTATATTTAGAGCTGAAAATAGCCAAATTAGATGGGGAACAGTAGTTTGTTTGTGAATTTTCACAAATGAAAAGATGCTAAAATTAAAGGAATCTCCAAGGAGTATGCCCGAAGATACGCTGTACAATAATAGTAACCGCAAAGAAATTGGCGTTTCCAAGGAGGACATACTTATCATGATCGTTGGAATTCCAAAAGAAATTAAAAATAATGAGAACCGCGTAGCCATTACTCCAGCAGGTGTAGCTGCTCTGGTGCAAAACGGACATTCCGTTCGTGTAGAAACAAGCGCAGGGCAAGGCAGTGGTTTTACGAATGAAGATTACAAGGCAGTAGGCGCTGAGATCGTAGAAACAGCAGCAGAGGCATGGGCGTCTGACATGGTAATGAAAGTAAAAGAACCACTCCCTGCTGAATACGGATATTTCCGCGAGGGTCTGATTCTGTTCACGTATTTGCATCTCGCACCAGAGCCTGAATTGACGCGTGAATTGCTTGATAAAAAAGTGATTGCAATCGCTTACGAAACCATCCAGCTCGACAATGGCGCTCTGCCTCTGTTGATGCCGATGTCTGAAGTAGCAGGTCGCATGTCCGTTCAAATCGGCGCGCAATTCTTGGAAAAGCAATACGGTGGAAAAGGCGTTCTGCTCGGTGGCGTACCAGGCGTACCAAAAGGCGAGGTAGTCGTAATCGGCGGCGGGATCGTAGGAACAAACGCAGCGAAAATGGCGCTTGGACTGGGTGCAAATGTAACCATTATCGATGTAAACGCAGACCGTCTGCGCCAACTGGATGACCTGTTCCAAGGCCGCGTTCAGACGCTGATGTCCAATTCCTTCAACATCGCAAACGCTGTGAAAAAAGCAGATTTGCTGGTAGGCGCTGTACTCATTCCAGGTGCTCGTGCTCCACGTCTGGTAACAGAAGACATGGTAAAAGAGATGTCACCTGGTTCAGTGATCGTAGACGTTGCGATTGACCAAGGCGGATCGATCGAAACCGTTGACCGCATCACGACTCATGACAAGCCAACCTATGAGAAGCATGGTGTGATTCACTACGCGGTAGCGAACATGCCTGGTGCAGTCGCTCGTACATCTACATTGGCCCTGACCAACGTAACCGTTCCTTACGCGGTACAATTGGCGAACAAAGGCTACGCACAAGCGATTCGCGACAACAAAGCATTGGCAAAAGGCGTAAACGTCATCGACGGAAAAGTAGCTTACAAGGCTGTCGCTGATGCGCATAACCTGCCGTATGCTTCTATCGAAGAAGTTTTGCTGGTGAAAAACTAGCTTCAACGGTAAATAGAAAAGAAGAAACTGCTTGTCCGAGCTTACGGCAAGCAGTTTTTTTATTTATTCAGTCGGCCGAAGCGGGTCAGGGTATTTGACCGAATCCATCTTCATTTTTCCAGAATCACTTAAGTACATATTCACCTGGATTTCGGTCAGGGAATCAGGTGTGAGCTTATTGCGCTTGCGTATTTCGTATTTTCGCCAAGCCTGGTAGTCCTTTTTAAACAAACTCTCCTCCAAGCTATATAGATCAACCCCTGCCTTGACTCCTTTTAGAAATGTCCCGCGAATTTGCTCGGCTACCTGTTCTTCGGAGCTTTTTTGTACGAAAGCAGGCGTAACCGTACTCAACATTTCACGAACGAACCCCTTTAGACGAACATTGACCTGATAACGAGGATGCTCTCCGGTGGTAATCGGAATGATGTCCAATTGAACGTGCTCGATGCGCATAGTTGCTTTGGGAATGTTGTTTTGTCTCACAACGAGGCCAGCAAATTTCGTATCATGATTCATCCATCGAATCCCCATTAAATCACGATTGGGAAAGTAACCCTGCCAATTTCCACGATGAATGGCGTGGATGCCATCGATGGAGAGACGAGAAATAAAACGGTTATTTTCTTTCCAGGAACGCTTGTACAGCGTGATGTTTGGCAATAGCACGGTGCTTGACGGCTCCCAAAAGTCCGAGATAAACCGAAAAAATTGGATCGGCTCGATAAACGAACGCTGCTCGTAAACATCCTTTGGCTGATGCAAAAGAGAGTCCAATGGAGAAAATCCGACCAAAGAATGAGAGCTTAATACTTTGTCAATCGGCTCCCGTGTTCCGAATACCCATTTGGTGTAACGAATCAGACCGTATCGATTCATAATATCATGGGAGGTAATAACGCCCTTTTGCAAGAGACGCTCATGAAATACGAGGGAGGATACAAAACCTAGAAATACGGGCACCTGTGCGTTTTTTTGCAGGTTATCAAAGGCAGATTGAAGTGTTTTTCCTTTTCCGATCGAAATGGTGGCAGGAGGTGCTTGCAGGGTGGTTGATGATTCCTGCTTGGCGACCGTAGACAGATCGGTAGATTGGGCGTATAAAACATACTCATTGTTGACGAAATCAATGCCCATGGCAGATAAGTAGCGAAGGTCCTGAATCGACTTCTGGTCCCAGCAACCCCCAAGAAGAATGGATGCCAACAGCAGCACAGTAAAAGCGTTGCGCATGCCCTTCATTTGTTATCGCCACCTTTCGCAAATCTCGTCCGAAAAAAGCTGGTCAAGGACTTAAACATGACATTGATCAGCGTGGACACAGAGTTGGAAGAACCCATCAAAATATACGATCTGCCAAACGAGGTCAAGGTGGACAAGTAGTACACAATGGCAATCATCCCGAGGACAAAGCCGTACATGCCGATGGTTGCAGCAAGGAAGAAAACGGTAAAACGCACAACTGTTACCGCGCCGCTTAATGCCTGATTGACCAGTGTGAAGGAGGCGACGACGGTAAGGGAGCCGATGAACAGCATCGACGGCGATGTCAGTCCTGCACGAATGGAGGCATCGCCGATAATCAGTGCACCGACAAGTGCCAGTGTTTGCCCGACGTTTTTGGGCAGACGGGCACCTGCCTCGCGCAGAAACTCAAAAATAAATAAAATGATAAATAGCTCCATCGGCGCGGAAAACGGTAACCCTTTTCGGCCCTGTGTAACGGTAGCGAGCAATTGAAAAGGATATTGCTCTACATTATAGGCACACAGTGCAATCCAGAAGCCAGGCAGAAAGATTGCGATCCAAAATCCCCCCAGTCGCAGCATGCGTTCCAGCCATACATAGGTAACAGGATATTGATCGTCTTCAGGAGTTTTGATCAGTTCCAGCAAGGTTACAGGTGCCACGATGCACAAGGGCGAACCGTCTACCAACACGATGACCTTGCCTTGCAGCAGCATGTAGATCGCAAAATCAGGACGTCCCGTATAATTAACCAAGGGAAACACCGAACGAGTGTTGTCGCTCAGCATTTTTTCCAGAATGGCGCTGTTCACAATTTTTTTTGACGTACATTTGCGTAGTCTTTCGCGCATCATCTCTACCAGATCTTCAGATACCCCGTCTGTGATATACATTATGCCGACTCTTGTGCGTGAACGCGTTCCGAGAATAAAAGGCTCATAAGCCAGGGTAATGGTTCGCATACGCTTGCGAATGAGAGCAACGTTCGTGGAAATATCCTCAACGAAACCGTCCCGGGGACCTTTGATCGAAATCTCCGTATTGGCTTCCTCAGTGCCGCGCTCTGGCCGCTTAGAAATATCCCAGGCGAAGGGAGGAGTATCACCAATAAAAATCAGCAAATCTCCAGCAAAAAGTCGCTCAATCCACAGCTCTGAATCCGTGAAAAGGGGGATGAGGGGCAGAGAGCGCAAATCCCCCTCAGTCAGGAAGCGCTCAAGCTGTGGCAATGCTGTATCCTGTAATTGACGAATGTCTGAAAGCCCTTCACAATAAAGCATCAACACAGGCTGATCCTCGGTTGTGACCATGCTCATAAAAATAATGTCCGCACAATGCGCGAATTTTTCCCGCAGTTCCTCTTCAAGGGTCATAAGGGGTCTCCTCCTGTCTGGATGGTTTGCGCAGGGAAATCAGGATGAGTGCGAGTGTGACAATGATCATAAGGACGAAGTAAAGCGGATAGTATACGTGCGTGAGGAAGGAAACGAACTGCATGTCGCTATACGGGAGGCTGGTAAAGGCGATCATGCTCCCCCCGAGAAACAGGATCGTGTATTTGCGCTGTTTTCTGGTATGGATCGTGAGTAACTCCCCCAGAAGCAGCAAGCAGATAGTGATTCGAATAAAAGCGCCAGAGAGCCACTGGAAAATCGAGAAGAACTCCATATTTTCGATGTCTTTTCCAATGGTGAGGAGCCGCCATTGTTCAAATGCCGGAAAACGTTGACGGGCAGATTCGACAGGTCCGAATTCTGCAATCGCCCCTGTCAACGGACTGAGTGTCAACAGAACCGTAATGCCGAGCATAACGAAATAGTGTACGAGGCGGAGTGGCTTGCGGATGTGATGCTGAAGCAATAGCAACAGAAACAGCTCGGTTATACCACCGCCAAAGTAGAGCATCCCCATTATCAGAGGACGATAACCGTTCTGGAAAAGCGGTAGTAAAAGACTATAATCCTTTTTGGGAATATTGCCAAAAGCGACAAAAAATCCAAGCAACACGACGATAGGCAGAAGTATTACTGCTGTAATTCCAACAGAGGTTATTCCCCCGATAGCTGCGAGCACACATAAGCCCATCAAGGCGAATGCAGTCACCCATTCGGGTGTTCGAGGCAGATAATTGACGGTAGTCCATGTCTGGGTATCGATCAGATTGGTTAACGCCATCAAATACAGGCAGATCATGATCGGAGTGAGCAAAAGGTGGCTGACAATATTTCCTGTTCGCTGCTGAAGCCATTCATACAAGGCTTGTTGTTTTATTGTTCGATTGATCACAAACAATAAATACACCCACAAGGAAAAAGGAATACCAGCAACCAACACGCTCAACCAAGCATCTCTTCCGGCTTTACTCAATAAGAGGGGAATGACGGTTACGTGGTTCGTAATGCCGATCGTCAGCATCATCACCATAATGGCTTGACCAATCCCGATTTTTCCGTCCACTTTCATGAAAGACTAATCCCCCTGTGCGTGGTGGTGCTGTTAGGATTTGCCTGCTTACTTGGAAATATGTATCACGTATAAAGGTTACATCCTCCCGAAAAAGTATGGTATTCTACTATGAGGTAAAAAGGTAGAAACGGAGTAAGGAGTGCAGCCGATGTATCAGCTCATAAGAAAATATCTGTTCCAGCAAGATGCGGAAGAGATTCATGAAAAGACAATTGGTGCCTTAAGGCTGGTGGAGGATTCTGCTCCAGGCAAAAGCATCCTGAAGATGATCTATCAGGTAAAAGACCAGCGGTTGGAGAACAAGCTGTGGGGAATGACGTTTCCGAATCCAGTCGGACTTGCAGCGGGTTTTGATAAAAATGCAGAAGTCTATCATGCGTTGGGTGCTCTTGGTTTTGGGTTTGTGGAAATCGGGACATTGACGCCGCAGGGGCAGCCAGGCAATCCAAAGCCCCGATTGTTCCGATTGCCGGAACATCAAGCTGTCATTAACCGGATGGGCTTCAACAATCACGGTGCGTATCTGGCTTCCCAGCATTTGGTCGATTACGCATACTCAGATGTTCCGATTGGGATTAACATTGGGAAAAACAAAGTAACGCCGAATGAAGAAGCGGCCGTCGATTATAGCAAATGTATGGACATGCTCTATGCATACGGTCACTATTTCGTGATTAACATCAGCTCTCCGAATACCCCGAATCTTCGTGACTTGCAGGAAACGGAGAGCTTGCGTCATTTAGTGCGTGCAGTAAAAGAAAAGGCAACTGAAATGGAAGGGCGTTCCATCAAGAAAAAGCCGATTTTGCTAAAAGTAGCGCCAGACATGTCGGATGAGCACATGCGCGATGTTGTTCATGCTGCTGTAGAAGAAGGCATTTCCGGAATTATTGCTACCAATACGACACTGTCACGCGAGGCCGTTTCCGGACATCGATTTGCTGAGGAAGCGGGCGGACTGAGCGGAAGACCTCTTACAGAGCGTTCCACAGCTTGGGTGAAGGAGATTTATCAAGAAGTAGGAGACAAGGTACCAATCATCGGTGTCGGCGGTATTTATAATGGGGAAGACGCCTACGCGAAAATCCGGGCAGGAGCCAGTCTTGTTCAGGTGTACACGGGGATGATTTATCAGGGCCCAGGTATTGCCAAGCAAATCAACAAAAAACTGCTCAAGCTCATGCAACGAGATGGTTTTAAACATATTAGTGAAGTAATTGGCGTAGACGCAAAAGAATAGATAGAACAAAGTACGCATAGGTAGATGGTTCCGTTTGTAGTGGGTCATCTACTTATGCGTTTTCGCTTATATTCTTCCGATTTATGTAGTGATCCGGTATAATGATGTGGGACAAACATGAATTGTCAGTCAATTGTATATAGTCGGCGTTAGGTGCCTTTATGTGACACATAAAGGGTAACAGGGAATCGGGTGAAAGTCCCGAGCGGTCCCGCCACTGTAACCAGGGAGCTCTCTTTGAGAAGGAAACCACTCATCTTCGTATGGGGAAGGACAAGGAGCGCATAGATCTGGAAGCCAGGAGACCTACCTAGTAGCCACACCCACAGAACCTTCGCGGAAAGGAGCGGTGAATACGAGGCAATGAGGCTGTCTAATCAGTCTGTTGTTTTGTGTGCACATCTCGTCCACTGATGGATGGGATTTTTTTGTTTGGAGGAAAGAATGAAAGTCAGTGAAGGAGGATAAACATGAATCGATCTCGTCTCGTATCTACTTGTTTGATGATCGCGGGCTTTGTCTTGTATTTTTTGCTCAATGAACCTGAGACAGGACATGCGATGCACATCATGGAAGGGTATTTGCCATTATCCTGGGCCTTATTTTGGTGGGCTGTGTTCTTGCCATTCTTTATTCTTGGGATTCGCTCGATTAACAAGATTGTAAAAGAACATCCCGAGATGAAGCTCCTTATTGGCGTTGCAGGAGCATTTGCATTTGTTTTATCTGCACTGAAAATCCCTTCGGTTACAGGCAGCAGCTCTCACCCGACTGGAACGGGCCTTGGCGCGATTATGTTTGGGCCTTTTGCGATGTCTGTGTTAGGGAGTATGGTGCTCTTGTTTCAAGCCTTGCTTTTGGCGCATGGAGGTTTGACTACACTAGGGGCAAATGCTGTATCCATGGCAGTGGTAGGACCCATGGTGGCATACGGAATCTATCGGTTGATTATGAAAGTGGCCGGAAGTCAGCGTCTGGCGGTTTTTGCGGCGGCGGCTTTGGCTGATCTCGCTACCTATGTGGTGACTTCGCTTCAACTGGCACTCGCATTTCCAGCTGAATCTGGCGGAGTGTTGGCCTCATTTGCCAAATTCGCAGGAATTTTTGCGTTCACGCAAGTACCGCTCGCTATTAGTGAAGGTCTGTTGACCGTTCTTGTTTGGAACTGGTTGTTATCTTATAACGCAAAAGAGCTTACACAGCTTCGTTTGCTCAAACGGGAGGAATCGCTGTGAAAAAAGGATGGAACTGGCTTTTACTCTTGGGGGTAATCGTACTGGCTACTGTCCCGCTATTGCTGGTGCAAGACTCGGAATTTGGCGGCGCAGACGGCGTGGCAGAGGAAGCGATCAAGGAAATCGCTCCGAACTACGAACCTTGGTTTCAACCGCTGATAGAACCGCCAGGGGGAGAGACGGAGAGTCTATTGTTTGCGGTGCAGGCGGCGTTGGGAGCGGGAGTGGTTGGCTACGCCGTGGGCTTGTACAAAGGTCGGTTGGATAAACGGAAAAAATGAACGGGTTGCAGCTTGATTCTCTCTCTTATCAAAACAGGCTAAAACATCTGCCGCCAGCTCATAAGCTATTGCTGGCGAGTGCAATGCTACTGCTCGTCCTGGTGGGACATGTATGGATGCAGATGGCGGTCGTGGTTTGGATGACGGTATGGGTAGTGGTGTATGCTCGTATTCCTGTCCGTATCTACTGTGCCTTTATGATCGTGTCACTCTCGTTTTTCGCGGCGGGGCTCCCTGCTCTATTAATTGAAGGGGCGAGAGCAGGAGGAGTTCAGGTCCAGGTTGCGGCAGCATGGGAATTCGGTTCGTATGTGCTCTATGTGCCGATGTCCTCTTTCAGTAAAGTTTGGATCTTATTTTGGCGGACCATGGCGAGCTTATCTTGCTTTGCTTTCCTTTTGTTTACCGTGCCGTTTGCCGAAATCTTGCAGGTGCTTCGCCGGCTTCATATGCCTGTTCTTGTGACTGACTTATTAATGATCATGTATCGGTTTATTTTTGTGTTGGTAACGATTTCTCACCAGCTCTGGATTGCCCAACGTTCGCGCGGAGGTCATCGCGGCTTCCGGGCGACACTTCGGGATGCAGGGGTTCTCGTTGCGCAATTGTTTGTCAGAGCGATGCGTAAATACGAAGCGCTGCACAAAGGAATGGCGGCAAGAGGCTTCGGGGAGAGCATGCAGGTGCTTTCGTTTCATACCCATGCCCGCTCGCGCCGCTATGAGTGGGAAGCAATCGCAGGCTGTATACTGCTGGTGCTGCTTGAGTGGTGGACAGGAGGTTGGCGGTTATGACATCACGATTGTTGGAGTTCATCGATTTGCAGTACACGTATCCGGGAGGGCGGGAACCAGTCCTGTCAGGGCTGTCCTTATGGATTCCAGAGGGGAAAAAATGTGTTCTTTTGGGGCGGAATGGCTGTGGGAAGTCGACCCTGTTCTTGCATGGAAACGGGATCATCGAGCCACAGCAGGGACAGGTGCTGTGGAAGGGGAAACCGCTTGTCTACAAACGGGCCGCATTGCAAGAGATGACGCAAAAGGTTGGCTTGGTCTTTCAAGATCCCGAGCATCAGTTGATCGCAAGCACAGTCGCGGAAGATATATCTTACGGTTTATGCAATCAGAAGCTGCCTGTGGACGTAATCCGGGCCAAAGTAGAAAAGGTGCTGGATGCATTCGGGTTAAAAGAGCTGGCAGAAGTTCCGATTCATCATTTGAGCCTGGGACAAAAACGACGACTGGCACTCGCAGGGGTCATGGTCATGGAGCCAGAGCTTTTGCTATTGGACGAGCCTACTGCGTATCTGGATCGCTATCAGACCAAAAATTTGCTGAGGGAGCTCGATGCCATTCACCGGCAAGGAACGACTGTTTTGATGGCAACTCACGATATGGATATTGCGTTTGAATGGGCCGAGTGGATTTGCATCATGGATGAAGGCAGGCTTGTGTTCGCAGGAGATCCGCAGGAGGCATTGGAAAACAGAGACATGCTGGAAAGCCTTCATCTGGGTATGCCGTTGCTCGTTGATGTGTGGGAGGCACTGCCTGAGCAGTGGAAGCGAGAGTTGGGCGGAAATATTCCACGTTCGGTCGACGAGCTGAGAAAAATGCTCAGTGTTCAGCGGGTGTGGTGAATGGAGTGGGCGCTTTCGGGTAAGCTAACCCCAAAAAGCCATGGAGGTACGCAGTATGGAACATGACTCTGTCTCAAGTTCATCTGTCCCGAATCATCAGGAAAAAGGAATCCCTCGCCAAGTGAAGGATGAACTGATGTATCAAGTGTTGGAGAAAGACATGACCACCGCTGAACAGGAAAAGAGAATAAAGGATGATTACCTAAAAGGAAAGGCGTAAATTTGCGCCAAGAAGCCCTTCTCGCCACATAGAGGCGCGGAGGGCTTTTTTACATGGAATGATCCCCGTACCCACCCTCGTCTGTCAGACAAAATCAACACACGGTAGTTACAATACCAAGTACGCATTACTCATGTCACATTACTGGGCGTTTTATGTGAGAGAGGGATTTGAACCCTCAAGGTTGCCCCTCGACCCGACCAATGAGTTTTCAACATTAACCCTGTTGAATGGGGACGTGTTCGCCTTTTGCCGACAGACTACCGACTTCCATGTCTCTTGCGTCAGGTTTCTTGCAGCTCCGTTAACCAGTTGAATTGTTGAATGCTTGCATCCAGTTCCCGGTACTGCTTGGACAGCTCGTCGACTTGCTTTTGCAACTGGGCAATATTAACAGTCGAGCAAATCTTGACCTCCGAACGGCTGTAGCGATCATGCTTGACTGTAGCTGCCTGGATTAGGTCGGCTAGCTCATTGCGTTTTGAACCGAGAACATCACGTTTGGTTAACGCATCGGAGAGCGTCATTGTTTCGTTAAAGCGGCAAGACGCATTGGTTCGATTGATTTGCTGAACAATACGCTCGAGCTGGTCAAACAACTGATACAGCTCAGATAAGAGATCGTCAGGATTTTCTGGAGGCTGTTCACCTTCCTGGACCTTTGCGCTGCGGTGCAAGCGGTCCCCCAACTGTTCGATTCGCTTTTGACAATCGGCACGAATGATTAACGCTTCCGCGAGTTTCACAACCGTAACCCCCTAAACCAATCTGATAGTTTATACGCTTGTTTGTTTGGTTAGTTGTGGTGAAAAAAATAAAATATGGTAAAAAATGATTTTCGCTGGAAAGGTAAGAAGATTTGTACGAATCTTGTAGGGATATGTCCATTCATCACGAATAACGTAAAGAAGGCACTTACTTACAATGGGAGAAGTGATGAGGTTGTGATTTCAACTTTGAATAAGACGCTATGCGTTCAGCAACTCGTAGAAAAATTAAGAGACAAGCAGCTTCTTCATGTACCAATCGCTGATCTTCGAGAATCCAATAAAGTGTTATATGAATACGTCAATCAGCTCAATGACTCGATTGCAATCATTCCGACTACGATTAATTCGGTCATTACAGGCGTCATCCGCTTCCAGGAAGGGTACTTTATTACCTTGGGCATGCTCATCTGGAAAGACGCCAACAAAAAAGGGGCGTTCAAAGAAGGAACGTTTCTTTTTTACAAGCATGACGCTCATGATTCGATTGAGGAGTGCGTCCATATTACCAATTCCATCGAAAATCACAATCTGATGGAGAGCCTGTTCTTTGCGTGCTGCGAGAGCAAGGATGGCGATTCTGTGCTTTCCTATTCGCATATCGAGCATGCAATTACATACGGAGAGCTGTATCGTGACATCAAGTCCAAAATCAAAAAAGGGTTTGCGTAATCGCTGCAAAACAGGAGGTGGAATAAACTTTGACATGGCTTCTTTGCTTGCTGCTTGTGACTAGTTCTTCTGGTACTTGGGGAGAGCCTTTGGCGGTCATTCAGAATGAGCTGATCGAGCGCGAGGCACATACATTCGTGGAGCGATTCATGGTGGAAGATCTCGAAAAGCATCCCGATGTCCAAGTGTATATCGTAGCAAAAGGGTACGAGCATGTTTTGAAAAAGGATGGCCAGACAGACGCAGCATTAGTTTCACAGTATGGACTGCAGGATCCCGAGAGAAAAATCGAAGGCATAGATAAGGAAACAATCGAGAGACTTGAAAAGAAATACAACTTGAAGCCACCAGAGCCCGAAATTATCTCATACGATCAGCATATTCTAGTAGAGCGTTTGGAAAAAGACAACAGAATTCGCAATGTGATGATCATCACGGTCATTAGCACACACAATCGGGTAAGAATAGACTTTTTGGATGTTAGAACAGGTAAGTTCCAGTCCGAGAAGAGCAATGGACCGATGTCCTATGATTTTGGTGGTCCAGGGTGGCCGGAAGAGCCAATCAAGAAGTAGGTTTTTGGTAGATGGAAAACCTTTACATTATAGGTTCTGAGTGATATACTGCTTTAAATTTTAAAATTTTCCAATTGAAGAGGAGTTTACCTATATTATGATGACCAAGAAGTAACGTCTTGCCATTCACCAGTTGGCCCGACCCCCTCCACGTAAATGGTTTTGTTTACCCATAAATAAAAACCACTTACAACCAAATGGAGGAATATCACAATGAGTAAACCTGAAATGAATGTTGCCCTAGTAGTCGGTCCGGATACGGACCAGGATAGCCAAGCAATCCGAAATACACTTGAGTATTTTGGAGCTCGAGTCTTTACGTACTGGATTGGTCGACCAAGCGATTTGATCGATGTATTGAATGGCAGCGACCTCTACCCAAATACCGACATGATTATTCTGAATTTTCATGGCGATGAGGGAAGCCTCATCATGCCAGAGCTGGGCGAGGACGTTTACGAGGAAGGAGAACCAAAGGGTGATTTTGGTCCTGACGAGGTTAGACGTTTTGCCAAGCTGGATGGAAAAATCGTGTTAGGTAACGGATGCTCGCTTGGTGATCCCGAATTAGCGAAGGCCTTTCTGGACAGTGGTTGCCATACGTATATAGGGCCAGATGATTACCCGGACGGAAGTTCTGCGCTGATGTTCGCCCTGCGCTTTTTCTACGAGGTAATTCAAAACAAGAAAAGCGTGGAAGAAGCTTTTCGAATCGCAAAAGCAACTGATGAAGAAACCGAGATGTACCAGCTTTATGTAAAAGAGTAATGACAACGCAAAGGGAGCCTTGTACGAGGCTCTTTTTGTGTCGAGAATTGTCAGGGTGTTATTCTTTCCGGGCCGGAATTCTGCAAGTAAAATCGCAAATCGGACTGCAATAGAACGAAAAAGGGCGTAGGCAAATGCTTGCGTCCTTTTGCTATTAGGTGAGTGTACAGGCAAATCATGAGAAAAGCGCATAGAGTAGTGTGTCTAAGGAAAGGGGGAGACAGAATGGGTTTCTTTGATGGCTTCGATGACTTTGCTCTGATCCTGGTCCTTTTCATTTTGTTGGTAATTGTCGGTTGTGATTGTTAGGGTAACAAAGTAATGCAAAGGGACATACAATCCCTTTGCATTATTCATTTACGAATGGAGGTGAGGATGAAAATTGGCTAGAAAAATCAATGGTTTTACCCCAGAGTTCTCTGACTGGCTCAAGTCAAATAAGGTTTCGGTCAGAAAGCTGCAAAAAAATCCTGAATCCCTTGGTCAGTATTATCAAGAGTGGGCAAAAACAAGCCGTAGGACGAGAAAAGAGTCTCGACCGCCAAGGGTTTCTTCCAATCTAAACCTTGATATGGGTACCATTTTAAATGGTGTACGCATAGCAAACGAGGTATTCAGAACGTTCCAAGGAGCAAATGGGCTTGGAAGTATGTTTAGAAGGTTCATGTAGTGGATCATGAAGTTTGTTTAGATCTATTCCAGCAATCCCAGCTCTTGGTAAACCTTGCTGGACACGACACCGTTTGGTATTAATTTTCGATCCCGTTGAAATTTCTTTAGAGCAGCAGTTGTCGAGGATCGAAACTTGCCATCGCATACTCCGTGATAATAACCAGCGCTCTTCAATCGAGATTGAATGAGCTGTACATCTCCACCAACGTCGCCCTCGGCTAGATCTCTAGGATCGTGGCTCGGGTCCCCTAATACATGACCATAAATCGTTACTTTTGTTCCGAGTGGAATCATCTTGAACAGTTCGATGACGTCGTTGTTTCGCATGCGGATACAACCATGGCTCAAATGCTGTCCGATGGAATATGGCTTGTTTGTGCCGTGGATGCCATAAATTCCCCAAGGGACGTTTAAGCCTAACCATCGTGGACCGAATGAGGGTCCCCAATCTTTTCCTTTGTATATGACTTTGTATTCTCCAACTGGTGTAGGTGTAGAAGGATTACCAACGGCAACGGGATACGTTTTTACTGTTTTCCCATGCTTTTTGACAATTAACTTGTGTTTCCTGGGATAAACCTCAATCGTAAAAATCCCTTGGTCGCTAATGATTGGTAACGAATGCTCGGCGTAAACAATTTTTTGACCGATTTCAATTTCTATAGGAAAGCTAACGGTTAAGAAAAGAATGGCAGCAAAACAAATGAGCAAGAGGGTTATCGTTCGATTCACCATTGTCTATGTTCATCCGATCATCTGTTTTTTTCACAGTACAACTTTAATTTGTGAATGGAAACAGCATTTTATTCGGGACAAAGTGAAAGCCCTCCTCATCAGAGAAGGGCTGTTTCTTTGTTTATAGGTCGTAATACAGCTCATACTCTTTTGGATTCACTGTCCGCTCGACTTGTTCAATCTCACCCCGTTTTTGTGCAATCCAGCCTTCTATTACTTCTTTTGTGAAAACATTCCCTTCGAGCAAGAAATCATGGTCTTGTTCAAGTGCGACCAGTGCTTCTGCGAGAGAGGCGGGAGCGCTCTTGATCTCGTGCTTTTCCGCATCGGACAAGTCGTAGATGTTTTTATCCATTGGCCCAAAGCCCAGTTCACGCGGGTTGAGCTTGCGTTTGATGCCATCGAGGCCAGCCATCAGCATGGCGGCAAAAGCCAAGTACGGGTTAGCGGTAGAGTCCGGTGTACGGAACTCAATGCGGGACGCTTTTGGCGTAACGGCAGCAATCGGAATTCGAACGGCAGCGGAGCGATTTCCTTTGGAGAAGACCAGATTCACTGGTGCTTCGTAGCCGGGAACCAGTCGCTTGAACGAGTTGGTGCTCGGGTTAGTCAGGGCAATCAACGCAGGGGCGTGGTGCAAAATACCACCAATGTAGTGCAGCGCAGTCTCACTCAGGTTTGCGTAGCCGCCTTGCTCATAAAACAATGGGGTATCACCGTTAAACAAGCTTTGGTGAACGTGCATGCCAGATCCGTTGTCTCCAACGATTGGTTTTGGCATGAAAGTAGCCGTTTTGCCGTGTTTGGCAGCTACATTGCGCACGATGTATTTGAACAGCAATAAATTGTCTGCTGTACGAGTTAATGTATCAAAGCGGAAATTGATCTCACCTTGACCGGCTGTTGCCACCTCATGGTGATGACGCTCAACATGCAGGCCGCATTTCGTCATCAGCGTGCACATTTCATTGCGGATATCCATTTGGGAGTCGGTTGGTTGAACAGGGAAGTATCCGCCCTTGTTGCGTACCTTGTAGCCGAGGTTTTGTCCTTCTTTACCCGTGTTCCAGAAAGCTTCTTCTGAATCGATGTGGAAGAAGGAACCGGACGGACCAGAGGCATAGCGTACGTTGTCAAAGAGGAAGAATTCGGATTCAGGGCCAAAGTAAGCAGCGGTAGCGAGGCCGGATTGTTGTAGATAGGCTTCCGCCTTGAGGGCAATGCCGCGAGGATCGCGTGTGTAGACGGTGTTGTCTGGGTTGACGATGTTGCAGATGATATTCATGGTTTTGGCTTCTACGAAAGGATCGATGAAGGCGGTTGCCGGATCGGGCATGGCTACCATGTCGCTTTCTTCAATGGACTTGTAGCCGATTAGACTGGAGCCGTCAAATGCGACGCCATTGCGGAATGTTCCTTCATCTACTGCGTAGGCAGGAACGGTGACATGGTGTTGGCGGCCGAGCAGGTCAACGATGCGAAAATCTACATATTCCACTTTTTCCGCGTCAATTGTGGACAGGACTGTTTTCATATCCAACAAGATTCACTCCATTCACGAATTAAAATTATGAATTAACTATCAATGTTCGGTTTTTACTCGGTTTCTATATTCTGAATTATATCGACAGTTATCATTGTTCGTCAAGAGGTTTTCTTACGTTTGTTGTGAGGTTTTCTAACATTATATTGTGGGGTTTAGAAAATGGTTACTTTCTAATAAAATGTAGACAAACCAAGACTTATAAACGCGGAGGCGGTATAGATGAAGGTTCTCGTACTGGGAGCAGGGGGCATTGGCGGTTATTTTGGTGGCAGGCTGGTTGAATCGGGAGTAGATGTAACGTTTCTTGTGCGCGAGCGTAGGTACAAACAGTTACAGGAGCGAGGCTTGCGCATTCAGAGTATCCATGGAGATTTACTTTTGGAGCAGCCACAACTGATTCAAGCAGGGGAGGAAGCAGGACCATTTGATGTTGTGCTGTTATCCAACAAAGCTTACACGCTGGAAGAAAGCGTGGATGCCATCGCTCCGTACGTAGGCGAGGACACAGTCGTCATTCCGCTGCTGAACGGAATTGCGCATATGGAAGTGTTGTGGGATCGCTTTGGGCGGGAGCGCGTGCTCGGGGGTCTTTGTTTCATTGAAACGACGCTGAATGCTGATGGCGATGTTGTGCAGACAAGTCCTATTCATGATGCGGTTTTCGGTGAGTGGGAAGGCGGCAAAAGTGAGCGTGTAGAGCGAATGGAGCAAGCTTTTTCCAAGATCAACGGAACGATGCGTGCTAGTACAAATATTCAACGGGAAGCCTGGCACAAATACTTGTTTATTGCGACGTTTTCCGGTATTACCACACTGATGAACTCCGCTGTTGGACCGATTCGGGAATCGGCTTGGGGTGTAGAGCTGACACGTCAGCTTGCAGACGAAATCGCTTCTGTCATGAACGCTTTGGAGGCACCAATCAAGCCGGATATCGTTGACAAACAAATGGAGACTTTCCAAAATCAGCGTCCTCAAACGAAATCATCCATGCTGCGCGATATGGAAAAAGGTCTTCCGGTGGAGGCGGATCATCTTCAAGGCTACCTCTTGGAGCGAGCAGAACAAAAAGGCGTGTCCACACCGCTTTTAAAAGTTGTCTACAATAATCTGAAGGTTTACGAACAGAAGCGTGCAGGAGACAAATAAGGTATAATATTGGGTGAAATGTCTTTCGCTTACGCATTATAAAAAGTAGGAGGGGTAAAGATGGAAGTCATCAAGATTTCCCCCCGTGGATATTGCTACGGTGTGGTAGATGCCATGGTATTGGCACTGCGAACAGCGCAAAACTTTGACTTGCCCCGCCCGATTCATATTTTGGGCATGATCGTACACAATGCTCACGTCGTCGAGGCGTTTGAAAAACAAGGGATAAAAACATTGGATGGAGAGGATCGGCTGGCTCTCTTGGATCAGGTTCAGGAGGGAACGGTAATCTTCACTGCCCATGGCGTGTCTCCTGAGGTGCGCAAGAAAGCGCGCGATAAAGGCTTGACCGTTGTCGACGCGACTTGCCCAGATGTAACGAAGACACATGATTTGATCCGTGAAAAAGTAGCGGAAGGCTATCATGTGCTCTACATTGGGAAAAAAGGACATCCTGAGCCAGAGGGCGCAATGGGGATCGCGCCGGATCACGTGCATTTGGTTCAAAAGCTGGAAGAGCTGGACGCACTCGATCTGCCAACAGACAAGCTGATCGTTACGAACCAGACGACCATGAGTCAATGGGACGTCAAACATCTGATGGACGCCATTCTTAAGCGTTTTCCTGGCGTGGAAGTGCATAATGAAATTTGTCTCGCTACGCAGGTTCGTCAGGAAGCTGTAGCGGAGCAAGTAGGAGAGGCAGATTTGTGCATCGTCGTAGGCGATCCGCGCAGCAACAACTCCAATCGTTTGGCACAGGTCTCAGAAGAAATCGCGGATGTTCCGTCGTATCGTATCGCTGATTTGTCTGAGCTGGACATTGAATGGCTGCGTGGAAAGAAAAATGTGGCAGTTACTTCTGGCGCTTCGACGCCGACTCCATTGACGAAGGAAGTCATCACCTTCCTGGAGCAGTTCGATGAGTTCAACCCGGCTACATGGGAGAAAAAACGGACTGTCAACATGGCGAAAATATTGCCAACGGTAAAATAAATCATGTAGGCATACTCTGTGTTATGTTTTCTTACACGGTTAATGAACCTTAAAATAGGAGAGTTATATGCCAGAATCACTTTCCGGTTTCGGGCTGGGGGGCGCAAAAGGCAGATACGTAAGTCTTTGCGCCCTTTATCTTTTTATTTACTACGGGTTTGGCGCTTTTGCTCCGCTTATTACGCAATACTACGAATCCATCCATCTAACTGGGACCCAAATTGGTCTTATCAGTGCAGTCGCGCCGATCGTTTCCATCGTGGCACAGCCGATGTGGGGGATGATCTGTGATCGCTATCAAATTCGCAAAACTGTGCTGATTCTGACATTGATCATCACCGGGTTGGTGGGACTCCTCTTTACGGGTGTCTCCACCTTTGTCTACGTCTTTTTGCTCTACATATTGTTGTCGTTTTTTCAAAGTGCCGTTGTTCCCATCTCTGATAGCTTGGCTCTTGGCTATGCCAAGGGACATGGCATTCAGTTCGGCGACATTCGCTTGTGGGGAGCAATCGGCTTTGCACTAGCGGCATTCATCACGGGTCTTCTCGTTGAGCAGTGGGGGCCACATGTTCTTTTTTACTCGTTTTGCTTGGCGTTTCTGATTGCTATTCTGTTTCTTCGGAAGGTTCCGGAAGAAGTGACAGAGGCTTCGCGGTTTCGCGTCAGTATGCTTGCGGGGATAAGGGATTTGGCACGAATTCCGCGATTTGCGTTGTTTTTGATTTCATCGTTCTGCATGATGGGCTCTGTGAACGCCAATAATATTTGGTTTTCCCTGTTTTATCAGGATATCGGAGGGACCATTGCCGGGATCGGTCTGGCCTTCTTGTTGTTTGCAGGCAGTGAGGCTCCTTTTATGAAGCTGGCGGGTTATATGGTCCGCAGGTGGGGACTGGAGTTGACGTTACTTCTATCAGCGATTTTTTGCGCGATGCGCTGGTTTTGGTATAGCTCCGCTCCAAGTACGACTGCCGTGATTACGATGTTCTTTGTGCAGGGAATTTCAGTAGGCTTTTATTTGGCAACGGCAGCCCAATTTGTGCGCGAAAATACGCCCGCATCCCTTCAGGTGACGGCGCTGGCCATCTTCTTTTCAGTGGGAGGCGGGCTTGGTTCGATGTTTTGCAATTTGGTAGCAGGGTGGATCAAAGATTCGTTTTCGGTGCTCGCCATTTATTTGTTTTTTGGAATCATCACCGCGATCGGGATCATTCCTCTGCTCATGATAAAATTCGGACGGTGGAAGCAAATCTCACCAGACGAAGAAGTGCAAGCTAGTCAATGACGAGCATGCCTTGGAAGCCTGTTTCCGGATAGCCAGGTGCGTCTGATACGAAATGATACCGACCACGTTTGGCGGCTGAAAACTGTAAGAGAGTCGATTGAGTCGGCTTCAATTCTGTGGATGTAAGGTTCAGATCACGAATGGATAGATTGTGAGGGCGAGTATCGGTGTTGACGATCATCAACGAGACTCGCTCTCCTTCGTGTGCAGTCAATTGATTGGGCAAAAAGCCAGCGCTAGAAATCGTAACGGTATGTGTCCGTGTGGCGATCGCGTACGAAGCGGGCAGGCGATGGTGATGATGTGTCCAAAGTAGCGTTAATGTCACAGCCAGAGCGATGATTGGATAACGAAGCTGCCGATACCAGTGACGAGACATTTTGTTTTCAACTCCTTTGAGGACAATAGCATGGGAAGTTACTATTATCCTGTCCTCGGAGTGATGGGGATAAACACTTTTTCCCTATTCGATTGAAGAAGGGGTGGAAAAACGTATCTTTCCCTGTCATGCAAAATAAAAAGACTGTTGATAATTGATTCAACAGCCTTTTTTTATTTTGTATTTTTTGTAACCTTTTGCTATTTCTTGCGATTAATTAACATTGAAAAAATACGGGAGGATGTAAATGATGAAAAAGCTGAATAAAGTGATTTTTTCTCTAACAACTGCAACTCTACTTGCTACTACGCCAATCTATCTGACGAATAATGGTCAAGTGCTGGCGGAGGAGAGCAAGGCAAAGGAGCTCGCACCTGAATGGAAAGTGAAGGTAGAGCTTGCAATCCAAAAGGTAAAGGAAAGGCTTCCATATTTAGCCGATTTTTCTTACAGTACGCTTGAGATTTTAGAAAATGATGATGGAACGAATCGTATAATCATCATCTTGCAAACGTCCAAGGAGAAGAAGAAACCGTCTTTTGAATTCAGCTTGGATAAACAAGGGAATCCCAAGGGGTTTAGCTACGACGAGGAATTTCCCGAAGAAGGAAGGCCGAAGATTGAGCATGACAAGGTAGTCAGTAAAACAACAGATTTTATGAAGCAATGGTATGGTCCAGATATGGGCGGCTTTGCCTATAACCCTAATTATTCAAGGGACAACGAGGCCCATTTTACAAAACTGGTAAACGGACTTCCCTATCTGAATATCAATGTTCGTCTAACCGTAAACAGCAAAGGAGAAATTATTTCGAAAGGATCAGGTTTACATAAATATAATCTTGGAGACGATGCACCCGCCTTGGAAAATATGAACTTTGCTGACCCTAAGGAAGCCATATCCAAGAATCAGGCTGAAAAAGCCTTCGCCAAACACCTGAAGCTCTTTTATTTGAAACAGCCAGTAGAGAGATGGGACGAGAAAACGAAGAAAAACTTGTATGGCCCTCCTACCTTACGCTACAAATCGGAATTCTCGGAATTTATCGATGCCAAAACAGGCGAGGAAGTTCCTGCTTATGACGGTTCGGGGAGTGCATATAATCCCATTGTCAAAGTGAATCCTGTCGGTAAGGAAGTAACCGTAAAGACGACAGAGGAAGCAGCAGCTATGTTCGCTGCTTTTGGGATCGAGAGCAAAGCTGAAAAAATAAATGAAGGCATTTCTGAAGATACGAAAGGTAAGAAATATACACATGAAATCAATAAAGACTTTGATGCTGAAATTGAAACGGAGGAAGAAACAGGACGATTCATGAGCTACCGTGTGGTTGACAAGAGAAAGAAAGAAATAAAATTCCCTAAAGAAGATCCAAATAGAAAGAAATGGATAACGCCAGAAGAATCGATGAAACTAGCTATTGCTGCGCTGGAAAAGTACGGACCCAAGCATTTAAAAGAAGTAATGCCGATTGGGACAGCAGAGTTTCAACAGAGAGGCGCTGCGCTGGGCTTCAAGTTTGTAAATGTGCACGAAGGGATTCCCGTTCTGGATGATAAGATTTTTATCAGAATAGACCGTATCACGGGAGAGGTGGTAGGTCTGCATATGGAGGATGTATCTTGGGAACCACTCATTCTGCCTGACCCCAAAAAGGCTGTATCACATGAGCAGGCGCTAAAGGAATACTTGAAAGTGCGTCCACTGGAGCTGCAATATTTCACATCAAATGTCGATATTGAGTCGGATAACCGAAACTATCAACCCATTCTGGTGTACAGAACAGCCATATCTCTCGACCACCGAGAAATTGATGCCCTAACCGGTAAATTTACTACTACAGGTGAAATTCATTACAGTCCGTACTAAGACAGGAGGCTAACCCGTGCAGGAGGATATCGAGCAGCGGATTAGCGCGATCTATCATACTCACTATCAAGACGTTTACTACTTTCTGCTCCTTCTGCTCCATTTTACCGGCAACCAGAATGATGCCGAGGATTTGACGCGATTGACCAGCATCGCAAGCAGAAGGTCAAGTCCCTTTTCTCAGAAAACTGGCTGATGAAGCTGGCGACCAAGGAAGGGAGTCCGGAAAATGTCCTGACCAAGTGGGAAAACGTTCAACAGCCTTTTTTTATTTTGTATTTTTTGTAACCTTTTGCTATTTCTTACGATTAATTCATGTTGAAAAAAATACGGGAGGATGTAAATGATGAAAAAGCTGAATAAAGTGATTTTTTCGGTAACAACTGCTACTCTACTTGCTACTACGCCAATCTATCTGACAAATAATGGTCAAGTGCTGGCGGAGGAGAGCAAGGCAAAGGAGCTTACACCTGAATGGAAAGTGAAGGTAGAGCTTGCAATCCAAAAGGTAAAGGAAAGGCTGCCATATTTAACCGATTTTTCTTACAGTACGCTTGAGATTTTAGAAAAAAAGGATGGAACGAATCGTATAACCGTCATCTTGCAAACGTCCAAGGAGAAGAAGAAGCCGTCTTTTGAATTCAGTTTGGATAAACAAGGGAATCCCGATACTTTTCACTACGAGGAGGAATTTCCCGAAGAAGGCAGACCGGAGATTGAGCATGACAAGGTAGTCAGCAAAGCAACAGATTTTATGAAGCAATGGTACGGTGCAGATATGGGTGGCTTTGCCTATAACCCTAACTATTCAAGGGACAACGAGGCCTATTTTACAAAACTGGTAAACGGACTTCCGTATCTGAATATCAATGTTCGTCTAACCGTAAACAGCAAGGGGGAAGTCATATCGAAAGGGTCAGGCTTATATAATCTCGGGGGCGATGATGCACCAGCCCTCGAAGATTTGAAGTTTGCTGATCCTAAGGAAGCCATATCCAAGGATCAGGCTGAAAAAGCCTTCGCCAAACACCTGAAGCTCTTTTATTTGAAACAGCCAGTAGAGGGATGGAACGAGAAAACGAAGGAATACTTGTATGGCTCTCCTACCTTACGCTACAAATCGGAATTCTCGGAATTTATCGATGCCAAAACAGGCATGGAAGTTCCTGATGATGAGGGTTCGGGGAGTGTTTATGAAGGTTCGGGGAGTGCCTATAACCCCATTGTCAGAGTGAATCCTGTCGGTAAGGAAGTAACCGTAAAGACGACAGAGGAAGCAGCAGCTATGTTCGCTGCTTTCGGGATCGAGAGCAAAGCTGAAAAAATAAAAGAAGGCATTTCTGAAGATACGAAAGGTAAGGAATATATACTTGAAATCAATAAAGACTTTGAGGCTATCATTATAACGGAGGAAGAAACAGGACGATTCATGAGCTACGGTATGGTTGACAAGAAAAAGAAAGAAAGAGAATACCCTGAAGAAGATCCAAATGGAAAAAAATGGCTAACGCCAGAAGAATCGATGAAACTAGCTATTGCTGCGCTGGAAAAGTACGGACCCAAGCATGTAAAAGAAGTGATGCCGATTGGAACAGCAGAGTTTCGACAGAGAGGCGCTGAGCAGGGCTTCAGGTTTGTAAATGTGCACGAAGGGATTCCCGTTCTGGATGATGAGATTTCTATCAGAATAGACCGTATCACGGGAGAGGTGATAAGTCTGCGTATGACGGATGTATCTTGGGAACCTCTCATTCTGCCTGACCCCAAAAAGGCTGTATCACATGAGCAGGCGGTAAAGGAATACTTGAAAGTGCGTCCACTGGAGCTGCAATATCTCACACCGGATACCGATATTTTGTCGGATAACCCAAGTTATCAACCCATTTTGGTGTACAGAACAGCCATATCTCAAGACCACCGAGAAATTGATGCCCTAACCGGCAAATTTACTACTACAGGTGAATTTCATTAAGTCCGAACTAAGACAGGAGGCTAACCCGTGCAGGAGGATATCGAGCAGCGGATCAGCGCGATCTATCATGCTCACTATCAGGACGTTTACTACTTTCTGCTCCATTTTACGGGCAACCAGAATGATGCCGAGGATTTGACGCAGGAGGTTTTTACGAGAGTGTTAAAAGGGCTCGCCGGATTTGATGGCAGAGTCACTCTGAAAACATGGCTCTTCTCCATTGCCAAGCATGCGGCGATCGACCAGCATCGCAAGCAGAAGGTCAAGTCCTTTTTCTCAGAAAACTGGCTGATGAAGCTGGCGACCAAGGAGGGGAGTCCGGAAAACGTCCTGACCAAGCGGGAAAACGTTCGTGAGCTGAAGCAAGCGATCCAAAAGCTAGCGCCTCATTATCGTCTGGTTCTGATTTTGCGTTGCATCGAGGAATACAGCGTCAAGGAGACGGCAGAAATCCTGGGTGTATCGGAATCCAAGGTGAAAGTAAACACCCATCGGGCATTAAAGCTGGTCAAAGAAATGATGGATGATACGGAGGAAGGGGGCTTTCTAAATGAGTGGGCTAGAGGATGAGAAGCTGACGGTCCAGCTGCGAGGGTTAAGAAGGCAGGACCCACCCCCACGTCAGGAATTTGTCACCTATTTGGATCAGACGCTGGTTAAACAGGCAAGGCAGATGAAGCAGAGGAAAAAAGTGGGCCGTATCTTGTCGATGACAGGAGGTGCAGCTGCAACTATCGTACTGGCTCTCATGGTAGCTGTGCCTGACGGAAAAGAAGCACCAAATGGGATCAGCAGTGTACGTACGGAGCAGCGTGCAGAGAATGCGCCTTCACTGGCAAAAGAGAAGGACATACCGGAGCAAAGGAATATTCCTCCTGTTGCCGAGCAGCGGAAAATAAGCCAAGTGAAAGAACAGCCCAAACAGAAAGAACAGAGTGTCATTACGCAATCACAATCGCTCCCAAAAAGCCAAGCACTGCCAAAAACGGCAGCCACAACAAGCAATACGCCAACGCTGTCTGTCGAGCAATATATGAAACAGAAATTAGGCGATAAAAGTAAGCAATATCAACTCGCTTCAAACCATCTGGAAAAAGATACGGCTGTTTTTCTACGCGTCATTAACGGTATACCGTTCGTCGACAGTGTCGTGAAGGTCCACTTGGAGTCAGATGGAACACCAGCGGGTATGGTCATGGAAGAGAATCTCGATGCAGAAGCAGATCTCTCGCTATTTCCCAATCCAGAAAAAGCAATTTCCAAAGAGGAAGCAGTACAAAGGCTGACAGCCAGTTTGAAGCAAGAAGAAGTAGCGGCTTTTGCAGGCTATATCAACGCATTGAACGGGGATGTCCTCGATCATCGCTTTCAGAGCGTGGCAGCAACTGGTAGCTATAGCCTCATCCCGATTCAGGCACAAGGTAAGCTGCTCATGGCCAACTCAGATGAGGAGATAGCCACTTTGATCCAGAAAGAGTTCGGTGTACGTATCGAAGAGGATAACCGTCCATTATCAAGAGAAGAACACGAATCGTACAAGGAATATACGTGGAAAATGACAGATGCTACTTATCTCACTGCGAGTTTTGCCAAGAAATCTGGTCAACTGCTGGCGTATCGGATGAAAACAAATACGGAGTCACATACTTCCCCGAAGCTGTCCCATGCAGAAGCAGCCCAAATTGGTGTCAAAAAACTGGCGTACTATTTGCCAATACAAATCACACAGCTTGCAATGGAGGGCGCGGCGGTGGAAGATTCAGCAATCAGGCTAGACTTCATTGCCATTACACAAGGAGCAAGAGTGGAGAGTCACAAGTATAAGGTTTGGGTGGATAGCACCAGCAGACAGGTAGTAGGCCTGGAAGGGAATTTTTCAGAAATAGGGAAAGCATCTACAGAACCTAACAAGGGGAATAGTCCTTCATTGGAACTGCTTTATGTTTGGCCGGAATTAAACGGAAAACGGACGCCATCACCCTATCTGGTGTACCAGGTGAAACAATAAAACGACCGGGCTGCCTATTTGTTCAAGACTATCTCAACTTTTTGAGTGGTCTTGTTTTTTTGTGAGTAGAACAATTTGACACATATTACTTCGTTATACATAGTAATATGTGTTATGCTATATCTGAGAGGTGAACGAGATGAGTGACAGCAGTATTAGCAGTGAAATTATCCGCGGTCATATCGATACGATTATTCTTCGTGTCCTGTGTGACGGCGATAACTATGGGTACGAAATCATCAAAGCCATTTTCAAAAACAGCGACGGTCGCTACGAACTGAAAGAGCCCTCTTTGTATACCAGTCTGAAAAGATTAGAGTCACACAAGCTGATCGCTTCGTACTGGGGAAATGAGAGCCAGGGGGGGAGACGCAAATATTATCAGGTGACAGAAGCGGGGAGAGAGGCGTACGAAAGAGCCTTGGTATCTTGGAAGGTCGCCAAAGAATTGATTGACCAGCTCATCGAAAGGCGGGATGAAATGTGATGGAGAGTTTACAGCACCATGTCGATCAGTTGTTTCAAAATTACAGGGGAAGTAAACAAATCGAAGAGCTCAAGTGGGAAGTATTGAGCAATTTGGAGGCAAAGGTCGCCGACTTGGTCGCAGAAGGGCTATCGTTGGATGAAGCTGTGAAAAAAGCAAAGGCCAATCTCCCTTCAATTGATTCGATTGTCGGAGAACGCCGTAAGATATACATACTTCCACTCCTGCAAGAGTTGTTGCAGCTCGGATTGCTGTACGGACTCATTGCCTGGATTGTGACTATGCCCTTGCGAATTTGGGGAATGGGTATCTTTTTGAACTATGGTCTGCTTGCGATTTGCATTCTCATCAGTATCGTCTATTTGGTCTTGTTAGGGATCAACCGACCTGCTTCTTCCCATCAATTGACCCGCATGAATGTGCGATCTGCCTTTTTGTTGCGAAAAACGGGCTGGATGCTTTGGGCGCTTTATATTGTCGGGACACTTGTGTTTACGACAGCGCTCTATTTTGGTAGCAATCTATGGTTTTCAACGCCAGTGAATCTTACTGGACCCTATCAATTCGCTAACATTGCTGTAGGGTATGCGCTGCCTTTTCTCTCGATCCTGATTCCGCTGTGGCTCCACGCCTTTCCGCGACTAATTTTAAAATATGATGCAGGGGAAGGTGACGGCATTGCGAAATAAAATCATACTTGCTTTGGTTCTCATCGGGGTTGTCCTATTCATGGCTATTCAGATCATCATAATACCGAAGAACGAAGCGCAATCGGAGCAGTATCAATTGGCTCAGCAAAGCCCGCTGACTCACGATTTGGAATCCATTTTGCCATACAAAAACAAGTACATGGGCGCTACATCGAATCTGGTTATGTTCAATCATTTGCCGTTAAGTGATCGCAAGCGTACCTTTCAGCTCCGTCCGGAGAAGTTTACGATTGAGATTCATTACGAGGATAAGACGACCGACATCGAGGCGAAATTATTCAAGCAAGCGATGCTGTACAACACCGTGTCAGCCTTTGCTCTGGTCGACAATTTGCAGACAATCGAATATCGCTTTTCAGACACCACGATTGTTGCCACAAGAGTTGCTATGCAAGGTCTCTTCGGTGAAAATTTGGCATCGCTATTGACGAAAGAAAAGTGGCGGAAAAGTGTGCAGGACAAGTTACGGGATGATCAATTTGTTGAAGAGGGTATGAAACAGCTTATAAAAGAGTAAGACAAAAGCAATGCAAAGCAGCTAACGTTTCACCACGCTGTCTGTAACGGAAGTTTTAAGGCCATCCTTTCCGGAATGGCCTTTCATTTTGATGTAAACCTTAGTATATCGGGCTAGTCTTACTTGGTTTTTTCATTCGGATAACAGAAAAAAGGGGCGAGCCTGTTACTCGTCCCTTTTGCTTCTAGATAAATACATGTAACAACAAATAAATGGCTGCTGCGAGCAAGGCAGAGATCGGCAGCGTAATAAACCAGGTGATCACGATTCGTTTGGCAACCCCCCAATTAACGCTTTTTAGCCGTTTGGCTGCTCCGACCCCCATGATCCCGGAAGAGATGACATGGGTAGAGCTCACAGGCAAGCCTAACTGCGTAAAGGTAAAAATGATCGAAGACGAGGTGAGATCGGCAGTGGCTCCATTAATCGGTTCAATCTTGGTGATTTTGCCCCCGACCGTCTTGATGATTTTCCAGCCTCCGATAGAGGTTCCCAAGCCCATCGCGAGGGCACAAATGAACTGCACCCAGAAAGGAATCGTGCTGGTATCTGTATGCAGGTCAGCGGCAACGAGAGCGAACACGATAATGCCCATCGCTTTTTGTGCGTCATTCGTTCCATGTGTAAAGGATTGCAGGGCCGCCGTGAAAATCTGAAAGAAGCGAAATCCCCGGTTGACCTTGGAAGGAGGAACCATGATCCGACTGAAAATGAAATAAACCAAATTCATCATGAGGTAAGCGGCAACGAGCGCAATAACCGGTGACACAATAAGTGCCTCGAATATTTTTGAAAAACCAGTCCAGTTGATTTGCGTACTCCCGGCGGAAGCGAGGACTGCCCCTACGAGTGAGCCGATGAGAGCGTGAGACGAACTGCTGGGGATACCGTACCACCACGTAACCAAATTCCAAAGAATCGCAGCCAAGAGAGCAGCCATGACCACAAGCACACCGAATTCCAGCTTGGTAGGATCGGCGATATCTCCACCGATCGTTTTGGCGACCCCGGTAAATGTCAGGGCACCGATAAAGTTCATGATAGCCGCTAGGCCAATGGCAATCTTAGGCGGGAGAGCCTTGGTGGATACGGTGGTTGCGATGGCATTGGCAGTGTCGTGAAACCCGTTGATGAAATCAAAGAAAACAGCCAAAATGATAACGGCAATCACAAGGGGAAGGCTCGTATACATGAAAGTAGGTCTCCTTGTTTAAGAATTGCCCATGATCACGGATTCCATCGCATCCGCGACATCCTCGCAATGATCCATGACATCTTCGAGCACTTCGTAAACCTCTTTGAGCTGCATAATGTGAATGGGATCGCTTGAGGTTTTGAACAATTGCCGAATGCTGCTACGCACCAATTCATCCCCTTCGCTTTCCAAATCGTTAATGCGGATGATGTACTCCTTCATGGCGGACAACTTTTGCTTTTGAAGCAGTTCGATGGCGAGAAGAATTTGCTTGGTAGCTTCTTCGATGAGTTGACCGAATCGCACCATCGTTTGATCTGGTTCCATGATATCGTACATATAGAGTCGTGAAGCGCAAAACTCCAATCCGTCCAGCACATCATCCAGCTTGACGGCAAGGTCCAGAACGTCCTCACGCTCGATTGCGGTAATAAATGTCTTGTTGATTTGCACGATGATTTCATGGATGAGCTTGTCGCCCTTTGTTTCGTACTCCTTCATCTCTGTAGCAAAGGTTTTGACTGTCTCTAATGAAGTGATTTTGTATTCATTAAAATAGATCGCCGTCTGATGCACATTTTTCGCAATCTCATACAAGTCATCCAAGAGTGCATCCGATTTGGTAAAAAGCATTAAACAAACCTCCACTTCGAAAACCCGAATAGGAGTATTTTGAGTGGAGGGGATGGGGATTATTCACTTTTTCATGAACTCTTTACGAGATGAGTAATTGGGCTGCCATATAGAAGGCCACTCCCCACATAATCACAGCCGAAACCATATTCAGGCCACGCTGCAATTTTCCGGACCGGTCCAATCGTCCTGCTGTACGACCAGCTACAGAAAGGCCGAAAAACCAGAAGCAGGATACAAGGATGCAAGCAACAGTAAAGCCCCACTTTTCTGTTCCCGAATAGCTGAGTGAGCTGGTGCCGATCACCCCGATCGTGTCGAGAATCGCATGCGGGTTCAGCAAAGAGACAGAGGCAGCAAACATGATTTGCTTTTTGGCCGAAAAGCGCTCTTTCTCTCCAGCCTCAGTATCTGGACGGCTACGCCACGTTAAATATCCCATGTACACTAAAAAGAAGAAGCCGACGACATATAGCACCGTTTTCAGCCATGTGACTGTCAACACAACCAAAGAGACTCCCAATACCGCCAATAAAATGAGCAGAGTATCGCAGAGTGCCGCAGTCAGTACGACGGGCATGGCGCGAAGTAATGTAGGTTGTAGAGCCCCCTGATTAAAAACGAAAACATTTTGTGCGCCGAGCGGTAAAATAAGTCCAAAAGCAAGCACAAAACCGTGCAAAATCGCTTCCAGCATGATCGTTTCCTCCCCATTTCTCTCTCGATGCAAAGGCCATTTGCATTACTGTCATTATTCACGGTTGTGAATCCGTTGTCTCCAGCCAATTGGTTTACAGCCAAACCAACCAATTTGTACAATGATCAGACGAGGAGGAATGTGCCTGTGCTAACGATAGACTGGAAGCCTGACAAATCATCTGACATACCGATCTACGCGCAGATCGTAGCTTATATGAAGGGGAAAATCGCAGGGGGAGAGTGGCCGATCAATAGTAAATTGCCAACACAAAGAGCGTTGGCGCAAGCCTTTGAGGTAAACCGCAGTACGGTGGTGACGGCGTTGGAAGAGCTAAAAGCGGATGGTTTCATTGAAGCAACCGTAGGCAGTGGCTCCGTCGTTAGTAACAATACATGGTCCTTATTGACGACCGCGCCACCACCCAATTGGCTGGGCTACGTGCAAGCAGGAGCGCATCTCCCCAATTCGCCAACGATTCAGGATATCAATCGTTATGAGCCAGACCCGAGGTACATTCGTTTAGGGACGGGTGAGCTGTCGCCGAGCTTGATTCCTGTTGCGGAGATGGAAGCGGTCATGGCTAGCTTGCAGGGCAAAATGACTCATCTCGGATATTCGGAGCCAAAAGGGCTGTTGCCTTTGCGCCAGGCGATCAGCGATCATTTACGGAGCAGGGGGATCGAGGCTTCACCAGCGTCTATTTTGGTCGTATCGGGGGCCCTTCAAGCCTTGCAGTTGATATCGATTGGCATCCTTCACCGTGGATCTGCCATCTTGCTCGAGCAGCCTTCGTATTTATTCTCTTTGCCTTTGTTTCCATCATCGGGAATGCGTCTGGTTGGTGTACCGATGGATGCGGAAGGAATCTCTCCCCAGGTGTTAACGAGACAAAAACAGGCGCATAACGCAGCACTCCTTTATACGATTTCGGCTTACCACAATCCGACTGGGATTAGTATGTCAGAGAACCGAAGGGAGCAAGTGCTGGCTGCATGCGAGCGGGAGAGGCTGCCTGTATTGGAAGACGATGTTTATGGAGAATTGTGGTTAGACGAACCGGGGCCATTGCCGTTAAAGGCGAGGGATCAGAGCGGATTGGTCTTATATTTGGGCAGCTTGTCCAAAACGCTCAGTCCAGGGCTGCGGATCGGCTGGATTGTAGGTCCTGAGCCTGTCATAGAACGCCTCGCGGATGTGAAAATGCAGACGGACTACGGAGCGAGTGCGATTTCCCAATGGGTGGCGACAGAATGGCTCACAAGCGATAGATATTCCCGGCATCTGGATCAGCTTCGAGCAGCTCTGCGATACAGGAGGGACAGGATGTGCGAATGCCTTACTCGCTGGTTTGGCGATTTGGCAGATTGGCGTATTCCTCATGGCGGTTTTTATATTTGGCTTCGTCTGCATCAGGCAGTCTCTATGCGCAAGCTTTTTACGGAAGCACTGGCAAAAGGGGTCCTGTTAAATCCGGGTTTTGTTTATGATCAGACGGATAGTCATCATCTTCGCTTGTCCTACGTATATGCAGAAGAAGCCGACATGGAAAAGGCGTTATATGTAATAGCGCAGCTCCTACGTGGTAGGGGGTAACGAAAAGAAGACACCTGCTAGGGTCAGGTGTCTACTGCTCTATCAATGATAAGGGAACTGTGTGGAGTACCCGCTAAACTGCTGATAAGCTTGCTGGAGTTTTTGTTGCTCGGCAGTCTCCAGCTTGTACCATCCCTTTTGGAACATGAGATTGAAAGCATCGCGGGCTGATTGATGGGTTTCATTCAAAATTTGCAGCATGTCATCATAAAGCTGCTGGTGGCTTGCTTCACGAACAGCGATGTTAAAGTTATCTGTCAAGTATTTGCAGGTAGCTAAACAATCGTTGAGATAATCACGATCATTCATTTGCGGCCCTTTTACTTGTGGCAGCTGACCGGATTGCGGATTGGCGATCTGGTTTTGGTTTGGCATCCCGATTCCTCCCTTACTGCATTTGATGTTGCTGTTGTGATTGCTGTTGCTGGGACTGCATCTGAGGAATGGTCGCCATCACTGCGGTGTTGTTGTTTTGCAGGTGACTCAGCAGCTTTTGGTAGTGTCGCTGGTGCATCTGTCCTTGCTGTTCTAGACATTGCTTGACTTGGGGATCAGTAGCTTGCTGTGCAAAAGCATGCAGCTTTTTGAAAGCGATCAGTTCCCATGACAAAGCATCCTTGAGATAGCTCAAGTCCTTTGTAGAAATGACCTTAGGCGGTTCGGGAATCGGAGCTTGAGCAAAGGGCTTGGAAGACAGGATGGATGGCATAAGGTTGCTCCTTTCAGATGGAATCATGTATAGGATGAGCAACAAGTCAGGATGTAACCCCTGAGGATTGCAGCCAAAAAAAATCCGGTCGCAAAGGACCGGATTAGGTTAGCTCCAGAGATGAAACGACGATGTCGATGCTGGCCGGAGCGATATTGAGACAATAGTGAGCTTCTTTGTACAACGTAGATTGAAGGGCATGGATAAGTGCTGGAATATTTGTCATGTAAGGCAATTGAAGAGCAATCGAAACCTGGAACCGAGGCAAATCCTCAAAGCTGGAGACGATCTTGACAACATGATGGACCTCGTCAAACTGGTCGCAGGTCGCTTGCACGATTTTTCGCAACACCTGGGGATGAATCATGATGCGTCCACCTGAAAACGGAGGATGAACCACGGTTGATTCCCCAATGACTTCTTTTTTCGAGCTGAAAATCTGTTGGGCTGAAGAAATGAGACGCTGGAGGAAATCTTTTTCTACCTCCACACGCGGAATCGGTATCGTGTGCTTGCCCATTGTTTCCCGCACGTAGCGGGCAGCCTCGATTTCCTGCGGAGGCTTGATGGATTCAATCGGGATGAATTCCACCTGAAAAGGCAAATGTAACGCTTCGATAATACGACCGATCATCCGTTGCGAAGTTCCTAACACGAGTAGTCGGCTTGGTTGAATCTCGCCAAGACTTCGCCGTACTTCTTCAGCGTGCTCCTTATAATGAAAAATAGCTCGTTTTACCGCCTGAATTTTTGTCTTCTCATATTTGGCAGAGGTTCCGGCCACCTTGCGTCCCTGGTAAATCAGGATGCCATCATCAATAATGGCGTCGATGTTCATTCGGTGAGCAAGTTCTAACGCACTGGTGCTTTTTCCTGTTCCACTGGTGCCGTACAAGGCGTAAATTTCCATGGGACCTCCTTCGTCATTTTTCTCGACTATGCTTGATCTTTTTTATTATACATGACAAGAAGGAGGGACAAAACGACTTTACTGGTATTGTGCCCCCATCTCCCGCGATCTTTCGGCAGCACGCAGGATGGCTGCCGTGACAGCCTCCTGAAACTGATAGGCTTCCAATACTTCCAGCCCTGCCTGGGTCGTTCCCCCCGGACTCGTTACTTTTTGGCGGAGAATCGAAGGCTCTTCGCGTGTATCGAGCAGCATATGTGCCGCGCCAATCACGGTTTGCAGCGTTAATTGGCGCGCCATTTCCCGATCCAGTCCCGCTGTGGCACCTGCCCCCATCATGGCCTCTACCAAATAGTAAATATAAGCAGGGCCGCTTCCAGACAATCCAGTAATGATGTCCAGCTCTTCCTCGGCAACTTCATATACGGTGCCAATTGCTTCGAAAAGTTTGGTAGCCAGCGCGCGGTGCTCTTCCTGGACAAAAGGATTCGCGCACAGTCCGGTAGCAGACAAACCAACCGCAGACGATGTATTGGGCATCGTGCGGATGATCGGGCACTCTGCACCGAGCCACTCGCCGATCAAGCTGGTGGAGACGCCAGCGATTACCGAGATAATCAATTGGTCAGAACGAACGACCCCGCGCAAATCCAGCAAAGCCTCAGCGGCATCCTTCGGCTTGATAGCCAAAATCAAAATATCGGAAGAACGGACTATGTCAAATTTGTCCTGGGTAGCGGTTACTCCGTAGTCATTTGCCAACTGCTCCAAACGCTCCATATTGTTGCGGTTCGTGACGGAAATACGCTCAGAAGGGAGTAACCCTTTCTTTACGATACCGGAAAGCATAGCCTCCACGATCGAGCCTGCACCGAGAAAACCGATCTGCCCTTCTGTAATCGCTGTTGCTTGGTTGCTCATGATGATTCCCTCCCTTTTGGACTATCGGATTTGACCGTTTCCGCGTACGACATACTTGTAAGAAGTGAGCGCTGGCAAGCCCATTGGCCCACGAGCATGTAATTTTTGCGTGCTGATGCCGATTTCAGCACCGAAGCCGAATTCTCCACCATCGGTAAAGCGGGTAGAGGCGTTGTGATAAACCGCTGTGGCATCGATCGCAGTCAAAAACTGACGGGCTGCGATTTCATCTTCCGTTACGATTGCCTCGGAATGGCCGGAAGTATGCGCTGTAATATGTTCAATGGCCTCGCTCTGGCTATCGACCGTGCGAACCGCCAGAATCAGGGCAGAGTATTCTGTATCCCAGTCTTCTAAGGTTGCTTGGTGCAGTTGAGCGGCGAGGTCAGTATGCAGCTCTATCGTACGCTCACAAGCGCGGAGCTCAACGCCCATCGCCAAGAGCTTTTGAAGCAAGGCACGTTGATTTTCCTGTGGCCAACTGCGGTGCACGAGTAGTGTTTCGGCAGCATTGCATACGGCAGGACGACTTGTTTTGGCATTGATCACGATGCTTTCAGCCATGTCATAGTGAGCCGCTTCATCTACATAAATGTGGCAATTGCCAACGCCAGTTTCGAGTACAGGAACGCTTGCGATTTGCAGAACGCGCTGGATCAGTCCTGCGCCACCCCGTGGGATGATGACATCGACGAGACCATTGGCGGTGCACAAGTAATCGACAGAAGCATGTTCGGCAAAAGGCAAGTACTGCACCGCTTCCGCGTCAAGTCCGGTCGCAGTGAGCGCTTGACGAATGCTAGTCACCAACGCGAGATTGCTATGAACAGCGCTGTGGCTGCCGCGCAAGACGATCGCATTGCCCGTTTTGATGGCGATTGCTGCTGCGTCAACGGTGACGTTCGGTCTGGCTTCATACACCATTCCAATGACGCCGAGAGGGACGCGGATTTGTTCGATGAAAAGTCCGTTTGGCCGTGTCCACGAGTCGATCCGTTCCCCTACAGGATCATCGAGGGATACCAGCTGTGCAAGGCTATCCACGAGTTGTGTTATTCGCTCCGGCGTCAACAAGAGACGATCTAGATAGGAGGCAGGCTGACCGTCTGCTCTCGCGATGGCGATGTCTTTGGCGTTTTCGGAGAGAATAACAGCCTCATCTTCCAGCAGCTGGTTGCCGATTGCGACGAGCACCTCGTCTTTTTGTTTGCGTGAGAGTATAGCCATTTTTCGTGAAGCCTGTTTGGCCAGGCTCAATTGTGTATGCACTTTTTCTTTCAAGCTTTCCATGGTTTCTCCAACTCCTTTTTCTATTTACATGGATTCGTTTAGATGACAGGCGCCCATTCATCTCGATGTATAACAGTACCGCTGTGTCGCGTTACGTTGTCAGGGGAAAGAAAATCACTTAACTGTGCTGCAGTAAATCTGCTGATACCACGTCCGATCAACGTCCCCTCACAGTAAACCTCGATAACCTCACCTTGCTCGAACATGCCGGATACATCGCGGACACCTGCCAGGAGCAAGCTTTTGCTGTTTTCCAAAATCGCTTCCGCTGCACCGCTATCAACCATGATTTTTCCACGGATAGGGGAGTGAAGCGCAATCCATTGCTTGCGAGTAGGAACGCTGTTTGTTGCAGATGCTTCTGGATGATAGTTGACGTAGGTGCCATTCCCGTTGCCAGTAAGGACATCGAGCAAATCAGTGGGATTCGTCAATTTTCCGATAAAGCCGGGAATTCCTAATGATTGGGCGGTTTTTGCTGCGATCAGCTTGGAGCGCATACCACCTGTTCCCAGTTGGGAAGCTCCGCCTGCAAGTGCCTCGATTTCGTCCGTCACACATTCGAGCCAGCCCATGTGTTTGGCATCAGCATGATAACGCGGGTCTTTGTCATACAGGCCATTCGTATCAGTCAGGATCATGTACAAATCGGCATGGATGAGACCAGCGACGAGTGCGCCCAGCATATCATTGTCTCCGAAGGTCAATTCCGCTACGGATACCGTGTCGTTTTCATTGATGATTGGCAAAATGTTTTTATCTAAAAGCAGTGACAGCGTGGAGAATGCGTGTTGATATCGTTCCTTGTGAGAAAAGTCTCCGCGTGTGAGCAAGATTTGCGCCACGCTGAAGTTATGCGCGCCGAACATTTGTGTATAGGTTTGCATCAACAGGCTTTGCCCGATGGCTGCTGCTGCTTGCTTGGCTGCCAAAGATCGCGGTCGCTGCTGATAGCCGAGACTTTGATACCCACTGGCGACAGCTCCTGAGGAGACTAGGACAACCTGATGACCCGCTTCGCGCAATTGGCTGATAGCGGAGACAAGCAGAGACATTTTCGCCGGATCAACACCGCCTGTAGCTGCTGCAATCGAACTGCTCCCCACCTTTACTACCAAACGCAATTTACCCTTTTTCATGCTCAAAACCCCCTTCTTGCATACAAAACGGTCATGACCCTTTTGTTGACCGCAAGCGGTCGCATCCACCTTTATGAAAAACGTCGAGACGTTTTTCACAGAAAAAAGCCCTCTCGTCTCTTTGATAAGGACGAAAGGGCTTGAAACCTCACGCGGTACCACCTTATTTGACGTTTTGGACTGAAGGCATACTTCAGCCAAGAAACGCCCGGCTCTCTTTCTTTGATAACAGGTGAAAGAAACCTGTCCAGGTCTTCCCTGGATGCTCTGGGGTGGGTTCAAACCGATTCAAGGACGAAACCTCTCAGCCGGTGGATTTCGCTCTCTGGACCTGAAGGGCGGTTTTACTATTCCCCGTCATTGCCGCTCACTATGTGCTTATTAATTCACTATTATTCGCTGGGTCCGCAAGAAATGTCAAGAGGCTTATTGAAATTGTTCATTCCCATAAGCGCCCATCCGTGATTTGATTTCGAACCGTTTCGTCTTTTGATCGCGCACGAGTCGGTAGCGCAGCGTGCGGTCAGAAGCAAAGGAGGAATCGGTTACCTCTTCCACGGTCACATTGAGTTCCCCATTGTTTTTTTGAACAGTCGTGTTTCGTACCGAGATCAAAGTCGGATAGTCGACGCGTGGGATTGCTACGTATACCTTTTCCTTCACCAACTTGGTTGTCATGTTGTCGTACATGGCTTCTGCCAGTGGACGGCTCCAAAAGCGACTGAAGTACCCCGTTATCTTGTCTTTACTGTCGAAGCGCTTAGGCAATTCTCGAAAGACGAGACCATCCTCAACTACAGATTTGCCCTTCGCATTGTCCGCGGCAGCGTAATATACATTTTCCAGTTGATGCTCGGCTTGTTTCAAAAAGAGGACGACATCCACTTTGTTATCCCCAAGCTTTTGGATGGCAGACTGCGTGGCAGGCTTACTCTGTGTTTTGGCCTTGTTTTTTGCATGCTCCTGCTTTACTTGCGTCATGCATCCTGTAACGAGCAAAGAGAGAGCGAGAATGAACATCCAATTTTTCCAGTTAACCTTCATGGCGCACCTCACTTGGGAGCAGTCGTTTAACGTTAGCGTGTGTGTCAAAAAAGACAAATAGCCCAGTAAATATATGGATAGGGGTTGTCTGACTCTCGGATTATGTCTATCATGGAGAGAGTTGGACAGATCGAACGATTGAGGTGGAATATATGTTTGGGTTTGGCAAAAAAGCAAAAAAACCAGACGGGATTGATGTGTTGATTATCAAAACCGATGAAGCGAAAACTCGCAACTTTTATCAGGTTGCTTTTCCTAGCGTGGTAGCGAATGATATTTTGTCCATGCTGCAAAAATTGGAGAAATCAAAAATGAACAAGCCGGAGTTCCTGGGGGAAATCGGCGGTTTCCGTATCGTGACCCACTTGGAAGCCTTGACTGGTTTTGACATTTTGGATGATGCGGATACGGAGGGACATCCAGTACAGATTCAAGACTTTGCTAACATGCTTCTGCGTCGTTTGGAAGCTTTGGAGGAAAGCGGAAAGTTTGACGGAAACGAAGATTTAGCATTCATGATGGGCGAGTTGACGATGCTGCGTGATGGCAGCTTTGTGCCACAAAACTAATCATGAGAGCCGTTGGGATATCCGACGGCTCTTTTTCTTTTCTTGTTGGGTTTAGGTCTTATGGCAGGAGGACCTAGAAATTATAGCGAGTTTTTCGTTGTGGACATCCATGTTAGGGACCGATCTGGGGTTATTGTCCTGTTCACTCTCATCAACATTTTCTTATATCGGATCCTTGTGACCAGGGGACCAGGCTGGTTAGAGCAGATTGAAGGATAGTCAGCGCGTAGAGAAGAAGGATATAATTGGGCCGCTCATACAAAGTGCGGCTCTTTTTCATTTCTTCTGAAAAAGTATAACAAAGTTCCGTTTTCATCCCGATACAAGAAAGGGAGAGATCAGACCCAGGAAAATAGACCAATATGGCAGGAATGGATGCTACTGGGGAAGAATTACCAAAAAAAGGGAGTAAGGAAACGATCATGAAAAGAAAGGAGTTATCGTAAGTCATGGTAAAGCGTTTTGCTATCGTTTTTCTCTTGGCACTGCTAGTGGTGCAAAGCGTTTTTTCAGGGAGTGCGAATGCGGCTGCGCCTGGCATGTATACCGACATACAGGGACATTGGGCAAGTGAGCAGATCGAAAAAATGGCGGATCTCGGCATCGTAAAAAGAACGGGATATCAGCCTTTTTACCCAAACAAGCCGGTTACTCGAGGCGAAGCTCTGGTTATGCTGAATCGCGTATTCGAGACAATATACGGACCGATAGAAAAGCCAGAACGCAAGCCAAACCTGGATCAGCGCTATCTACTCCGGGGGGAAGTAGATCAACTGCTGAGCAACCTAAAGACCATGATGAAAATCGAAACAGACGATCTGGGCAAGTTCGATCCAGGAGACCGGATGCTGTACTATCTATATTTGGCTGAAACCGGGCACTTGATGAAAAAGCAAGAAAAGGAAAATCCAGAGTGGTGGATGTCCAGTGCCGGGATGCAGTGGCCATTGACGAGAGAAGAGGCCAGCTTGATATTGTTTCATATGATGGCCCCACAAAAATTTCGTACGGCCAATATTAAACCACAAGATACAGTCTCTTTCTTTAACAGCTATTACGAATGGAAGCGCGACCGATTCTATCGGGATACATATTCACCATATCCACTGGCGATCCGGGAATTCAATCTGTTTCGCGCAGATAAGACCTTTTCTCCGAACAAAATCCTGACGCGTGCAGAATACATCGTTGTGATGGATCGACTGATTGATTATTACCGGATGGATGTAGCTTCGCAGTTCCGGGGTTCACCTGCGAATCAGCAGCACATCGCGCAGGTGTATTTACGAGCAGCGAATTTGGCGTACGAAACAAAAAATCAAAAGCAGCTGTCTGCGCTTTTTACAGACGATGCGATAAAAAGCATGGCCAAGCTGGAGCAAGTGCCTACGTACAACGGGCCGGTAAAAGTAACGGTCAAGGCAGACGAAAACAATTCGAAAATCCTTTGGGTGATTGCTCATTATCTAGACCCGAAAAATGGAGACTTCCAGATTGAATACCGATTGGAAGAAGACGCGTCCAACGCATATGGACGCAAGATCACTGCGCTGATTTACACACAAAAATAGCTCAGAAAAGGGGGACCGGACAACAGTGTGCCCCTTTTCTTTTCTTTCATGAAGTGACGATTGCAACTGACAGAATTTTCGATTACAATAAAAACTGAACGGTGATTCAGTTGGTGGGAGCGTAGCATCTCCGGGCGTGTAAAACAGCCAAAACGTGGGATGTCATTTTTTAACCCACATACTGAATGAGCATTCATTCAACATAAGACATGTGCTGACGCACACAGGAATATCTATGGAGAAAGTAGAAGTTTTAAAAATACTCTGCTAGTCTGAATATTAGGTATTCAATGTTGCGAGCCCATTCTTTTTGACCATGGATCAGTCATGACTAGGTTTTTTAAAAAGGAGGATTTGGAGATGGAACGCAAAATTCGCAAGGCGGCAGTTCTCGGTTCAGGCGTCATGGGCGCCGGGATCGCAGCACATTTAGCCAACGTCGGTATTCCCACTTATTTACTGGACATCGTGCCGCGTGAATTGACAGCAGATGAGAGTAATAAAGGACTTTCTTTGTCTGATAGCGTGGTGAAAAACCGGATAGCACAAGCGGGCCGTGACCGACTATTGAAGGAGAAGCCGGCGCCGCTCTACGATAAAAAGAACATTGACTTGATTACAGTTGGTAACTTCGAGGATCATCTCTCTTGCTTGAGCGAGGTCGACTGGATTATTGAGGTGGTTGTCGAGAACATCGAAGTGAAGAAAAGCGTCTTCGCTATGGTAGAAGCACATCGTAAGCCAGGGACCATCGTGTCTTCCAATACGTCTGGGGTTTCTATTAATGAAATGGCAGAGGGACGCTCGGATGACTTCCGCAAGCATTTCCTCGGCACACACTTTTTTAACCCACCGCGCTACTTGAAGCTGTTGGAGCTGATCCCAGGTCTTGATACAGACCCGCAGGTCATCTCTTTCATGAAGCATTTTGGTGAGCATGTGCTCGGAAAAGGAATGGTCGTTTGCAAGGATACACCTAATTTCATCGCCAATCGCATCGGTACATATGGATTGCAGGTGTCGATCCACGAAATGGTGCGACTGGGGCTTGGGGTAGATGAAGTAGACGCGTTGACAGGTCCGGTTATCGGCCGTCCGAAGAGCGCGACGTTCCGCACACTCGATGTCGTCGGACTGGATACGTACGTGCATGTGGCGGGTAACGTCAGGAACAAAAGCACGGATGAGCAGGAGCGCTCTGTTTTTGAAGTGCCGGAGTTCGTTCTGCAAATGGTGGAGAAAAGATGGATCGGGCAAAAAGCTGGTCAAGGTTTTTTCAAGCAGGTGAAGTCGGAGAAAGGCAAAGAGATTTTGGCACTGTCGGTTGACACACTGGAATACCGTCCAAGTGTGAGGCCGAAGTTTGCTTCCCTCGAAGCAGCCAAAACAGCCAAGACATTGCCTGAGAAGTTGAGAGCGCTCGCATACGGCAAGGACAAGGGCAGTGAGTTCGTCTGGAGTGTTTTCAAAAAGGTACTGCTTTACTCTGCGGAAAAGGCTCATGAGATCGCAGACGATATCGTCTCGGTTGATCAGGCTATGAAGTGGGGTTTCGGCTGGGAGATGGGGCCATTCGAAACATGGGATGCCATCGGTCTCGAAAAGTCAGTGGCAAGAATGCGTGAGGAAAACGAGAAGATTCCGGCACTCGTCGAAGAGCTGCTCGCGAGTGGGAAAACCTCCTTTTATCAAAAAGAGCAAGGGAAGCGCAGCGTGTTTTCCATCGGAGGCACATACAAGGACGTTGAAGAGAGCAAGGAAAACATCAACCTGGCAGCCCTTAAGGAACAAGGCAAGCTGATCAAGAAAAATGCGGGTGCAGCCTTGATCGATTTGGGTGATGGAGTCGCATGTCTGGAATTCACCTCTCCGCACAATGCACTCGGGATGGATGTCTTGCACATGGCAAGTCAGGCCGCAGAGGAAGTACAGAAGAATTTCGCAGGTCTGGTCATCGGTAATCAAGGCAAGAACTTCTGCGTCGGGATGAATCTCGCAATGGCATTGATGGAAGCGCAGGATGAGAACTGGCTCGAGCTCGACATGCTCGTCACGAACTTCCACAAAACAGCACGGGCACTACGCTACATGCATCGTCCAGTCGTCGCAGCACCATTCGGCATGACGCTGGGCGGCGGTGTCGAGGTGGTCTATCTCGCGGATCGCGCGCAGGTATCGGCAGAGACGTACCTCGGACTGGTAGAGGTGGGAGTAGGACTTCTGCCAGGTGGCGGTGGAACGAAGGAGATGCTGTTCCGAGCAATGGAAAACGTTCCAGAGGGAGGCAGTGTGCCGATTGATCCGTTCCCATTCGTTGCGAAGGCGTTTGAAGCCATTGCCATGGCAAAGGTATCTACGAGTGGTCAGGAAGCCATCAATCTGGGGTACCTGAGACCGACTGACCGCATCAGCGTGAATGCTGATCATCAGCTATATGATGCGAAGCAGCTGGTGCTTACGATGGATAAAGAAGGCTACACGCCGCCAGCGCCACGCAAAATTCGCGTCATCGGTGAAACGGGTTATGCGAACCTCCGCCAAAATATTTATGCCATGAAGAAGAGTGGATATATTTCCGAGCATGATGAGCTGATCGCAAGCAAAGTGGCTTATGTCATGTCCGGTGGTAACGTGCCAGCGGGTACAGAAGTGACAGAGAACTACATTCTGGAGCTGGAAAAGCAAGCGTTCCTCGAACTGATCAAGACGCCGAAAAGCCAGCAACGGATGCAGCACATGCTGACCAAGAACAAGCCTTTGCGTAACTAGGGAGAGGGAGGGATAACGATGAGAGAAGCAGTTATTGTCGCGGGCGCCCGCACCGCTATCGGTAAATCAAAAAAAGGAAGTCTCAAGGATTTTCACCCAGTCGATATGGGAGCTGCAGTTGTAAGCGACCTGTTGCGCCGCGTACCACAACTCGATCCGGCTGATATCGAGGATATCATCATAGGGACAGCTGTACCGGAAGCTGAGCAAGGCATGAATATGGCTCGCTTGATCGGACTGCGCGCCGGATTGCCGACGAATGTATCGGGGATCACGATCAATCGCTTTTGCTCCTCCGGTTTGCAGACGATTGCTTACGCTGCTCAGCAAATCATGGTCGGCAGCTCCGATGTAGTTGTCGCTGGCGGGGTGGAGAGCATGAGTCTGGTGCCAATGCTCGGTCACAAAATCGCACTCAATCCGACTCTGGTAGAAACGAAGCCGGAAGCTTACATGAGCATGGGTCATACGGCTGAGGAAGTGGCGAAGAGGTACAACATTTCTCGTGAGGATCAGGATGCTTTTGCTCTGCAAAGCCATCAGCGTGCGACGGCGGCAATTGCTTCAGGGAAGTTCCAAGATGAAATCGTACCTTTGACAGTTAAGCAGCATTTTGTCGATGAAGCTGGCAAGGTTCACGTCCAGGAACGTGTTTTCGACAAGGATGAAGGAGCGCGCTCGGACACGACGATGGAGGCACTCGCCAAGCTCAGACCGGTCTTCCATGTGCAAGGCAGCGTAACAGCAGGAAACTCCTCGCAAACGAGCGATGGCGCGGCGGCAGTTCTCGTGATGTCTGCCGAAAAGGCAGCCGAGCTGGGTGTCGAGCCGATTGCCAAGTTCCGTTCCTTTACGGTTGGCGGCGTAGACCCTGATGTCATGGGGATTGGTCCGGTTGTTGCGATTCCAAAAGCATTGAAGCTGGCGGGAATCAGCTTGGAGGATGTCGATCTGTTTGAGTTAAACGAAGCGTTCGCCTCCCAATCGATTGCCGTCATTCGCGAGCTGGGACTCGATCCAGAAAAGGTCAATGTAAATGGTGGGGCAATCGCATTAGGGCATCCACTCGGTTGCAGTGGTGCCAAGCTGACCGTTCAGCTTTTGAATGAAATGAAGCGCAGAGGCGGCAAATACGGAGTCGTTACGATGTGTATCGGTGGTGGAATGGGAGCCGCTGGCGTTTTTGAAATGATCTAATTTTAATATAAGGAGAGGGATAGTAATGGCAGAAACAAAAGATTTGATCCGCGGTGGAAGCTTTTTGATCGATGCAGGTTCAGCTGATGATGTATTCGTGCCAGAAGAGTACACCGAAGAGCAGAAGATGATTGCCAAGACGACAGAGGATTTCGTCAACAAGGAAGTTCGTCCTCATCTGGAAGAGCTTGAAAACCATCAATTTGATATTTCGGTTCGTCTGTTGAAGGAAGCAGGGGAGCTCGGTCTGTTGGCTGGAGACGTTCCTGAAAAGTACGAGGGACTGGGGCTGGATAAAGTCAGCACGGCACTCGTAACAGAGAAGTTCTCGCTGGCTCGCGGCTTTGCGCTCAGCTACGGCGCCCATGTCGGTATCGGTTCACTGCCGATCGTGTACTTTGGAAACGAGGAGCAAAAACAGCGCTACCTGCCTGATCTGGCATCTGGAAAACGAATCGCAGCTTACTGCCTGACAGAGCCAGGCTCTGGCTCAGATGCGTTGGGTGCGAAAACGACAGCGACTCTCTCCGCAGATGGCACGCACTATATTCTCAACGGAGAGAAGCAATGGATCACGAATGCTGGCTTTGCTGATGTGTTTATCGTATACGCGAAAATTGATGGCGAGAAATTTACTGCCTTTATCGTTGAACGCACATTCCCAGGTGTTTCGTTTGGACCGGAAGAGAAGAAGATGGGAATCAAATGCTCCTCGACACGCACGGTCATTTTGCAAGATGTACCTGTGCCAGTAAATAATCTGCTCGGTGAGCCTGGAAGAGGTCACGTGATCGCGTTTAACATCTTGAACGTTGGTCGTTACAAGCTCGCGGTGGGCGCAGTCGGCTCCTCGAAAAAAGCAGTGGAACTCGCGACGAACTACGCAAAAGAACGCAAGCAGTTCAAAACGCCAATTGCCAACTTTCCTTTAATCAAAAACAAACTGGCAAACATGGCAGTGAAAACGTATGCGGCTGAAAGCTCCGTCTATCGCACAGTGGGTCTGTTCGATACAGCGCTGACTCGCTTGGGTGAAAAAGCGGATGATGGCGCAGAGGTTGCGAAAGCGATTGCAGATTATGCGATCGAATGCTCGATCAATAAAGTATTTGCCACTGAGGTTTTGGATTACTGCGTGGACGAAGGCGTGCAAATCCACGGTGGATACGGCTTTATGTCCGAATATGAGATCGAGAATATGTACCGTGACTCGCGGATTAACCGCATTTTTGAAGGAACGAACGAAATCAATCGCATGCTCATCCCGGATACGCTCGTGAAAAAGGCGATGAAAGGTGAATTGCCGCTCATGCAAGCAGCAAGCAGTTTGCAAGCAGATCTGATGAGCTATTATCCAGAAGAGATTGAGGATGCACCCCTGGCTATGGAGAAGCATCTGATCAACATCACGCGCAAAATCATTTTGATGGTGGCTGGTTCTGCGTTGATGAAATATCAACAGGAAATGTCCAAAGAACAGGAACTCTTGGCATTCGCGGCTGACATGCTGATCGAGCTTTACGCAATGGATAGCATCGTGAAGCGGACAGAGAAAGCAATGGAGGCAAATGGCATCGAAGCTGAGCAGCAAAAGCTGGAAATGACCGCTGTCTATGTACATGAGGCATTCGATCGTATCGAAGGCTGGGCGAAGGAAGCATTGGCGGCGATGGAAGAGGGCGACGAGCTTCGTCTGCGCCTGTCGATCTTGAAAAAGCTGACCCGCCGCACGCCGATCAACACAGTGGCACTCAAACGTTCGATTGCAGACCGTGTGATCGAAGCGGGAGCATATGTGGTGTAGTTCCAAACAGTAGATGGGAAAAGGAGCAAAGCATTGAGCTTTGCTCCTTTTGCATGTAACGCACGTTTCCATTCTTGCGGATATTTGCGATTTGCGAAGGCTTTGGGATTTATTCGATTCAGCGGCAGAATGTGCCAAGTTCCATGCATATTTTGGGAAGCTCTCACGAACGCTAATGGAAGATACTTCGGAAAAGGGCGGGAGCTGTAGAAGATGGCGATGAGAGGGTGGCTGAGAAGAAAAAAGACATCTGTCAAAGACAGGATGAGCCACTCAAGTGAGCCTATCCGTGTCCGTGAGATCAGTGAGCGATTAAGTGATAACGTTGCGGAGCTGAATGCAATCTTTACGCTGACACCCGATTTGGTCATTCGGACGTTTGCGTGCCAGCATATAGAGGGCATGGTTACCCTCGTCTACCTGGATGGCTTGGTTGACAAAAACTCGATTAACAACAATGTGCTTCGTCCGCTTTTGTCACACCCAGAGGGTGAGAAATCGAGTATTTTGGACCTGTTATCTGTGGGAAAGATATCCGTTGCCTACGACTTTCGGAAAGTAGAAACCGAGATTTTGCTTGGAAGTAGTCTTTTGTTTATCGAGGGTCGAAAAGAAGTGCTTGTGATGCAAACGAATGGATGGCCGCAGCGGGCGATAGAAGATCCGCAGATGGAGGCTGCGCTAAAGGGAGGACACCAAGGGTTTGTCGAAACGGACTCGCAGAACATTGCCCTCATTCGCCGCTATATTCCCAACCGTGAATTGAAAATAAAAGAAATGTGGTTGGGAGAACGAGGCCTTACAAAGCTCTCGATCATCTTTTTGGCTGATGTGGCGAATCCGGAAGTATTACAGGAGCTGGAAGATCGGCTCAAGATGATCAAGGTTGACTCGATTCTCAATGCGTCTGAGCTGGAGGAGTATATCGAGGATAATCCTTACTCGATGTTTCCGCAGTTTTTGACTTCAGAACGTCCAGATTCAGTCTCCTCTCACATCTTGCAAGGGAAGATTGCTGTCGTTGTCGATCGCTCCCCAAGTGTATTAATCGGACCGGCTACTTTCGCTTCCTTTTTTCAAAACGTTGACGATTACGGTACGCGTTGGCCTGTTGCCACGTTTATTCGCTTGCTTCGGTACTTGGCTTTCTTGATAGCTACTTTTTTACCCGCGATTTATATTGCGTTGATTTCTTTCAATTATGAGGTTATCCCACTCGATTTGATTTTGTCAGTCGGAGAGTCCCGCGAAAGGGTTCCATTTCCCCCCTTGTTAGAGGCATTCATTATGGAGCTCACACTGGAGATGCTACGGGAATCGGGAATTCGCTTGCCGGCTCCAATTGGACAAACAGTTGGTATCGTGGGAGGTATCGTGATTGGTCAAGCGGTCGTACAAGCGGGGATTGTGAGCAATATTATGGTGATCGTCGTTGCATTTACAGCGATCTCATCCTTTATTATTCCGAACTACGATATGGCCTCGGCCGTCAGGCTTATTCGATTTCTCATGATGATCCTCGCTGCGATGTTTGGTTTTGTTGGCATTATTGTCGGGCTGATGGCATTGATCGGCCATTTGATTACGCTGGAATCATTAGGCGTTCCTTATGGAGGTCCTCTTGCCCCTGTGCGCTTCGGGGACTGGAAAGATTTGTTTATCCGCCTGCCACTATGGAAAATGAAAGAGCGTCCCCTGTCAGCCCATACGATTGAGGACCAAAGACAAGGAGATAATCGGCCGAGGGAGGACGGGTGATGAAAAAGTATACATACAACCAATTGAGCGTCCTTCAGTACATTCTCCTCATTCATGGGGCACAAGTAGGGATCGGCGTATTGACGATTCCCAGAGAATTGGCGGAGAAAGCGAGCACCGACGGGTGGATATCGCTTTTGATCGGATGGCTTGTAGCAACGCTAGTCAGTCTCGTCATCACGAACATGATGAAGCAGTACCCGGAGAAGACGATCATTGATATATTTCCATTGATCCTGGGCAAGTGGCTCGGTCGTGTTGCTATTGCTTTGATGTCCATTTATTGTGCGGTTGCTGCGTTCGTTTTGCTGATGAATGCCACGGGAATCATTAATGTGTGGCTCCTGTCTCAAACACCCGCCTATGTCGTCGTGTTCCTTTTTACGCTGCCGACTTATTTTGTTCTCCAGGGAGGGGTTCGCGCAATAGGAAGGTATGCCGAGCTTGTATTCTATCTTACACTTTGGATACCTTTTGTTATCACGACGGCTTATCGAGAGGTTCATTGGTTAAACTTGCTGCCAGTAATCAAGGAGGGCTGGCATCCGATCTGGGAGGCGAGCAAATCCACGGTACTCTCCTTTCTTGGATTTGAGTTTGGTTATTTCGCCTACCCTTTTCTTCAAAAAAAGCAATATGCGCCTCTTGGCATTATCATTGCGAATACATTGACGATGCTCGTGTATATGTCTGTCATCATCGTTTGCTTTGCTTACTTTAGCCCCGATGAAATCACGCAGTATACATGGCCTACGCTCAATTTATGGAAAGCCATTGAGTTCCGCTTTTTGGAACGTGTCGATATTCTTTTTCTCTCTACTTATATGTTTATATTGTCAACGACTGCAATACCGTACATCTATTTCTGTGTCTTTTCATCCAGTCAGTTATTCGGCATGAAGGATCATCGCAAGCATTTGCGCCTGTTCCTTCTTCTGATTCCAGTGGCGCTATGGTTTTATACGCCATCCTTTATCGATCTGAAGAAAGCGATACAAATTTGGAGCTATGCAGGCGTGGTATTTGCTTATGCACTTCCTTTATTGGCTTGGGGGCCGATCAGGCTATCGAAACGAGCAGCAGGGGGGAAAAAAGCATGAGGGCATTTGCTCAGATTCTGTTATTGAGCTTGCTGGTAACCATGTTGGCAGGTTGCAAGGATCAAATCAATTTGGAAGATGCCACTTTATCGCTGATGGTCGGAATTGATTTGAGCGAAAAAAACGAGCTTCTCTTTTATATCTCAAGCCCGGTGTTCAGTCGGGAGGCAAAGGAAAAATCTGAGGAATACGGTATCCGGTCATCTACGATTAGAGAGTCGAGAATGGGCTTTGATGAGCGAGTAACAGGCTTGACCCAAGCAGGCAAAATCCAGGTGCTTGTGTTCGGGAAAAAGCTGCTGGCTCACCCGGACTGGTTTCGGTTGCTGGATGTCGTTTTTCGGGATGCAAAGTTCAGTGTCAACGCCCGCATGGCTATGCTTGATGGTCCGTTGCATGAGCTGTTTGATTATAAACCAAAGGACAAACCTCGTCTGTCCATTCATGTAACAACGCTGATTGACACAGCCAATAAAAGAAATCTGACGGTAAAGACGAGGGCGCAGGAGCTCCATCGGCAAATGTATGAAAAAGGGATGACACCTAGCTTGACTGAGTTGAAGAAAGAAAAGCGGGCAGTCAAGGTAATGGGGACGGCTTTGTTAAAAGAAAATGGAACGTACGCAAGCTCGATAGAACCGCGGGATACGATTCTTTTGCAAACGCTGCTCCATGAAAAACAAGGGGAATTGTCTGTCACCATCCCGATTAAGGAGCAGAACGATCAAAAACAAATTACGAAAGACAGGATCAGCTTTTTTATCAAGGGCGTCCAAAAAAAAGTAAAAACATCCTATCAGAACGGTCGGTTTCATTTTGACGTTCATTTCAGGTTGCGAGTGTCCATATCAGAGCGAATGTTTCCGTACGACATGCAAAAGGACTACAAAAAGATGGAGCGAATGATCAGCGACGAGTTACAGAAGGATTACATGAGGTTAATCAAGAAATGCCAGGAAATCGGTGTAGACCCGTTTGGGTTTGGTCTCTATGCGCGTGCCTATGAATATAAGGAATACAAAAAGGTAGAGGATGATTGGACGAAGGCGTTTTCCAATGCCATAGTTGAACTCAAGCCAGACGTATCGATCAAGGGGAATGGCGTCATAAAGTGAAGGGAGAAAGACAAAACCCCCTGGCAATCAGTAAATGCCAAGGGGGTTCGTTATTAATAGATCGCTTCCCAGCCTGCCGGTGTGACGAACAGGCGAATCGCCTTGATTTTGCGGTCGTCCATCAGGGTGAAGTAGTGGCGGTAGTTCGGTGGTACGGAGATCAGATCGCCTGGCTCCAGCTCGACATCGAAGTAGCGCCCGTCTTTTCCCTTGATGGCGAAAATACCATGACCATCGACGCAGAAGCGGCATTCATCGTCGGTGTGATGATGCTCGCCCTTGAATTTTACCAACAGCTCGTCGAGGTTAGGCGTTTTGTCAGAGAGAACGATAATGTCCGCTGTCAAGTAACCGCGACGTTGGCTAATCGCATCGATTTCCGGCTTAAAGGTGTCGAGAATCTCTTGTTTTTCCTCGTCTGTCGGGCTGTAGTTATCACGGTGCTTGGGATCAAGGCGATCCACGCCCCATTTTTCGTAAATGATCTCTTGGGTATCCAGGAAGGAGACAACTTCCTCGGGTGCGGAGATGTACTCATTGTTGTCGTGAAAACGAATTTGTGCCATCGTTTATTCCTCCTTAATTGGTGGTTGTAGTGGACACGACTGCTTGGCTCAATTGCAGCCAGCGGGCGTGATACTCGAATAGGAATTCAAAAGCTTCCAGATGGCGCTTGGCCTCGAAGTCATTGCCGCCCCACGTGTAGATACCGTGGTTACGGATGAGTACGCCGGGAACTTCTGGTGTGATTACTTTTTCAATGGCGGCAGCCAAGGTCGGAATATCGGCAAAGTTCTCAACAATCGGAACAGTAATCCGCGCGTTTTCTTCCCAGATTCCGAGTCCCTTAATCAGCTCTTGTCCTTGGATGGAGAAAGCGCGTTGTCCAAAGTACAGCTCGGAAATGAGATTGTTCCATACGGTATGGACGTGGAAGCAAGCCCCTGCCTTCGGGAACGTTTTGTAGACGACGGCGTGGATGAGCGTTTCCGCGGAAGGCTTGAGAGCAGTTTCATCCACTGGACGCGAATCTTGATCCACGACCAGATAATCTTCGGGGGACAGCTTTGTTTTGTCTTTGCCGCTTGCCGTTACGGCAAATTGCAAGGGATCGTTTTGTATTTTAATAGAGAGATTGCCACTGGTGCCGGGAAACCAGTCCCGGCGGGCAAATGTCAGCTTGGCGTCATCCAGACGGCGAAAGGCATCCAGACGTTGTTCGAGTGTTGCAGTCATGAATTAGACGACCTCCTGTTGGACTTGCTGTAAAATGCGAATCACATCGTGGAATGTGGCAAACTTGCTATGTGGCAATTGTAGCTCTTCCGACTTGTCAGCGAGGAAGGAACGGGCAATCACATAATCAGCAATTCTGGCTCCAGCCAAATCAGTGATGGAGTCGCCGATGACGATTCGGAAATGGGTTGCTGGATCGTAACGGCGGATGATGGTCGTCTTGCACATGCCGCAGCCGTTTGTGCAATGTTCATCGCAAGCGTTTGGCCACGTAATGGTGATGCGCTCTCCGCTGAAATCACTGCCATTGCAGTAGATCGGTACATCGGTAAGATCGAAGGGTGCCAGGATAGGCTCCAAGAAAAAGTCGATGCCGCCACTTGTGATCAACAGCTCGATGCCTTCTTCGCGGCAATAGCTCACGAAGTCAGCAAATCCCGGGCGAATGGTCGCTTCATGGACAATAAAATCAATAATGTCCTGGCGCAAGGAGGAGGGCAAGAGTTGAAACAGCTTGCCAACCCCTTCCTGAACGCTTATTTTTTGCGAAAGGATTTGCTCCGTCAAGGCTTCCCACTCAGGGGGAGCGAACTTGCGGACAATCGCGACAATGTTGTCTTTTTCGGTAATCGTTCCGTCGAAATCGCAGAACAGGACGAGCTTCTTACTCATCGTGCGCCACCCCACTTTTCCAGGGCGACCGCCAGTTCTTGTGATTCCGAGGCGGCTTCTTCCAAGGTTCGGCCTGCGGTGACTGCATCAATCGCAGCAACGAATGCTTTCGCTCCTGCGGTTGCTCCACCGGGATGACCGTGGATTCCGCCTCCTGCATTGACGATTTGATCGAGTCCGAAGTCTTGAAAAAGCTGTGGAACCAGCCCCGGATGAATGCCGGCAGACGGAACCGGGAAGGAACGGCGTACACCATTCAGTGGATCTGTCAAATGCTTCGCGAGCTGCAACGCTTCTGTTTTGTCCAGAGCGACATTGCCATATGGGGATGGGAAGAGCACCAAATCTGCCCCAGCTACACGCATCAACGTACCGAGTAGGAGCGGGGTGGAGATGCCGTAGTCAGGTGATGGATAGTATGCGCCTGCTAAAGCTGGATGCGCCATGATTGGTACGTGTACGTCAGGATCGGCTGCCAAACGGTGCAGGGCATCGAAGCCAAAGGCCAGCACGTTGAACAAGAGGCAGTCAGCACCCGCCTCTACCGCACGCTTCGCTTTTTCGTTCAGCTCATGCACAGGTCCAGTCAGGTTGGCTGCATAGAGGACGGGCTTGCCAGTTTCGGCTTCGGTCTCTTGTGCGATCTGCTTGAACGCTTTGATCCGTTCGATAAAAGGAGCACGGTCATCTGCAAAGAAGATTTCGTCATCTTTCACGAGATCGACTCCGCCCAAGGCTTGTGCGCGGAATTGCGTCTTCAGATCGTCGAAAGGAAGACCCAGACACGATTTGAAAATGCTCATCAAGAGCGGGCGGTTATGTGCACCTAAACGTTCGCGCAGACCATCAATGCCGAACTTCGGTCCAGGGAAAGCCTGGAGGAATGATTCAGGGAAAACAATGTCGACGAGCTTGATTTTGCCGTCCATCGACAGTTTGCCGAATATTCCGGTTAACAAGGAAGGAATGTCCGCTGTAAAATTGCGAGTCGGATAGCTAACGGTAATCAGACCGCGTGTTTCTCCGTTTTCCAGTGTCGTAATCGGTGTCGCGCTCACAGCTTCACCGAGATATGGCGCTAGCTCAGCTTGCTTGGCAAGCGGCAGGTCCGTCCAGGAACCGACTGTCATGCCGACAGCAATGGCTTGCGCTTTTTTGTTCAAGTCTTTTGCTTGTGTGAGATAGGTGACGAGGATACGTTGTTCACTCATGGTACGTCAAATCCTCCTTGAATTAATAAAAAAAGCCTCCCCATTGAGCGGGGAGGCGGTTGTCGACTATGAAAGCGTCTCGTCTCCTCTCATCTCTCGGGTCAGTAGCCGAAACGAGCCAAAAGTGCTCGATCTCGACTCTTATCCGTTGGAATTAGCACCGTTTCGCTATCCAAGGTACGCATGATGAGCGTACGATTCATGGTATAGCGCCGGTTGCCGGGCATCATAGGGCCAGTCCCTCAGCCAGCTCGCGATAAGAGTTATTCGTTTCCCCCATGATATGACGTTCATTGTCAGGAGTCAATCTTGTTTTTTCAGAGAATGTGCAGCAGGTTATTAGAAAAATGAGACGAAGATGAAACCTTTTTACAATTCCTTCGTGGTGTCGATAACAGCAGCGTTTTTAGGCAAGGTAGACTGGTGGAATTGGGAGAGACCTGCGGCATCCGGAACACAATACAGCTACTGATAGCAGGGTGCGAATTTTTGCACAAAAGGGTGTTGACATCGTGGAAGCGTTGGTTGTATGATTCAAACTAAATCAAAAACCGAATACGTTTTGGATACCTTATCCAGAGAAGGTGGAGGGACTGGCCCGATGATACCCGGCAACCGACATGACGCCATTCAGACGCGAGGAAGCGAACGATTGACAGGCGACATGCACGGTGCTAATTCCTGCAGAAACAAAAGTGGTCTGGAAGATAAGGGGGACATCAACACGTTTCTTACACGTGACGACAGCGACCTCTTTTCTTCGGGAAAAGAGGTCTTTTTTGCTCTCATGACACAAACAAAACAAGTAGAGATAGAGGAAAAATACGTAGAGGGGAGTTTTGGAATCATGGCATATCGCGCATTGACTGAACAGGAAGCAGTGGAGTACGTAAAGGGAATACCGGGTCTTTTTAGCGAAGGAGCAGAGCTGACCAGCCGAGAAATCGGGGATGGCAACCTCAATCTGGTTTTTGACATTCAAGAGCCAGCAACCGGTAAGAGCGTCATTGTCAAGCAAGCACTGCCTTTTGCCCGCGTTGTGGGGGAATCTTGGCCGCTTACGATTGATCGGGCTCGCATCGAGAGCGAGGCACTCCGCATTCAGCACAAATACGTTCCAGACCTGGTGCCACAGGTGTATCATTTCGATGGGGAACTTGCCTTGACAGTTATGGAAAACGTCGGTGACCACATCATCATGCGCAAAGGGCTGATCGAAGGAAAGCGGTACCCACTATTCGCGAAGCAAATTGGCCGTTTTCTCGCGCAAACGTTGTTCTTCACATCCGATCTGGGCGCACATCCATACGATAAAAAAGCGCTAGTCGGAACATTCATAAATCCAGAATTATGCAAAATTACAGAAGATCTCGTCTTTACCGATCCGTATGAAAATGCGCCTACCAACGACTTCAACCCGTTGATCCGCCGCGAAGTCGAGGCGATCTGGAACAACAGGCCGCTGAAGCTGGAAATCGCCAAGCTGAAATACGATTTCCTTACGCGCTCGGAGGCGTTGCTGCATGGTGACTTGCATACCGGAAGTATTTTTATCACGGAAAACAGCCTAAAAGCAATCGATCCAGAGTTCGCTTACTACGGTCCAATCGGCTTTGACATTGGGGCGATTATAGCCAATCTGCTGCTCAACTACGCAGGACAGCACGGTCTGCAAAAAGATCAAGGAGAACGGGAAGCGTACCGCGAATACTTACTGGAAACGGTCGAGGATGTCTGGAATGAATTCGTTTCGCAATTCGTTCAACTCTGGCACAAGCACGCCAAAGAGCGCAGCGCCCATGTCGAAGGACTGTGGCAAAGCTACGTGAAGCGCTTAATTCAGGATACAGCAGGCTATGCCGGATGCAAAATTTTGCGTCGCGTCATTGGCTTGGCAGGCGTAGCGGACCTAAATGCTATCGAAGACGACCAGACTCGCGCAGAAGCAGAGCGTCTGGCTCTCTCGATTGGAGAAGCGCTGATTCTCGGTCGCGGCGGCATCGACGAATCGACAGATATTACGGACATTGTACGCACAGTAACTGAACGCTACTACCAGGAGGCTACAACAGTATGACAACCAGCACTCAATTGGCACCTGTAAAGTGGGAGAATGATGCATTGGTCCTGCTTGACCAGACGCGTCTGCCAGTAGAAACGATCTATTTAAACTTGACCACCTCCGAGCAAGTATGGGGTTCCATCCGACGCTTGGAAGTACGTGGCGCACCAGCCATTGGCATGGCGGCGGCTTACGGGCTCTACCTGGGCATTCGTGGTAGTGAAGCGAGTAACTACGACGAGTTTTGGCAGGAACTGAACCAGCAGGCAGACTACCTGGGCTCTTCCCGTCCGACAGCGGTGAATCTGTTCTGGGCGTTGGATCGCATCAAGGCTCGTGTTGAAAAAGAAAGCGGTGCGCCGATTGCCGAGTTGAAGGTGGCAGTGCTCGATGAAGCATTGGCGATTCAAAAGGAAGACGCTGAAGTATGCCGGACCATCGGGGAGCATCTGCTCACTCTGTTGCATGACGGTATGGGAATTCTCACGCACTGTAACCCAGGGGCATTGGCTACAGCAGCGTACGGAACGGCTACTGCTCCCTTTTATTTGGCAAAGGAACGCGGTTGGAACCTGAAGGTGTACGCGGATGAAACCCGTCCTGTTCTTCAAGGCGCTCGTCTTACTGCATTCGAATTGCAGCAAGCAGGAATTGATGTGACGCTGATCTGCGACAACATGGCGGCGATGGTCATGTCCCAAGGAAAAGTAGAGGCTGTCATCGTGGGGACAGACCGCGTAGCAGCGAACGGCGATGTCGCCAACAAAATCGGTACGTATGGGGTAGCGGTATTGGCAAAAGCTCACGGCATTCCGTTTTACGTGGCAGCTCCCTTGTCCTCCGTCGATTTGGAGACACCGACAGGCGCAGATATTCCGATTGAAGAGCGTCCAGCCGAGGAAATTACCCATGGCTTGGGCAAACAGGTAGCTCCAGACGATATCAAGGTGTACAATCCTGCGTTCGATGTAACGCCAGCGAAGTACATTACTGCGATTGTTACGGAGACTGGCATTTTTAAGCCGGAAGAGATCGGCAATAGCAAAAAATAAAAGATACTTTTATATGCGTTCGCCTATTGTTGCTGGCGGGCGCTTTTTGCTCATTTTGGCGTTTTCCAGTAACATATCCAAGAAAAGGGGAGATTCGTAATGCAAACGATCCAACAGATAGCCATCAATGAAGATACGTACCTGAAACAATTAGAATTAGCTGATGCTGAGGAGTTATTTTTGCTTACGGATTCAAACCGGGAGAATCTTATGGAATGGCTGCCGTGGCTGAATTATACGAAGAAGGTAGAGGATTCTCGCCAATTCATCCAAGCGACGATTCATCAGTACAACGATAATCGTGGCATTAACTACGGCATTTGGTACCAAGGACGTCTGGCTGGCACAGTCGGCGTACATACAGTGGATTGGATCAACAAAAAGACGTCCATTGGCTATTGGCTGGGTGCGCAATTTCAGGGAAAGGGCCTGATGACAGAAGCAGTGGCGACCTACTTGGACGTGTTGATCTTCGGTTCATGGGATTTGGAAAAAGTAACGATTCAGGCTGCTACGGAAAACCACAAGAGCAGATCGATCCCGGAACGATTAGGGTTTCAACTGGAAGGGGTACTGCGCCGGAATGAATTTCTTTACGATCATTACGTGGATCATGCCACTTACAGCCTGCTAAAAGAGGAATGGCTTGACTGGAAAACCGATAAAAAATCTTAGATTGAACTGTATGCTTCGATTGACAATGAAAATTCTGTAAATTACGATGGTGAAGACAGATCAAGAGGGCTGCGCGTGATTCGCAAGCCCTTTTTTAGTCGTGCTGTTAGGTCTAAATAAATAGAGGTGATTTACATGCAGACACTTCGGCAATTATCTTGGTTTTTTCGTGCCTATTGGAAGCGATACGTCATTGGAATTTCTGTGCTGTTTGTCATCGATGTCCTCATGCTATGGCCGCCGAAATTAATCGGGGACACGGTAGATTCAATTCGTAACAGTTCCCTTACGGACGCCGACTTGACGCAAACAGTGGTCATCTTGCTCGTATTGGGTGTGAGTTTGTATGGATTGCGGTTTCTCTGGCGGTACTTGTTAAATGGGGGAGCCTTGATTCTGGAGCGAACGCTACGCGAGCGACTATTTGCCCATTTGACCAAAATGACCCCGTCGTTTTTTCATCGCAAACGCAGTGGTGATCTGATGGCCGTGGCTACCAACGACATCCCTGCCATTGAACAAACGGCGAGTACAGGGGTGCTTACGCTTGTCGATGCGTTGTTCATGACCGTGTTAACGCTAGGTGTCATGGTAACCGCGATTGATTGGAAGCTGACGCTGGCTGCGCTGATCCCGATGCCGTTTTTGGCTTGGTCAACGGCGTATTATGGAAAGCTGCTGCATGAGCGCTTTTACTTGGCACAGGAAGCCTTCGGAGAGATGAATGATCATGTTCAACAATCCGTATCGGGTGTTCGGGTGTTGAGAGCATTTGTTCAGGAAAAGGCCGATATCGAGGCATATCGCCGGGTCAGTGAAAAAACGTTGGAGCGAAATGTGAGCGTTTCGCGGATCGACGCGCTGTTTGAGCCGACGATCGCGATTATTATTGGGTTCAGCTTTTTGATCGGGCTGGGCTATGGCACGTATTTGGTGTTCACTAGCGCTATCTCCTTAGGGGATTTGGTTGCGTTAAATTTGTACTTGGGACTTTTAATTTGGCCGATGTTCGCTTTTGGTTGGCTGGTTAATGTGTTGCAGCGGGGTGGCGCATCCCACAAACGCTTTACAGAGCTAATGGTGGAGCAGCCAGATGTGACGGAAGCAGCGAATCCAGTCACGAGCCAAATCGCCAATACCGTAGAAGCACGCCATTTTTCCTTTACATATCCGGGCACTGACAAGCCAGCACTCACCGACATCTCGTTCCGTTTGGGTGAAGGAGAGACGCTTGGGATTGTCGGGAGGACGGGAAGCGGCAAGTCGACGTTGTGCCGTGCCTTGTTGCATCAATATCAAATGAAGGAACAAGTCCTGTTTATCGGGGGCATCCCAATCGAAGGACTCGCTTTTGATACGCTGCGGGAAAAAATCGGCTATGTGCCTCAGGAGCATTTGCTGTTTTCACGGACGATTGCCGAAAATGTGTCATTCGGGAAACCACAAGCGACGACCGAGGAAGTGATGCATGCGCTGGAGCTTGCGGAGATGAAGAGAGATTTGGCCCAATTCAGAGAGGGATTGCAAACCATGGTTGGGGAGAAGGGGGTCACCCTCTCCGGGGGGCAAAAACAGCGCATTTCCATTGCACGTGCTCTCTTAATGGATGCAGGTATTCTGATTCTCGACGATTCACTATCGGCAGTGGATGCGCGGACGGAGGAGAGTATCCTTCGTCATCTGCGACAGGAGCGCGCGGATAAAACGACCATTATTACTGCTCATCGTCTGTCTGCGGTCCAGCACGCTCAACTGATTCTCGTGCTAGATGAGGGGCAGATCGTCGAGCGGGGGACACATGACGAGCTGATGCAGCGCAACGGCTGGTATGCAGAGCAGTACCGTCGTCAGCAAATGGAGCAGGATGTGGCTGGTTGAGAGAGGGGGAAAACGTTTCATGAGCAAACAAAATGTATGGGGGCGTTTGACCGAGTACGCCAGGCCATTTCAAAAGCAAATACTAGGCGCATTGTTCCTGCTCTTGCTGGGAACGAGTGCAGAGCTGGCAGGGCCTTTTTTAGCCAAGGTCATGATTGATAATCACATCCTGGCGATCCAAAAGCCGTGGTATCAACTGGACGAGGTGCCACCACAAGCAGCGGGGCAAGTCGCCACAGTGAACGGTACGAGTTATATTCGTGAAGATGTCGCTGCAAAGACGGGCCTTGCTTTGGACAGGAGCAATCAAAAAGAAGTAACTGTGCTGACAGAAGGCACGACTTATTACTTGGTATCAGGCAAGGTGAATCCAAATACGGAGAAGCAATTCACCCCGATTGCGCCAGAAAACGGCAGGGAACGCTTCGCGGTAACAACGAAGGATCAATCAGGTCAAAAGATGACCTCCACAGGGATTCGGCTAACCGCAGAGGAAGTCAAGGCGATGTACCAAGGGGATGTTCTGCCCATCGTCTGGCTGTCTGTAGGTTATGGGGCACTGATCTTGCTCTCAGCTGGTTTCAACTACGTCCAGATTTTGTGGCTGCAAAAGATCGCCCAGCGCATCATTCAGCAAATGCGGATGAAGCTGTTTATCCATTTGCAAAAGCTCCCGGTTGCCTTTTTTGACAAAACGCCAGTAGGTGCGCTTGTCTCCCGTGTGAGCAATGATACAGAAGCCATCCGTGAGCTGTATGTAAGTGTGCTCGCCACATTTGTACAGAACGGTCTTTATTTGATTGGAATCTTGATCGCGCTCTACCTCTTGCAGCCTGAGCTCGCTTTCTTCTGCTTTTTGACGGTACCAGTGCTCGTACTGTTAGTCTATGTGTATCAAAGGTACAGCTCTCGCTACTATGCAGTGATTCGCGCGAAGCTCAGTGATATGAACACAACGATCAATGAAATGATCCAGAATATGACGATTGTGCAGGCTTTTCGTCGGGAGAAAGGTGTACAAAAGGAGTTTGCTGATGTAAACGAGGACTACTTCAAGGTGCGGATGAAAGAAATCAATCTGGAATCCTTGCTTTTGCGCCCAGCGGTAGATTTGATCTGGAAAGTTTCCTTGACCCTGATCGTCTGGTATTACAGCTCTACATCTTTCCATAGTGCGATTTCCTTCGGTGCGCTTTTTGCATTTGTCGATTATATGGGGCGTTTTTTCGAACCGATCAACATGATCATGAATCGGTTGTCGCAAATGCAGCAGGCGACTATTTCGGCGGGACGCGTCTTTGAAATTATGGATGAGCTGCCGGAGAAAAAAGAAGCTGGTGCGCAAATCGAGCGCCCGCGTGGTGAGGTTGTCTTTGATAACGTTTCTTTTGCCTATCAGGGTGATGAGTACGTTTTGAAAAACGTCTCTTTTACGGCGCAGCCTGGTCAAACGATTGCGCTGGTAGGGCACACCGGATCGGGAAAAAGCTCCTTGATGAATTTGCTACTCGGGTTCTATCCGGTGACGAAAGGGAGCATTTTGATCGACGGGCAAGATATGAGACAGATTGATACGCACTCCTTGCGCAGTCATATTGGTCTCGTTTTGCAGGACCCGTTCTTGTTTACGGGAAGCATTGGATTCAACATTCGTATGTACAAGGATACGATTTCGGATGAAGAAGTGAAGCGGGCTGCAAAAGCGGTACGTGCTGACGAATTCATTTCCAAACTGCCGGGCGCATATGACGAACCAGTCGTCGAGCGAGGCATGACACTATCTGCAGGTCAACGTCAATTGATCTCTTTTGCACGGGCATTGGCTGCTGATCCTGCGATGCTGATCCTGGATGAAGCAACGGCAAGCATTGACAGTGAAACAGAGCTAGCCATTCAGGAAGCGTTGCATGTACTATCAAAAGGTAGGACGACATTCATCATTGCACATCGCTTGTCGACGATTCAACACGCCGACCAGATTCTTGTCTTGTCCCGAGGAGAGATCATGGAGCGAGGTACCCATGATGAACTCATGGCGAAAAATGGTCTTTATCAAAAAATGTATCAGCTTCAGCAGGGGAGTGCTTCCGTAGAGAGTGCTTAATAGGAGGCTAGGGAGGAGAAACAACACCATGTCACAGTCACGTTACACCTTTTGGGTGTTGATTTTGGCTGTCGGTATTGCGGGGGTAAGCCAAGGCTTGACGATCCCGATGCTGACAGTTTTATTGGAAAAACAAGGGGTTTCATCCGTGATGAACGGGCTCAACGCTGCTGCCTTGTATATTGGGATGGTCATGGTCAATCCATTTTTGGAAATCCCACTGCGGCGCATTGGATACCGATCCACGATATTATGGGGATTGCTGTTAGTGACGATCGCAACAGCGCTCATCCCGATGTTCAGTCATTTGGCAGTCTGGTTCGTATTACGCTTGCTGATGGGTGTGGGCGATAGCGGTTTACATTACGCCAGCCAAATGTGGGTGACCAAAATTGCAGCTCCCGAGAATCGTGGGCGTGATCTTTCCATTTACGGGTTGGCATATGGAGTGGGCTTTAGTGTTGGTCCGCTAGGCTTAAGCGTGCTGCATTTGGGGATTTGGGTACCTTTTGGCGGCTTGCTCGTTCTGTATCTGATTGCCTTCTTATTATTATCCCGAATCAAAAATGAATTCCCCGCACAGATTGAACAAACGGAAAAGAAGCAAAACAAATATGCATTTGTCTTGCGACTTGCCTGGCTGGCGCTGATTCCTTCGTTTTTGTACGGATTCATGGAGACGTCACTCAACGGCAGTTTTCCCGTTTACGCCTTGCGTACCGGTTTGTCCGTTGAATGGGTTTCCTTGATCCTTCCGTCGTTTGTCGTGGGAAGCATTATCTTGCAGATGCCGCTGGGGGCATTGAGTGACCGAGTCGGACGCAAGCAGGTCATGCTCGTGTGTGCGCTTGTAGGGGGATTGGCCTTCTTTCTGTTCCCGTTTGCAGGCGAAAACGTATGGCTGATGATGCTGTTGTTGGCCATAGCAGGAGCGGCTGTCGGCTCATTTTACTCACTGGGCTTGGCTTTTTCGGCAGATATATTACCAGCCTCGATGGTCCCTACCGCAGGAATTATCGCGGGCGTCAATTTTGGTGTCGCCAGCATTTTGGCTCCCAATGTGAATGGTCTGCTGATGGACGTGTGGGAGCCGTGGACGATCTTCTGGCTGATGGGATCGCTGCTCATTGTGTTCGCGGCAGCTTGCCTGTTTTTCAAGCAAAAAGCAACCCAGGAACAGACGTATTCAATGCCGCTGCAAAAACAGGGGTAAAAACAAGGAGGATAAGCTTCGCCAAGTTTTTGGCGAGGCTTTTATTTTTTGCCCAAAAAAGCATAAACGGGCATCAAGGAGGGAAGCGTATGAATAGTAAGTAGAACAGCATGATTGGAAGGGGTTACCCGATGCTGACACCATGCATTTTCAGAAGAGGCATTGCCTGGATCTTATTTTTCGTGCTCAGTCTGGTAATCATCCCGTTTTTCTCAGATGACGGCCAGGCTCCGAAACCGTCTGCACCTGCACCTGCTACTACAAATTCAACTTCGCAGCCATAGCAACTGACAAAGAGGCTACAAAAAAGACCGTTGATCTGAGAAAGGTACAGTCACTCGCAAAAGATGAGGAGACTGTACCTTTTTCTTTACAAAAAATGCGATTGATTCGATTTGGATGGATAAATATTAATTTCCTACCTCAGATTTTATCCAATACCGGATAGTCTCAACAAAGTGAAAGTAAGCAAACATCTTTCATTATGGTTCTATTGGAGTAAAATTAGGCACTTTCTTTTTGTATTCTTCAGCAGCATCAAATGAAAGCAAGCTAACATTTTCGGGTGCTTTTGTTCGAGATAAATGAATGCCGTGCAGACAAGAATTACACCAGATATCTAAAAATCCTGCTCTGGATTTTAAATCTCCGACATATTGATAATCAATTTTTAATTGATGGCAATTAGGGCATTCCATTTCAGGAACTTCTTGGTCAATTTCAGCGATGATAGTGGTTAGCTTAATCCAATCCTTAAATTGTGAGTTACTCAATTGCTATCTCCTCTTTCGTTTATAATACTCCCACCAAGAGTCTTCTGAACCATATGCCCCTTTTTCAAATTCAAGTAACATTTCATGGTCTTCGGGCTTCCCAAAAGTTTTTGTTTGGTAAATATGAATCCTCTCGTGTCCTAATGTTTTAACTAAATTTTCCTTATTGCTAAAAGCATCAGGGTATAAAATTATCCTGTTTCCTTTTGGGTCAGCCCACCCATATAAGTCCTTACCAACTAATTCAGCGTCTCGATTTATTTCTATTTTAATTCCTTTTAATCCAATACCTGCATCTTCTGCAACTTTTTCAACGTGCCTTAATTGCATGGGTTCAGACAGGTCTTTGAATTCTCCAGTGTTTGAGGTTCGGCGGTATAAATTTTGTTGAATATTAGGCTGTACTTTCTTTCCTTTCTTTGCCGCATCGATTAAATCCTTTATGTTTTTACTTCTCCCCAAGGTAAGTGCTTGCAAGGCAAGTCCACCGATTGCAATTCCATCTGCGATATTGATAGTATCATCCCGCAACGTATCGATGTCCTCTTGTATTGGCTCGATATAGCCTTCCCTTACAAATACTCCAACACCCTTGGGCAAATCCTCTGCCGCTTTCTCCAAAGCGCTCTGCAGCTCACTTGTCGCCTTTTGCATCGCAGCAGGAACGTCTCCCAACTTGGAGATTCCTTTCACGAAGTTATCCCACATAGTTGGCTTTTCCTGTGGCTTCTCGCAAGCTAGCCCTTGTCCAAAACCGGATTCTGTCGGCCCACTTTGTGCTAGCGACTGAACTCCTAGCGTTACCCCACCCAAATCTTGCCCGTCATCTTCAATCTTGATCAGTCCACAATGGAAGCACATATTGGTTGATTTATTCAGCAAAGCCGGATGACCGCCGACCACTTTGTCTGCTTTGCCATCGATCCATGGCATTGTCGTCAGAGGTGTACACGGCATAGGTGTGAGTACACCATTGTTGGCTGCTGTGGCAGAAGCGACTGCGGGATTTTTCAAGCTACTGCAATTTCCAAAGGGCATGATGTTTTTGTTGGGAATAAAATCCATAATATTCATTTGCGGCTTCCCTTTTACAAAAACACCATGACTGAATAGCATTTTTAACCGACTTACCTTACTGCCGTTGCTACATGATAGAATGGCACCAACAACCACGTAACTCTTGCGCTCTGCATTCGACTTTTGGACGGTGATATCTTCAATATTGGGCACGCAGTCTCCTCCTCTCAGGCAGATTCCTATACAGATGGAAGATGCTTGTGTTGAAAGATGATGACTGATATCCAATCTATATAAATAAAGGGAATAATGCCCATGCATTGAGATATCGGATGTGAAGTGGTCACAAACAATAGATAGAAAGTCTCGAGTGCACCGTGCATCTATAGGTACTTGGATAGAACTATTGGGTGAAACATACAAAAGACGACCCTATCCCAAAAATTTGAGGACAGGGTCGTCTTTTGTATCAGTTCCGCGAAACTTAGCGAGTAACAAAATTTTGCGTGAAATAAGGGCGGCCATCTTTCATAACGATACCGACACCGAGCTGCTTGAATTTTGGATTGAGCAGGTTTTGACGATGGCCTGCGGAGTTCATCCAGCTCATATGGGCTTCGACCCCATCTAGCTGTCCGTAGGCAATATTTTCACCAGCTGTGCTGTAACGAATGCCGGCTTGCTTCAATCGATCAAACGGACTTCCCGTAGAAGGGGAGGTATGGTTGAAAAAGTTATGTAGGCCCATGTCTTGGCTGTGTGCTCTAGCTACTGCTGCCACTTGTTCATCCCAAGTGATAACAGGCAGTTTGGCACGTTGTCTCGCCACGTTGAGCAAGTCCAAATTTTGTTTCTCGTATGCAAGCGTTGCCTGCTTCATCTGTGCATCTGTCAGTTTCGGCAGTTCCGGTAATTTCGTATAGGAAATGGGATACATCAAGCCAATCGCAATGGTGGCAAAATGCTCAGGAGTAGAGATGCGTACTCCTGCGACTTTGTTTCCACCCAGTTGATCGATAGAGAAGGTGATTGCTTGATTGTTCTGGATATAGGTCGGATGAGCAAGGGTATTCTTTTGGATACGCAGACTCGGCATGATTGTCAGCGTGTCTTGCGGTGCACCCCAGCTATTTTGTAGGTCTTTAGTAGTAGATCCAATCGTGATGCCTTTCAAATTCAGCTTGGCTCCATTGGTAAACAACGTCACAACTTGGCCGTTTTGGATGCCGACTTGAATGTAGTTGTTCAAATCTTGATTGTAAATCCACCATTCCACACCCGTATGACTAGGATCAATGCGGGCAGGCTTGCCTAATGTTTGTTCGACCTGCGCTGTGCTCATTCCTAGTTGAAGATTATAGACGTTATTCGTTTTAACGGCTGCTGCTTGAGGGGCAGCCGTTGCAGCTGAAACAGGAAGGACAGGGGCAACGTGGCCGAGCAGAGCCAGCGAAAGGCTCAGGGCGAGGATGCTGGTTACTTTGTGTTTACGCATGTATCTTCCTCCTCGGTTGAGATAGAATCTGCCTTGTTGGTAATGGTATCGGCAGGAAGCATCTACAAAAATAGGGACCAAGGAAGCAAAAATAAAACCCCCGCTATAGAGCGGAGGTTACGGGCGACGATCCCGGATGACATACGTTTTGGCGATCAGATCATGCCAGCCTTGCTTGCGTGGATGCCAGGCAACCCATAGATAGCCCAGTCCGAATACGAGTGAAGCGAGGAATTTACCGATGACTTCGCGCAATAATACCTGTCCGCCTGTCAGATTGCCTCGCGCTTGTCTGGCACTGATGACACGGATACCTGTGATCAGCTTTCCCAAGGTTTGTCCAGTCCACCAGGTCAGTATGATCATATAGAGGAGATCAAACAACACCTCCAAAAAATCAATGAATGGAAAAGAGGCGTAAGGAACGGCAAAAACACGGCGCAACGGATTGAAAATGAGGTAGCTAATCCCAATCAAGAACATCGAATCAAGGAGCGATGCCACCACACGAATCCAAAAGCCAGCATACAAATGTTGTGGATGGGCTTCTGCATATGGATCAAAGGAATCAGGATCATGTGCTTTTTCTTCGTTGGGAAGCTGGTTTATGATAAGCCACTCCTTTCCGTAATAACAGGCTAAGGCATGAATTGATACAGAAGGCGAGGTGAGCTTTGGCGGTCCCATATTCGATTGAGACCAAGCGGATCAGGATTCGACCAGTACTGCTTCATGCTGAATAACAGCTTGCTGATGGAGAGCTGGTCTGCATAGCGGATGACCATAGCTTCTTTTTCTCCAGACAAAGAGAGCGCGTAGCGTGTCGCTTCCTCCAAATCACCGAATTCATCGATGAGTCCCAGGCGTTTTGCTTGCTCACCGGAATAGACACGGCCGTCAGCTATTTCCAGTACGCGCTGACGGGAGAGGTTGCGACCCTTAACGATGACGTCGACGAAATTGTTGTAGCTTTCGTTGACGAGTGTTTGGAAAATGTGCCGTTCTGGGTCTGTCAGTGGCCGGGATGGACTGCCGATGTCTTTGAAGCGTCCGCTTTTGATGGCGTATTGATGCACACCCAGCTTGTTCGCCGCTTCACTATAGTTAAACAGATTGAAAATCACGCCCAGACTGCCAGTTAGTGTGTTGGGATTGGCAAAAATCGCATCGCCTGTCGTGGCCAGGTAATAGCCGCCAGAGGCTGCTGTGGAACCCATGCTGACAACGATGGGAAGATTACGAACCTGCTTGAGCCGTAGCAAGCGTCTGTGTAGTTCATCGGTAGCGACCACCTCTCCACCTGGACTATCAATGCGAAGGACCACGGCTTTCACCAGCTCATCCTCTTCAATTCGGCGTAGCTGTTCAGTTAATAGCTCCGTCATCGAAGGCACCCCAGCACTATTCTGTTGCCCCGAAATAGTGCCGTTCACAAACAGCTGCACAATTTTGCTGTTCCCATAACCGGATACCACATTTTCTTCCCAAGCGAACCCAGGATGGTCGACGAGATCTGTATAAGTCCCGTAAATACCTTCCACCAAAAGCCCTAATAGAAAAACGGCCAGTACGATTACAAGAGCGACCCATTTTTTTCGATGCATGAAAACCACCTCACACTTAGCATGAGCCGCCGGGAGCATAGTTACGCATGCGACAAGCACTGGAAAAAATGGGATGGAGTCGATCATCTATGAGGCTGGCGTTCACCCACCAAACAGCAAATTCATGCAATTTTTAGACTATTGCGGTAAAATGAGAGGGGATGAACCACAATCAAGCTTGTTTTATCGCAATAGGGGGACAGACAAATGATTATACAGGTGTCGAATTTGACGAAGAACTACGGCGATCTGAAAGTGTTGAAGGGCATTACGACTCAGGTAGCAGAAAAGGAAGTAGTCTGTGTCATTGGTCCGTCAGGCTCAGGCAAAAGCACGTTTCTACGTTGCTTGAATCAGCTGGAGGAAATGAGCAGCGGAAAGATTGTCATCAACGGACATGATCTGTCAGACCCCAAGACCGATATCAATAAAGTGAGAGAAGAGGTCGGGATGGTCTTTCAGCGCTTTAATCTCTTTCCTCATAAAACGGTGCTGGAAAACGTCATGCTGGCCCCTGTAAAAGTAAAGAAGATGTCTCAGGAAGAAGCCCGCAAGCAAGGCTTGGCTCTCTTGCAGAAGGTAGGGCTTCAGGACAAGGCCGATGTGTATCCCGAGCGGCTTTCTGGGGGGCAGATGCAACGAGTGGCAATCGCAAGGGCGCTCGCGATGAATCCAAAGGTTATGTTGTTTGACGAGCCGACATCCGCCCTGGACCCAGAGCTGGTGGGAGAGGTGCTTGCCGTCATCAAAAATTTAGCCAAAGAAGGCATGACAATGGTGATCGTGACGCATGAAATGAATTTTGCCAAGGAAGTGGGCGACCGAATCATCTTTATGGATCAAGGTATCATTATGGCAGAAGGTCATCCCAGTGAGGTTTTTGGCAATAAAATCAACGACCGCTTGCGTTCATTCTTGGGCAAAGTATTGGCGTGAAAAAAGGCACCAGTTGCTTCGTTTCGTATTAGGAAAACGAGGCACTGGTGCCGTATTATTTTGCTGCATCCAACAATTGACTGACCGTAACAAATCGATAACCCTGGGAACGCAAATCAGTGATAAGCTCCCGGAGAGCGGCGACTGTTTGCCGTTGGTTTAAGCCCCCGTCATGAAACAGGATGATATCCCCGGAGGAGACATTGCTCTTGACGCTTTTGGCAATGACGTTAGCCGTGCGTGCCAAAGACCAATCACGAGGATCAATCGACCAGTGAATGATGTCGTAGCCACTGGATTGAACCGCACTCATGACGTCATGTGTCAGGATGCCGTAGGGTGGACGGTAGTATTGCGCCAAAATGCCGGTCGTCTTCAAAATAGAGCGTTCTGCATGCTTGATGTCTTCGTACACTTCATGCTCGGTCAGCTTGTTCAGATCAAAATGGTGGTAGCCGTGGTTTCCGATTTCGTGCCCAGCCTTGTAAATCCACTGCATGACCTTTGGATGCTTGTCCACTTGGGAGCCAAGGACAAAAAACGTAGCCCGAACGTTGTACTGATGCAGCACCTCAAGAATTTTGGGCGTATAGATAGCATCTGGCCCATCATCAAAAGTGAGAGCGACGACCTTTTTCTCTGTGTCGATTCTGTGGATTGGCTCATACGAAGGCAGTGTTTGCTGGGCAAAAGCAGGTAGGGTGCCGTAGCCAAGAAGGCAGACGAGTAGCAAGGCGTACCGTATGTAGTTGCGCATGAACAATCGCCTCCTTCTTCTGGGATGTGATTAGGTTCACCTCCTGCCAGGGAAAACATGCTACCAAAAGAAAACAGCGGTCAGAGTAGGTGGCGGTTATGTTAAAATGGAAGAACCGTACATAGGAGAGGAGAGAGTTTGGTGGAACTCCGCGGTATGTTGCAAGGACTAACACACGAGTACCATGGAGGGGACAAGCCGGTAGACTACTATTTGAATATCGGTGACGATCGCCTTCCGCTTAATGAATGGCTGGGCAGTGAATTGACGATTTCGTTTTTAGGCGAAAAAAACTGTATTGCCTGTGGCCGCAAGACAAACAAGACGTTTAACAGCGGGTATTGCTATCCCTGTTTTACCAAGCTGCCGGAAAATGACTTATGCATCGTCAAGCCGCATGAATGTCATTTTGACTTGGGGACTTGCCGGGACGAGAGCTTTGGCGAGAGATATTGCATGATTCCACATTTTGTCTATCTGGCAGTGTCGAGTGATATAAAGGTAGGATTGACTCGCAAGCATAATGAATTGAGACGCTGGGTGGATCAAGGCGCAATTCGCGCGATTCCGATTGCGGAGGTTCCTACTCGTCGGATGGCTGGGGAGCTTGAATTCCACTTGAGTCAGTTTTTGCCGGACAAGACCAACTGGCGCAAAATGCTCAAGGGAGATGTGAAGGAAATCGACTTGCTCGCCATGCGTGACGAAGTGTACGGTCATTTTCCTGAACAGTTTAAAGCATTCCAATATCGCGAGGACGAATGGGTAGATATTGCTTATCCGATCTTGGAGTCACTGGATAAAATTAATTCCAAGACGCTCGATAAAGAAGAACAACTCGGCGGGCGATTGATCGGTGTGAAAGCACAGTATTTGATTTTTGAAACAGGTGTATTCCAGGTCAGGAAGCACGCTGGCTACCAAGTCGAGATCAAAGCAAAACCGTCTGCATAATGCCCTGCAAACTCCTCACACTAGGACATGTGAAGGAGGATGGCAGATGGATGAGCACATTGAGTACACCATGCCTTTAACCGGGACACTGGCTGAGGCCGTGGAAGATCAGGATGTCAAGCAACTAGGGGTGCCCTTCTCGCCGCTTTCGCAAATGTGGCAGGTAAATCCTGATGTTCAGACCAATGAAGTAGAGACTGCGGATCGCAGGAGCAATGAAAGCAACTTGCCGCAATAGCAGCTTACTTATGAACGACAGCCAGAAGAACGTGATGGCTGTCGTTTTTGTTTAGCACGGTGAATACGTAAGGAGGCAGAGGTATGCGAGTCTGGCTGCATTCTTTTTTGGTAGCGATGGTGCTGATCGGCTGTATGTGGGGGATGTACGAAATCGGGGCAAAGCAGATTGGAAATATGAACACGAAAAAAGCAGCACTTGAAACGACGGTTGCTTCCACACAAGTGAGTCAGAAGTTGGTGGACCGTGACGCCGTTGTTGAAGCATTTGATTGGACAGACGACAAGGGTGCAGGCCTCGTATATAACGAAGCTGAGCTGTTACAAATGCAAAAAGATCCGGACAACCATAACTACAAAAAAGTTCTCCGTCGTTTTGTGCAGAGTGAGTTGAAAACGGAAATCGAGAGCTTTCAAACGATAGGCAGTCAATTAAATCCCAGGAGAATCCTTGTAGCGACTACAGACGGCATGCTATTCGAGGTGACGATGAAAAAAAGGAGTAATCATCGGCAAATGTGGACAGTAGAAGGGTACAACATGACAGCTGGGTATAGGACGGATGTGGAGCAAGAGCAAGACCTGCTGCCACAAGATATGTATCCAACCTATCGTGTGATGGAGCTAGCCGAAGCCGATTTGCAAATTCAAGCGTGGGCGAAGCCGCTTATTCAAAACAGTCAGGGCCAGTCATTTAACACCGCTCTAAACGGCAAAACCTATCTCCTGATCAAAACATCCCAGAGCGAAACAGATTCGGTGGAGATTGAGGGAATTAGAATCTGGATGGAAGAAATGCTCGTCCATTATCAAACGTATGAATTTGGAGAAGGGGCAGATCGTTCCATACTTAATCATTACTTGCTGATTGAAGTGCCGGAAACTGCAGAATCTGGCGTGACGTTTTACAATACGGTAAACGTTGTCCGCTAGGTGTACTTCTTTTACAATGAAAGAAACGACGACATAAACCAAAAGTGAGGAAATGAATATGACGATGAAAGCCTACCTATACAACAAATGTGATACATGCCGCAAAGCGAAAAAATGGCTCACGGATCAAAATATTGGCTTCGAAGAAATTCCGATCGTGGATGCACCACCGTCCAAAGAAGAGCTACGCCAAATTTGGCAGACAAGCGGCCTCGATTTGCGCAAGTTTTTCAATGTGAGTGGTGTCCAATACCGCGAGCTGGGCTTGAAGGACAAGCTTCCTACGATGTCAGAGGATGAAATGCTTGAGCTGTTGGCTTCCAATGGCAAGCTGATCAAACGGCCTCTCATCGCAAGTGATCGTACCGTAACCCTTGGGTTCAAAGAAGAAGATCTGGAGAAGGCTTGGGGAGGGAAGGCATGATGCGCCAACCTTCCAAAAGACTGAACCATCTTTCCGCCGATATTTTTTCAGAAATGGATGCTCGCAAAAGGGAAGTTGCCAAAACAAGAACGGTATACGACTTGAGCATTGGCAGTCCTGATCAACAACCTGACGAGAAGCTTCTGCAAACGCTAATCCATGCCATCCAGCAACCAAACTCTTTTCGCTATCCGTTGAGCGAGGGGACGGCGACCTTCCGAGAAGAGGTCGCCCACTGGTATCAATATCGTTTTGGGGTGGAGCTGGCGCCGGATGGCGAGGTTCATTCCTTGATGGGTTCACAGGATGGTTTGGCTCACTTTGCTTTGGCATGGACCGACCCCGGAGATATCGTTCTCGTACCTGATCCTGGGTATCCGATCTACGAAGGCAGTCTTCATTTGGCGGGAGCGGTACCTTACCGGATGCCTCTGCGGGCAGAAAATGAATTTTTGCCAAAGCTGACAGACATTCCAGAGGAGATTGCGGCTCGTGCAACGTTTATGATTCTGAACTATCCGAATAATCCAGTTTCCGCGGTCGCTACCCTTGCCTTTTTTGAAGAGGTCGTGGCTTTTGCCAAGCGTTTTGACATTATCGTGGTTCATGATTTGGCCTATTCAGAGATGGTGTTTGACGGCTACCAAGCGCCGAGCTTTCTGCAAGTACCGGGAGCGAAGGAAGTGGGAATTGAATTTAATTCGTTTTCCAAGAGCTTCAACATGGCAGGCTGCCGGATTGCTTACGTTGTAGGGAATGCAGACATTATCAAGCCGCTTGCGATTGTAAAATCGAATATCGATTACGGCGTCTTTTTGCCTGTACAGCAAATGGCCATTGAGGCTTTGCGAAAGGATCGGGAATCGGGTGGAGAAAACACAGTCGCGCCCGTTTACCAGGAACGGCGTAATGTGCTGCTGGGGGCATTGGCAAAGGCAGGATGGAGTATTCCATCTCCCAAGGCGACCATGTTCGTCTGGGCAGCTGTACCGAACGGCTGGACGTCTCGAGAGTTTGCCTTCGCTTTACTGGAGCAAGCCGGAGTCGTGGTCGTTCCGGGAAGTGCCTTCGGTGAAGAAGGAGAAGGGTATGTACGAATTGCTCTCGTCCAACCTCCTGAGATCCTGTTAGCGGCGGTGGCTGCCATTGATCAATCCGGGATTCTTCGCATGAAAACAAGTGTGTAACGGTTGAAGTCAAAAAAGAGGGGATGAGCTTTCATGCGTTTGCGCGAAGAAATGCCTGACTTTTCTGGGATTACGGAGTGGATCAACGGGCAAGCAACCAAAGCTGATTTGGCTGGAAATCCTGTTTTGGTGCACATCTGGTCTGTCAGTTGTTACATGTGCAAGGAATCGATGCCAAGCATAAATGAATGGCGTGACCAATACGCTGCTAACGGTTTGAAGGTCATTGGAATTCATACGCCTCATTCGGAAAAAGATACAGATATCGAGATGATCAAGAAGGCGATTGCAGAACAACATTTGACACACCCTATTGCAATCGATAATGATAGAAAGATAGCCGATGCATTCCAGAATGAATACGTCCCCGCTTTTTATTTGTTTGACGAGGCTCTTCAGTTACGTCATTTTCAGGCAGGAGAGAAGGGTCTCCAACTGGTAAAAAAACGCTTGTTCAGAATTTTGGGGATCAAAGAGGAATCCTAGAATGTTCGTCTAATTATGTATGTGTAATGGATTGTACCCGATAGGAGGATATGTAAACGATGGAATTCCCGAAAAATCTACGTTACAGTGAAGAGCATGAGTGGGTGCGAGTAGAAGGAAACAAGGCGTACATCGGAATCACTTCTTTTGCTCAAGCAGAGCTGGGTGACATCGTGTTTGTCGAGTTGCCTGAGGTAGGCGCGACAATCCAACAGGATGAGCCGTTTGGCAGCGTGGAATCGGTAAAAACCGTTTCTGAACTGTACGCTCCTGTAACTGGTAAAGTAGTAGAAGTAAATGGCGAGCTGGAAGATGCACCTGAACTGGTTAACTCTTCGCCATACGAGCAAGCATGGATGATCGTCGTCGAATTGTCTGATACAGCTGAGTTGGACAAGCTGATGGATGCAGACAAATACGAAGCGATGGTAAAAGAATAGGAAACAAAAAAGCCGGGGCTTTTGTGCTCCGGCTTTTCTTTGTGTATGGACGAACTACTCCAACTTGAATGTTCGTATTGCATCATTAAGCTCTTCTGCCATTTTCGCGAGCATCGTGGCAGCCGAAGAGATTTCCTCCATGGAAGCGGTTTGCTCTTCCGCGGCTGCTGCGACCGTTTGAGAGTTGCCGGCTGATTGTTCTGCGATTTGTGTAATATGTGTAATGGCGGATACAATCGATTGCATTTGCTGACTGATTTTGCTCATTTCCGTTGTCACTTCATTCATGCGGACAAGCAACTCCGACGTGGAGCCCGTAATTTGCTCAAATGCATTTCCTGTTGAGCGAACGAGAGTCATGCCTTCTCCCAAAATAGCAGCGCCATGATTCATTGCCGCAATTGCTGAGCCTGTGTCCTGCTGGATCACCGTGACGATGTGACTGACCTGCTCGGCGGCTGAGCTCGACTGCTCCGCTAGCTTGCGCACCTCGTCGGCTACAACCGCAAAGCCTCGTCCTTGTTCTCCGGCACGCGCTGCTTCGATAGCGGCGTTCAGAGCGAGCAGATTGGTTTGATTGGCGATCGTCGTGATGAGTGAGATCATTTCTCCAATCTCTTGGGAGCGTTGGCCTAGCGCATTGACAATGGTGGAGGTCTTGGCCATCTGGCTATGGATCACATCCATGTGCTCGACCGTTTTGGTTGCCATCTGATTGCCATCTGTGGCTTGTCGGTTCGCTTCTTGTGTAGAGAGATTTACATCCTCAATGCCTTTTTCCATCGTTTCGATGTGGACGGCAATCTCGTTGATAACCTCATAGCCTTGAACGGTCGCGTCCACTTGCTGCTCCGTACCGTAGGCAATTTCCTGTACGGATTGAGCGATCTGCTCTGTTGCTTTGCTCGTCTGTTCCGCACTTGCCATCAATTGTTCAGACGTAGCAGCAACCTGTTGGGCGTTGAAGCTTACTTGCCCCAGTGTTTCGCACAAGGTTGCCGTCATGGAGTTGAAGCGATTTGCCATAACTCCCATCTCATCAGCTGTCTGAATATCCATGGAAGCGGTAAAATCCCCATTGGATAGGGCATGCGCGAGCTGGTTGGCGCGATCGATTTGTTTGGTCAAGTATTTGCTGAAGTAATAAATGACAGCAATCATGATCAACAGACCGATCAGGCTCACCGTACAAAGCTTAAAGAACAGGTCATTGAGTGGATCGGCAATTTCTTTTTCTGGCATCACGAGAGCGATTGTCCAGTTTGTATCTCCGAGCTCTTGAAAATAAACACGATTAGTGCCGTTTTCGTCGGTAAACGTCTTCATTCCTGACTTCTCTTCTAGCAGAGAAGGACCTATTGCTGCCAAGGAGGCATTCTCGTCAGATTGAACGGAATGATTCATTAACTTGTCTGCTTGAGGATGGGCGAGGTATCTTCCTTTTTGATCCACCAAAAAAGCCCAGCCTGTTTCGCCTACTTTTGTACTGGAGACGAGCTTTTCCACGTCACTGAGTGTAATATCGTCTGTGGCCACACCCAGAAGCTTTTTATCCGGCGTGTAAAAAGGAGCGACTACCGTCACCATGGAGACCTTGGAAACCGCGTCAAAATAAGGCTCGGAATAATCGGTTTCCTTCTTGGTTGAAATACCGACCTTGTACCAGTCCTGATTTGGATAGTTATAGGAATCACTGCTGTACTCACCTGTAATGTTAACCTTGCCGTCTGTCTTAGCCCCGTAAGTAGCAACGAGTTTCTTGTTCGGGTCAAAAGCGTAAGGTTCCATGAAAATTCCCATTCCAACCGTCGTATCATTAATGAGAACAGTCTTGGACAGCAGGGAATCTAACTGCTCCAGCGAATTTGTAATAGGACCCATTTCAATAAAGCGAGCCATACTCAACGTTACCTTGCTGTGGGCTTCCAATTGCTTTTCCACATTACTTCCGACCATATCTAGCTGAGTATTGAGTTTGTCTTCAATTTCCCGATTCAGTTGGTCGACAGAGAACCAGAAACCGATGCCCACGACAAGCAAAAGTGTCAGGATAATGACAGGCAGGGTAATGGTCAGGGTTCGAGCACGAAGACTTTTGAAACGAAGCATGAAACCGCTCTCCTTTGAATTTTTGCTAAAATGATTATTATTCCTTATTATCGGATAGATTAAGACTAGCTTTTATGATGGATTTAGGCAAACGAGGGAAAATATTCATACTAATCAGAAAATGTTGCATGAATCTAAGCAAATCGAGTAAAATGGATAAACCAAATCTTACTTCGATTTTTTTATTGGTAGCATTTGCGGGTGGAGTGTTAGTGGGCATATAAGCTACAATGCGGATACAGACAAAAGTTTCGACCAAAAAACGGACGTGGACGTTTCATTTGGTGAATAGGGAGGGAGACTATATGAGTTTTTGTTGTGGTGCTGGAATGGTAGGTTCCGTAGGCTCAGTCCGTCATTATAAAACGCTTGTACACAATGTCCCGATCATGTTTTGTCCTGTATGTGACAGAATTGAGGTTCATCCCGGTATTGAGGGAGAATACGAAATTTTAGTAGAATATGCTCAGGGAGATCAGGCTCCAGAAGTGGATTTTGCTGATTTTGTGAGTGTTGACAATACATCCGAGTTGTTTGAGAATTGTACCATGACGGATGAAGCAGCTAGCTTCGCCGAAGTGTTAAAGCAGCAGATCGATATTTCACTGGATCTGCTCGGGATCGCCAAGGAGTTGCAGGATGACGATTGGCGGGAAGCATTGATGATTCGTTTAAGACGGTTAAGCGAGCGATTGAAGCAGTACAATAAAAGAAAAGCTAATGTCGCACAAGAGCGCATGACCTGAGTTGACGTGGGAGGCAGTGTGAATGTTTCATTTGAAAGCCGTTCACCACATCGCATTGAATTGTAGTGATGTTGTGAAGGTAGCTCGTTTTTTTAAGGACATTTTGGAAGTCCCTATCCCGGAAGAGAATATGACGGAAGGAGCACCTGTCTACTTTCAAATTGGCACATACACACGGATCGGTCTTCATCCTCATGGCGGGGAAGCTGGGAAAGGCGGCGTAGGGCAAGTCGATCATCTCGCCTTCTCTGTGCAAAGCCGTGCTGAGCTGGACTATCTGGTTGATAAGCTGGAGGCAGAGAATATTTGCTATCGTGGCCCCATTACACAGCCTACTAGCTATAATTTGTATTTTGAGACACCCGATGGTCACCACCTTGAGGTGCGACTCGATAAAGACGAGTTTGATGAGTAGTGTTTCCGAAAAGCATCTGCGTAAAGCGGATGCTTTTTTGTTGTGGATGATTAATCTTCTTTACGTTTTAAAAGGTACCGATGAACCAACAAAGCTGGTGAGAAGAAAAAGCACAGAGCTCGCAGACCTTGACAAAGCCTCCCCAGTCGGAACTTAAAAAAGGGGACCCGGTTGTCGAACACTTCTTCTTTGAGAAACGCCCGCCCGTAGGGTGGCTTTGGCTCGACGGTCCCCTTTTTTAAGTGGAGACGGCCAGTGAATCCCCCTTCCGAGCGTGTCAGAGTCGAAGAAAACTGTGCTTTTTCTTCTCCTCCACTATGTTGACTCAAACGACCTTTCTAAATGTCGAGAAAAACATGGCTCCCCTGACAACAGCCGACAGTGACTATCATGCCTCGCCAAAGGATTCGACCAAACAGGCCACGAACCCAATTGAGAAGAGAGGGGTGGCGTGCAGATGATCGGAATGGGCAGACTGCTTTTTGAACTGGGAGAGCGATTACAAGGAAAAGCACACCTGCAATTCATTACAGCAGGATGGGAGCGCAGGATCAGAATTGTAGTGGATGATTCACCATCACAGTGGCAATTGACGATAGCAAAAGGCGTCGCATCCTGGGATGTATGGACAGAAGAGCAGCCTGCCGATCTGATTATCAGGGGAGCGGAGAAACAAATGCACATGCTGTTTGGCGGTGATGAGCTCGTCTATGTTCTAGCCAAAGAAAAGGTGCACATAGCAGGGCCATTGCGCGACCAGTTGAAACTCGATGCCATTTTGCGACTGACCTGTCGGTGAACTGTCCAATGGGCATTGTGATATAATAGGAAGAAACGGTTTTCGAGGAGGCGCTTTGATGTCTACTGTTATGTCGTTGCAACAGACGGTTGCCGCACGTAAAGATGCTATTGCCGAAACATTCCGTCATCTGCATGAAAATCCGGAGATTAGCTGGAAGGAAGTAGAAACGACTCGTTATTTGGCGGAGCGCATGCGTGCCTTGGGACTGCGTGTTACGACTTTTGACGATTGTACAGGTTTAGTGGCTGAATGGGGCGAAGGGAAGCCAGTTGTTGGTTTGCGCACAGATATCGATGCTCTGTGGCAGGAAGTGAACGGTGAGTGGCGTGCGAATCATTCCTGCGGCCATGACGCCCATATGACGTTGATCGTGGAAACGGTAGAAGCATTAGTTGCCGCTGGATATCAACCGCCGGGAACGTTAAAAATTTTGTTCCAACCAGCAGAAGAAAAAGGAACGGGAGCATTGAAGCTGGTGGAGAAGGGTGTCGTCGATGACATCGATTATTTGTACGGTGTTCACTTAAGACCAATTCAGGAGATGGCAAATGGAACGGCGGGACCCGCCATCTATAACGGTGCAGCCATGTTTCTCTACGGGGAAATCACAGGAGTCGCTGCGCACGGAGCGAGACCACATCTCGGGATCAATGCAATTGAAGTAGCGGGAGCGATTATTTCAGGTCTCGGTCAAGTACATATCAATCCGATGGTGCCTGCCACCGTCAAAATGACGATGCTGCAAGCCGGAGGGGAGAGCTACAACATTATTCCGGACAAAGCCCGTTTTGCCCTCGATCTGCGAGCGCAGACAAATCAAGCGATGGATGACCTGGTGAATCGAGTTCGTCAAATGATCGACGGAGTCGCGATGTCTTTTCAGGCAAGTATAGAGGTAGAGACCGGGTCGCGCATGGTAGCGGCAGAGGTCGATGAGCAAGCGAAGGCATTTATGGAGCAGGCGATTATAGATGTCCTCGGTCAAGAAAATTTGCGAGCGGCGCCTGTCAGTCCAGGAGCGGAGGATTTCCACTACTATACGGTGGAGCGTCCTCATATCAAGGCGACGATGCTGGCTCTCGGATGTGATTTGGTACCAGGGCTGCATCATCCGCTGATGCATTTTGAGCGCTCTGCATTGGAAAAGGGTGTGGCGATTTTGTGTCAGACAGTTGTGAAAACGTTTGAAAATACGTAAATCTTGATGCCTTGTGAGAGCAACACTAAGAGAGTAAACTCTTGGTGTTGCTCTTTTTGTGGGCAAATGTCTCTGCGTACCTCACGAATAGTCGATAGACTGGTTGGTTTGTGGACAAAATACTGCTGTTGGGGAATAATACGCATGAGGAGGGTTATTCACACATTCTCCATGAGAGATTATAAAATTATGTAGCTTATTTAGCTAAATGTGATATACTAATTACAAATCGAGCGACAATTAGAAAGTCACAATAAATGATACACATTTTGGGAAGGAGATCGTTCACACATGGAAACCAATACGGTTCAAAAGCTTACTGACATTCTTGGAGCTACGAAAGTGTATCATAACTTGCCTGTAGCTAATCTTGTTGAGATGGCAGTAAAGCGTGGCGAAGGGATTTTGACCGACAAGGGGGCGCTCAATGCGCTAACAGGGAAGTTTACCGGCCGTTCGCCAAAGGACAAATTTGTGGTGGACGAAGCTTCCGTACACGATAAAATCAACTGGGGTCCGGTTAACCAACCGATCAGTACTGAAAAATTCCAAGCACTTCAACAAGACGTGCTCCAATACTTACAATCCAAAGATGAACTGTTTGTCTTCGATGGCTTTGCGGGGGCAGATACGACCTATCGCTTGCCAATCCGCGTAGTGAACGAATTCGCATGGCATAACCTGTTTGCACGTCAGCTGTTCATCCGTCCGTCTGAAGAAGAACTGGCTGCGCACGAATCAGAATTCACGGTTATCTATGCACCTAATTTTAAGGCAAATCCTGCGGTACACGGAACGAACTCCGAGACATTCATCGTATTGAGCTTTGAGCAAAAGACAGTGTTGATTGGTGGCACTGAGTATGCTGGCGAAATGAAAAAGTCGATCTTCAGCGTAATGAACATGCTGCTTCCAGAGCGCAACGTACTCCCGATGCACTGCTCTGCAAACGTAGGCAAAGACGGAGACGTTGCCCTGTTCTTCGGATTGTCTGGTACAGGAAAAACAACGCTGTCTGCTGACCCGGACCGTTTCTTGATCGGTGACGATGAGCATGGCTGGTCTGACAATGGCGTGTTCAATATCGAAGGCGGATGTTATGCAAAATGTGTCAAGCTGTCTGAAGAAGGCGAGCCGCAAATCTGGAAAGCAATCCAGTTCGGTACCGTACTTGAAAATGTAGACGTAAACGAAGCGACTCGTGTAGCAGACTACGATAGCACCAAATATACAGAGAATACACGCGCTGCGTACCCAGTGGAAGCAATTCCGGGTGCTGTAATTCCAGGCGTGGGCGGGCAACCAAATGTCATCGTCTTTTTGACAGCCGATTCGTTCGGTGTATTGCCTCCAATCTCCAAGCTGAATAAAGAGCAAGCTATGTACCACTTCCTGTCTGGCTACACCAGCAAAATGGCAGGTACAGAGCGTGGCGTAACTGCTCCGCAAACAGAGTTTTCTACTTGCTTCGGTTCTCCATTCTTGCCACTGCATCCTGTCGTATATGCAGAAATGCTCGGTAAGAAGATTGACGAGCGCAAGGTTCAAGTATACCTGGTGAACACTGGTTGGACTGGTGGCCCGGTAGGTGTTGGACAACGTATGAAGCTGTCCTACACGCGTGCGATGGTAACAGCAGCATTGAACGGTGAGCTGGAAAAGGTAGACTATGTAGCTGATGAGATTTTCGGGGTACAAGTGCCGACTGCTTGCCCGAACGTTCCTGCTGATGTTCTGCAACCGCGTAATACATGGGCAAACAAGGAAGATTATGACAAGCAAGCAGCTGATCTGGCTGGACGCTTCATCGAAAACTTCGAGAAGAAATTCCCGAATGCAGCAGATATTGCAAATGCGGGTCCAAAAGTAAAGTAATCGAACAGGAAAGAAACGGGTAGACGATAAGGTCTATCCGTTTTTTCTTCGTGAAAACAGCAAAAACTGTCAGCGTATGACCGACGGTTTTGAGCTTATCCGTTACTTGTTGCCATCGAATACTTTCGAAGTATGGATTGGCAACTTTTCCATTTGACTGTCGGAATAGAGTCAGGTAAGCTTCCGAAGGGACCCCTTCCGCAGAGTGATGGCGATATATGTTCCACCAGCGCCTGAAAAACATGACTGCAGGAGTTTTATTGTCCCATTCCAGGTATACATATGGTGTTTTTTACAAAATGCACTTAGTCTTTAGGCGTAAATGTATGTCCAAAAGTAACAAAGGGAAAAATGCAGCGGAGGCAAGAATATTTAGGAAGGATTCATGCGCAAAAACAGACTTTCTAAATATAATGATATAAAAAATACAGATATGTTTCATTCCTTGATTTATAATTATTCTTATTATAAGATAGTTATTGAGAATGGATTGAGAATTTACCAACTCACTTTTGACGTGTATGGAGGGAATTCAGATGACAGCAGTACCGCATTTGCAAATAAAAAACCTTCGCGCCAAGATCGAGGACAAAGAGATCCTCAAAGGCCTGAATTTGGAGATCAAGGGCGGCGAAGTGCACGCGATCATGGGACCAAATGGTACCGGTAAATCGACATTGGCATCCACGCTGATGGGTCACCCAAAATATGAGGTAACCGATGGCGAAGTGTTAATCAATGACGAAGACTTGTTGGAAATGGCAGTAGACGAGCGCGCACGTGCAGGTCTGTTCCTGGCGATGCAATACCCGTCCGAAATTAGCGGTGTAACCAACTCTGACTTCCTGCGTTCCGCAATCAACGCGCGCCGTGGCGAAGGAAACGAAATCTCCCTGATGAAATTCATCCGTGAGATGGACAAAAAGATGAACACGCTGGAAATGGATGAGTCTTTCTCCCACCGTTACCTGAACGAAGGTTTCTCCGGTGGTGAGAAAAAGCGTAACGAGATTCTGCAAATGATGCTCTTGGAGCCAGCTATCTGTATTTTGGATGAGATCGACTCCGGTTTGGACATCGATGCATTGAAAATCGTAGCGAACGGTGTAAACGAAATGCGCTCCGCAGACCGCGGATTCTTGATTATTACGCACTACCAGCGTTTGCTGAACTATGTAAAGCCTGACTTCGTACACGTCATGATGCAGGGTCGTATCGTGAAGTCCGGTGGTCCTGAGCTGGCTGAACGCCTGGAGGCAGAAGGCTACGATTGGATCAAGGAAGAGCTCGGCATTGAGGACGAAACCGTAAACGCCAACGTGTAGGATGAAGGAGGCAGCAGTGAAATGAGTGTGGATGTACAGCTACGCTTCGATTCCGAGGCGATCACCCAGTACTCCAAAGCTAATCAGGAGCCTGCCTGGTTCCTGGAAAAGCGCCTCGCTGGACTGAAGGCGGCGGGAGAGCTGGCGCTCCCTGCCTTGGAGAAAACGAAGATTGATAAATGGAATACCGTTGATTTCGATCCGTTCCAAACCACTACAAAGGTGGCAGCGGCGAATGAACTCAGCGATTTGGTAAAAGCACAAATCGATGTCGACAGCGTGAAAAACCTGTTGGTACAAAAAAATGCTTCTACCGTTTTTCAAGCAGTATCCGATGAGTTGAAGGCGCAAGGCGTGATCTTCACGACCTTTGCTGATGCTCTGCAAACACATGGTGATCTCGTGCAAAAGTATTTACTGAACGTGATCGCACTTGATGAGCACAAGCTGACTGCGCTGCATACGGCAGTAGTGAATGGTGGCGTTTTCCTCTACGTTCCGAAAAACGTAGAAGTAGATGTTCCCCTGCAAGCTGTGTATGAAATCGCAGGCGACAACGCTCTGTTGGCTCCACATGTTTTGATCGTGGCAGAAGCGAACAGCAAAGTAACCTACGTGGATACTTATGTATCTGGCGAAGGCAAAAGCATGGTTGCGAACAGCCTAGTTGAAGTATATGTAGGCGCGGGCGCATCTGTGCAAGTAGCTTCTGTACGTTCACTGTCTGTAGACGTTCACGACTACAGCTTCCGTCGTGCAACTGTTGAGCGCGATGGAAAAATGGAATGGATTTTGGGTGAGATGAACGATGGCAACACCGTTGCTAACAACACCACTATCCTCAAGGGAACTGCTTCGATTGCAGAGACCAAATCCATTTCTGTAGGTACTGGTTCCCAACGCCAAAACCTCACTTCCCAAGTTCAGCATATCGGCACGCACACAGAGTCTGACATGGTGAGCAAGGCTGTTATGACGGATGAAGCAGTGAGTATCCTAAACGGTATCACGAAAATCGAAAAAGGCGCTGAAAAGGCAAACGGCGTACAGGCGGAAAACATCCTGATGCTGAGCGATAAATCTCGCGGTGATGCCAACCCGATCCTGTTGATCGACGAGGATGACGTTAAAGCGGGTCACGCAGCTTCGGTAGGACGTTTTAGTGAAGAGTCTATCTTCTACTTGATGTCTCGTGGTATTTCCCGTCAAGGCGCAGAACGTCTGATTATTCTCGGCTTCCTGGAGCCAGTTGTTGCTGAGATTCCAGTAGAAGAAGTGAAAAACAGACTCCGTCAGGCGCTTGAAAGGAAGTTAGGCTAATGAACGCCAAGGAGCTTCGGAAATATTTTCCCATCCTACACCAAGAAGTAAACGGACATCCGCTCGTTTATTTGGATAATGGTGCAACCTCTCAAAAACCGATTCAGGTTATTGAGGCGATGGATAAATACTACAGGGAGTATAACTCCAATGTGCACCGTGGCGTGCACACCTTGGGTAACATAGCGACAGACGGGTACGAAGGCGCGCGTGAAAAAGTACGCGCCTTCATCAACGCCCGTGAAGCCGCAGAAATCGTCTTTACGCGTGGTACGACCTCTGCTTGTAATACGGTAGCGTACGGCTATGCTCGCAAGTACCTGGGGCCGGGAGATGAAATCGTGACCACATTGGTGGAGCATCACGCCAATTTCATTCCATGGCAGCAGGCAGCCAAGGCGACCGGAGCGACCTTTAAGTTCATTCCGCTGGCAGAGGACGGAACCGTTACTCTGGAAGCGGTTAAGGAAACGATTACGGACAATACCAAACTCGTTGCGATTCACCATGTTTCCAATGTATTGGGGGATACTACTCCAATCAAGGAAATTGCCCAAATCGCTCATCAGCATGGCGCACTTTTGTTTGTTGATGGAGCGCAGGGTGCTCCACACAAGAAAATCGACGTCCAGGATTTGGATTGCGATTTTTATACGTTTTCAGCCCACAAGATGGCAGGTCCGACAGGCGTAGGTGTCCTGTACGGCAAGCGTGAGGTGCTAGAGCGTGTGGAGCCGATGGAGTTCGGCGGAGAAATGATTGACTACGTGGATATGTACGATTCCACGTGGAAGGAGCTTCCTTGGAAATTTGAAGGAGGAACTCCGATCATCGCAGGAGCTATCGGATTGGGAGCAGCGATCGACTTTTTGGAAGAGATCGGTATGGACAATATTGAGCGTCATGAAAAACATCTCGTCAAGTACGCGATGGAACAAATGCGCGAGATAGAAGGATTGAAGATTTACGGCCCACAGCAGGACCGCAGCTGTTTAATTACATTCAACCTGGATACAGTACATCCGCATGACCTGGCGACGGTGCTGGACAGTTACGGAATCGCAGTTCGTGCCGGTCATCACTGCGCACAACCGCTGATGCGTTGGCTGAATGTGACGGCTACCGCTCGGGCAAGCTTCTACCTGTACAACACAGAAGAAGAAGTAGATGTGCTGATCGCGGGCTTGAAGAAGACGAAGGAGTATTTCGGCAATGTCTTCTCTTGATGATTTATACCGCCGCGTCATTATGGATCACTACCAGAAACCGCGCAACCGCGGCAAGCTGGAAGAATCCGACGGACTCATTGTGAATTTGAATAACCCGACCTGTGGCGACAGCATCTCGCTCTCCTTGAAAGTGGAGGACGGCAAAGTGGTGGACGCGAAGTTTCTCGGTGAAGGCTGCTCAATCAGTATGTCATCTGCTTCCATGATGACGGATGCTGTCAAAGGCAAGCCAGTAGCAGAAGCACTGGAGCTGTCGCAAAAATTCTCCGATATGATGCAAGGCAAAGAAATCGATGACTCGATTGATCTTGGTGATATCGAAGCTTTGTCTGGCGTAGCCAAGTTCCCAGCGCGAATCAAGTGTGCGACATTGGCTTGGAAAGCATTGGAGCAAGGTGTCAAACAGGCCGAGCAGGAATAGTGATAGGTAAGGGACATGAACAAGAAGGAGTGAGCAACGATGGCTGTTAAAGGCCCAGAAATACAGGAGTATCAGTACGGCTTTCACGATAAGGACGTTTCTGTATTCCGTACCAAAAAGGGTTTGACTCGCGAGATCGTCGAAGAAATTTCGAAGATCAAGGATGAGCCAGCATGGATGCTGGAATTCCGTCTAAAAGCATTGGACATCTTCAACAGCATGCCGATGCCAAAATGGGGCGGCGATCTGGACGACCTCGATTTTGACAGCATCACCTACTACGTAAAGCCTTCTGAAAAGCAAGGCCGTAGCTGGGATGAGGTGCCGGAAGAAATCAAGGCAACCTTTGACAAGCTGGGTATTCCAGAAGCAGAGCAAAAGTTCCTCGCAGGTGTATCTGCTCAGTATGAATCTGAGGTAGTTTACCACAACATGCAGGAAGACCTGGAAAAACTGGGCGTTCTCTTCTGCGACATGGATTCTGCGGTGAAGCTTCACCCAGAAATCGTGAAAGAATACTTCGCGACAGTGATTCCTCCAGCAGACAACAAGTTTTCTGCACTGAACTCGGCAGTATGGTCCGGTGGTTCCTTCATTTACGTTCCAAAAGGCGTAAAAGTAGAAACTCCACTGCAAGCATACTTCCGCATCAACTCCGAGAACATGGGGCAATTCGAGCGTACGTTGATCATCGCCGATGAAGATTCCTTTGTTCACTATGTAGAGGGCTGTACAGCTCCAATCTATAGCACGGATTCCTTGCACTCCGCTGTTGTAGAAATCATCGTAAAAGAACGCGCTCGCTGCCGTTACACCACAATCCAAAACTGGTCCAACAACGTATACAACCTCGTTACGAAACGTGCGGTTGCTTACGCTGATGCGAACATGGAATGGATCGATGGTAACATCGGTTCCAAGCTGACGATGAAATACCCAGCTGTTATCATGAAAGGACCTCGCGCGAAAGGTACCGTTCTTTCCATTGCAGTAGCAGGAAAAGGACAACACCAAGACGCAGGTGCGAAAATGATTCACCTGGCGCCAGATTGCACGTCGACGATCATTTCCAAGTCGATTTCCCGTGATGGCGGAAAAGTAACCTACCGTGGTCTGTCGCAGTTTGGACGCAAGTCGGAAGGCTCCAAGTCCAACATCAAGTGCGATACGCTGATTCTGGATAAACTGTCCACGTCCGACACGATCCCGTACAACGAGATCATGAACGACAGCATCACGCTTGAGCACGAGGCGACTGTATCCAAGGTTTCCGAGGATCAACTCTTCTACCTGATGAGCCGCGGTTTGTCAGAAGCAGAAGCAACTGAGATGATCGTAATGGGCTTCATCGAGCCATTCACAAAAGAATTGCCGATGGAGTACGCGGTAGAGATGAACCGTCTCATTAAGTTCGAGATGGAAGGCAGTATCGGATAATTGTCTCGATATCGTGTAAAAACGTGTCTGATTCGTTCAGACACGTTTTTTTGTGCCCTTGCTTTATGAGGGAAAACGAATAATCTGACGGTATGGTCAAGACCTCGTAGACAGTTAGAAAGACCCCGGCCGCCAGTCAGGCAGCAAACTGACGCCTAAATTCACTAGGTGTCAGTTTTTAGTATTAGTTGATAGTACTTTTGTAAAAAGAGTAACTCTCTAGTTAGTTTTCCCGACTAGAGAGTTACTCCTATTTAAAAGTTATTATTGTTGTAGTGGGTTTTCGTCGTCTTTATGAGTTTCTATTATGTCGACCATCTTATTTAATTGGATTTTTTCCCTTTTATTGTCAACCTTATCGTTTTTAACTTTAAATTTTCCTTGGTAGGAACCCACTACTGCATAGTGATCAGTAGACTTTGTTTTGTTAGCTGGTGAATCATCAACATTTAGAAATAGGAGGACTTTCTCGTTATCAGTGAATTCTGGTGCGTTTTCCATATCCATAATTATTTTTTCCGTTTCTCCACCGTAAACGCGAACTACGACTTTGTCTAATTCTTCACCTTTATGCGTTTTGTTTACTTTTATTGTGATATCTCGATAAATTGCATCCGCATCCTCAATCACTTCTGGCTCATTTCCATCCTCTGTATTCCATTTTGGCTGTGTAATGTCATTAATATTACCCTCAATGATTAAGGAACTTGCTGCAGCCATTTCCTCAGGTGATAATTCGATTAACGTACCTTCAATACGAATTGTTGACTTGGTTGCATTATATGTGTCGTAAACCACATAACCAAGCCCAAAAGCTAAAATCATAGAAGAAGCAATTATTCCGCTTTTCATGTTCATTTTCATTATTTTTACCTCCATGTTATTTTTAATCCTAGATGCTATTTAGAGTGGTTAATCACATAAGCATCTTTATCATATTTAGAGAGTGGAATTTTTACTTGATCCTTATTTAAAGTTGCATACATAACAGCCGGCTTATCTGCTAAATGACCAATCCCAAGGGCATGTCCCATTTCGTGAGTCATGATGGTTCGTAGGTGGTATGTATTTGAATCAGGTTTAGATCCGGTTGAATAGGCAAAAGATTCGTTGACTACTATATCTGCTTCGATAACATAGTCAAAACCATTGATATAAGCTCTTGTTTCGGCAAGTTTACCACTAGTAGTCCCAAGAGAGGCTGTATAGATTATGTTTATCTCATCATTTTTAGAAGAAGCAATGTCTGTTCTTGCAGGGCTTTCCTTTAGATAATATACGGGATCATCAACATTGTTCCATTGGTTATCAGCTGTTATAATCGCAGTTCTCTCACTTTTAGTGATTGATTTATCTAATGTGTATTCATAATCCTTATTAGGGTCCCACTTAGCAAATGCAACATCAGCATTACTTGCTTTTGCGAAACCATAACCCAAAGCAAAAAAAGCTCCTAAACACGATGTTAACAAGATTGATTTCTTAAACAATTTCATGATAACTCTCCTTTTTAATATAATAGAAACAGCATAATATAAAATATACCAATATTACCAATTTATGTAAATATCCATATATCAGCTTGTATATAATTTTTTACGTAGTCGACAAGTTTTTCACCAAGGACGAACTCGCAAAATACATTGAAAAATTTGTGAAGGTGGAGTAAAAAAGAAAAGTCCTAGAACATAATTTCTGGACTCTCTAACGTACAGATTTTGTGCCGACTCCAGATGAAAAGTAATAAATTGTGTTTGACGAGTCAACATCTCTGAGATAGCGCAAATCAATGTTTTCCTTATTCGATACAACGCTATGAAATTAATCTGTATTCAAATTCGAGATGGAAGGCTCCATCGGATAAGCGTTTATGTAACGTGTAAAAACGTGTCTGATTCGTTCAGACACGTTTTTTTGTGCCCTTGCTTTATGAGGGAAAACGCATAAGCCCGCTGACGGTAATCCGCCAGAGGACTATTTCTACGAGGACAAACCGAATTTCCATAATAAGATCATAAATAACGCCATCGGAATGACCCAAAGTAAAGGAATGGCATTGAGCGCGTAACTCGTTTTGAATTTCAACTTGTGATAGCAGTACCAGCTGCCCAACGCTGAGGCAAGTAGTACAAGCGGATACGATAGGATCGTATAGAACACCCCTGGCGCTCCCGTATCATATTCATCTTCAGGTAAAAGCACAATGGTAAAAAAAACGGAAATTGCCCAAGCCAATAAGAAAATGGCATAGATGCTTTGGCTAATAGAAAGGACGAGACAAGCTGTCTTGTTTTTCATAAGTGCCTGGTTCCTCCTAAAAAGTGGAATTACTAATAAACAAGACGAGAGGAGATAGAAAAAGTAACAATAACAATTGGTTAGATATCAAGGTCACCCGTCCTCCCATTAGAAGGCGGGTTTTTTGCTTGTTATCATTTTCATGTTATTCCGTTCGTACACCTTGCAAAGTACCTTACCAATTAAGTAAATTAAGCTAATACCAATCATATTCGTAATAAACACCGATAATAATGACCGAGGAAATACGAGTGTTGCTGATCGCAATAGTTATAGCTGATAGAGGGAGGATGAACCATGAAGGTTTTAGTAGTGGAAGATGACAAGACTATTGCAGAGGGTTTGCACTATTCGCTTTCCAGCGAGGGCTATGAAGTAGTTCTTTGCGAAGGGAAACAAACTGCACTCGAAGCAATTAAACAGCAACGTTTTGATCTATATTTACTCGATCTGACTTTGCCAGATGGTAATGGCTATGAGATTTGCGAATATGTAAAAGAAAATCAGGATGCCCCTGTCATCTTCTTGACGGCGTGTGATGATGAAATCAATGTGGTTCGGGGGTTAGATATGGGGGCAGACGACTATATCACAAAGCCGTTTCGTATCCGGGAGCTCATTAGCCGAATGAAATCATCCCTTCGACATTACCAAAAAGAGCCCAACCTGTCTGACAAAGTGAGGATTGGAAATGTAGTCGTACATACAAAGCTGGCTAAAGTGTACAAAGGAACCGAGGAAGTGATGCTGACTGCTTTAGAATACCGTTTACTGTTGGCATTCATAAATAATAGAGGGCAAGTTCTGTCCAGAAATCAGTTGTTAGAGGGTATATGGGATCTAGATGGTAACTTTATCAATGACAATACCCTATCGGTTTACATTAAGCGGCTTCGAGAAAAGTTGGAGGATGATAGCCAGAATCCCAAAGTGATAGAAACCGTTCGCGGTCTTGGCTATCGAATGAGTGGAAGTCATGTTTAAAAATAAAGAAATACAGAAGCTATGTATGTATAGCCTGGTTATTTCCATCATGGGGATCACGATTCTTTGGATGATCGATTGGAAAGCGGGGATTGTGGGAGTTGCTATGGTATTTCTGCTCCTTTCCACTTTTTTCGTGTTTACCCGCAAACGTTATCAGGACATCAGTAAGCTCGCTTATTATTTGGCTTCTGTCTATTCAGGCCAACCCACGATGGATATTAGGGATAACGTTGAGGGTGAATTGAGCATTCTGAAAAATGATATTTATAAAGTCACATTAACATTGTCCGAGCAGTCTACTCATCTGAAAAAGGAAAAACAGTACTTGGCAGATACTCTTTCGAACATCTCCCATCAATTAAAAACGCCACTTACCTCCATGTTTGTCATGGCTGATTTGTTAAACAACCCGAGTCTGCCAAAAGACAAGAGGGAGGAGTTTTTGGGCAAGATTATCAATCAGTTGAAGCGTATTGAATGGCTCGTGACTTCATTGCTCAAGCTGTCCAAAATCGAAGTGCAGAGCGTTATTTTCAAGAAGGAACTCGTATCTGTCAAAAAAATGATAAACAAGGCATTAGAACCGCTCCTTGTCCCGATGGAATTAAAAAATCAGGAGCTCTCTTTTTCCTGTAAAGAAGACCTTTTCGTGTATGGAGATGAAAACTGGACGGTAGAAGCCATTTTGAACGTAATGAAAAACGGGATTGAGCATACGCCAGTTGGGGGACGTATTGCCATTTTGTGCGAGGAAACGCCCTTGTTTACCCAAATTGTCATTTCCGACAGTGGTGAGGGGATTAGCCCGGAAGATGCTCCACACATTTTTGAACGATTTTATAAAGGGAAGAATGCGGGAGCGGATAGTATTGGAATAGGGCTAGCCATGTCTAAAACAATCTTGCAAAGTCAAAACGCCGATGTGTTTATGGAAAGCCAGATGGGTGTAGGCACAACATTCAAAATCAAATTTTACAAGCAAATCATTTAGATGACAAAATTGTAAGAATGAATGTCACCGACGAGACATGTTTGGCAGCTATTCTAAACGTAATAATTTATCTGGGAGGATCATGATGGAGATTTTGCGAGTAGAGAACCTGTCAAAAACGTACGGTGATGGCGAAACAGCTGTTACTGCACTGAACGATATCTCATTTTCCGTACAAAAGGGGGAGTTTGTGGCGATCATTGGACCTTCTGGTTCAGGTAAGTCTACCCTTTTGCATATTCTGGGGGGCGTTGATACGCCCACATCCGGTAAAGTGATCGTTGACCAAACGGATATGTACGCGATGGATGAAACGGCACTGGCCATCTTCAGACGCAGACAGATTGGGCTTATCTATCAATTCTACAATTTGATCCCTGTCCTTACTGTGGAAGAAAATATTACCCTACCATTGCTGTTGGACGGTAGAGAAGTAAATCAAGATATCTTTTCCAGTATTGTAGAGACTCTAGGCCTTCAACAGCGATTAAAGCATCTGCCAAACCAGCTTTCTGGAGGACAGCAGCAGCGTGCGTCTATTGGCCGTGCCTTGATTAGCAGTCCCGCCATTGTATTGGCTGACGAGCCTACGGGGAATCTGGACAGCAAAAACAGTGCTGAGATTGTGAAGCTCTTGAAAAAATTACACAAAGAACGCCATCAAACTTTGATTGTTATTACACATGACGAAAACATTGCCTTGCAAGCGGACCGTATTATTGGCATTTCAGATGGCAGGATTTCTAGAGATGAGGTGATCCGGCGATGAATATCGTAAATCAGCTCACCTTACGTTATATGAAGAAGAATAGGAGCCGTACCCTTGTGACAATCATTGGGGTTGTCATTTCTGTCGCAATGCTTACAGCAGTATTTTCGATTAGTAGTTCTTTCATGGATATGATGCAAAGAAACGCGATTACCTACTCTGGTAAATGGCAGGCAGCTTTTCTCAATGTTACAGGAGAAGATGTTGCGGTTATTACAAATACGGAAGCCATTGAAAGATACGATATTGACCAGAGACTCGGATTTGCACGACTTTCTAACTCTCCAAACAGCGTCAAGCCCTATTTGTATATTACGGGACACAGTAATCACGATGTAGTAGGGGTGAGCCTAATTGAGGGGCGGTTGCCTCAGAATGAAAACGAACTGGCACTTTCATCGGAGTATCTTCGAACCGCCGGTGTAAGCCTGAAGGTTGGAGATGTAATCACTTTAAATTTTGGTGATCGTAGCTTGAATGTAGATGGGCAGATCGAGACGTTGGGCAACAATGATGTTTACCAATCAAAGGAAGTCTTTACGCCTACAAAGACGAAAACATACACGATTACCGGGATTGTTCAAGCACCAGATAAAGAGCAGGAAGTAATGGCTGCATACCGTGCATTTAGTGGTCTTTCCGAGGGGGATTTAGAGAAGGGTTCTCCCTACACGGTAAGTGTTGAATATAAGGATTTTAAAGGTTTAGGGAATAACATTTACGAAACGAGTGACGCGATTGCTAGTAAGGTAAGCGGAGTAAACGATCAAGTTAAATCGAATGGAGTAAAAATCAAGTATAATCGGGACCTGTTGCTTTATTCCGGGATTTCGAACGATTCCCACTTTCTTAACACGATGTACCTGGCAGTTCTTTCCGTTGGAATTATCATTCTGATTGGATCTGTCTCACTCATCTACAACGCGTTTGCGATCTCGCTTTCAGAGCGTAGTCGCACTTTAGGGATGTTATCTAGCGTAGGGGCAACCAAACAACAAAAAAGGGCTTCCGTATTTTTTGAAGCTGCTGTGATCGGGGTCATAGCGATTCCAGCTGGGTTGTTTTTTGGGTCCATTGGCATTGGTGTTACTTTCCATTTGCTCAGTCCATTCATTCAAAAAATGCTTTTCGTTAGTGAGCCGATACGATTGGTAATAGAGCCGTACAGTATGATTGCGGTCGTTTTGTTTTCCATTTTGACATTGCTCATTTCTGCATGGTTACCAGCAGTGAGGGCATCGAAAATTACACCGATAACTGCGATCCGCCAGACAAAGGATATCGAGATAAAAGGAAAAGATGTTCGTACATCCAAAATGACCAGGAGGTTGTTTGGATTTGAAGCGGAACTAGGATTAAAAAATCTGAAAAGGAATAAACATCACTATCGCTCAACTGTCTTTTCTCTTGCGATCAGTGTCATCCTGTACCTAGCAGCTTCTTCTTTTTCGTTGTATATGGATAAGTCCTATAATATGGCACAAGCACCGCTACCCTATGATTTGTCAGTAAACGCAAGGGGAGCCGATCTCGAAAGGGTAAGGTCATTAACAAATGAATTGATGTCAGTCAAGAACGCAACAACAAAAGTGAAGACCCAACTTATCGGTGCGGATCTAATCCTCAACGAAAACGAGGTTACCACAGACATCTCCAGTCGCCATACTCTTAATCCTGATGGGAAATACTTCATGTCTGCAGACATTGTTTCTCTTGATGAGGCCTCTTTTGCAGCGTACCTGCAATCCGCGGGGATTGATGCAAAGAAATTGGAAGGTGACGAGATTTCTGCCATACTTGTCAATCGGTTCACCTTGAAGGAAGAACATAATTTTACAGATATCTCTCAACTAACAGTCCAAGAGGGATCAGAACTACCTCTCACTTTGAATGAAGGAGCTAAAGTCCGAATTGCTTCTATCACGGATAAACGTCCACCTTTTATGCTACGATACCAGGAATATGCTTTTACGGTTACATTTGTTGTTTCTGAACGAGGCTTTGACAAGTTCCGAGAACGAGGTAACGCTATGCTGTCTGAGCAAGTTACCAGCGAGGTTCAATTTACAACAGAGCAGTCTGCGGCATTGGAAAATGAAATAAACCCGATTATTAACAAATATCCAGATGTACATGTCTATACGAACAATCTGATTGAGGAGCGTCAGGATGCAATGAATCGCGCCACAGTCACATCCGTATTCCTTTATGGGTTTGTGGTTCTCATCGGGCTCATTTGTATGGCAAATATTATCAACACGATTTCGACAGGGATGGCCTTGAGAAAACGTGAATTTGCGATGTTGGCTTCCATTGGTATGACGCCAAAGGGCATGAAGAAAATGCTACGCTTCGAAGGATTCTTTTATGGAATGAAGTCGCTTATTTACGGTTTGCCAATTAGTTTATGCGTAATGTTTTTCATCTACAAGAGCCTTAGCCGTAATTTTGCATTCGCTTTTACGGTGCCTTGGGCTGATCTTATCATTGCAGGAGTAGGTGTGTTTTTTATTGTGGGGACGACGATCTTTTATGCAAATAGAAAATACAAAGAATACAGTATCGTTACCTCGTTGAAGAATGAAAACATTTGATCGAAGCATGAAAGTTCGAGGTAGAAGATTCTATCGGATAATTGTTTTGTAACGTGTAAATACGTGTCTGATTCGTTCAGATACGTATTTTTTATTAATATAGTGGATCAAGCACAGCGAGGAAAAAATGAAAACCCGACCATGAGATCGGGCAAAAGAAATCCTTCTATGAAGCTATCCAATCGATGACAAACGCAATGGACATAACTGCGATGTAAGTGTATTCCTGAAGCTTTTTAAACACGGGAACACCTTCAAAAGCGTTTCCTAAATCATACCATGTCAAAGTTGTAATGATCGAGTCGGTTTCACTTATGACGCTGTCTTACTATTGAGTATAAAAAGATAAGCAAACATCCAATAAGACTTACACAGCTTATCAATGTATCTGAAGGAAATCTTGCATTTCATCGAATGAAATTGTTACTGGAATGTCACTTGCAAGAAGCATTTGCTTACACCAAAGAAGAAAGAACCAGCCAGTTGCTAAAATGCCCATTGTGAGCTTCAAAAATAATTTCATAGATAAATGACTCCCTGTATTCAAGTTGATATATAAGAGAATTATCACCGTAGTTCATAATTACTCATCGTGAGGAGGTGGAGGGTCAAAGTAATAATCTAATCCGACAATCCCCCAAAAAATGATGAATGTGAACAATACATACAGCCATCTTTTACGAAGGGACTGGGAATTTACGATAAACCCCCAACTAAGTAGGGGCAGTGCTATCAGTAGGATTGATACGAAGTCGGACATGCGGAATTCACTCCTTCACGTTTTATTACGTAAATGGGGAATATTGGTTACTTGCCATTAACTTTAGTTAGACGACGAATGAATAGACATTCTACTTTAAGCTGTATGAGTTTTACGCCGATGGCAACGAAGCTCAAGGTGAAGTACCAAGGAAAAAGCATGACAGTTTTGGTGAAAGTAACGAAATAAACAAGAACTAGGCCCTCGGGATAACCGGGGGCTTTTTTGTGCGTGTTCAAACATGTACATTCACCCCGCACAATGATAAAATGTTCGTATATACAAAGATAACGCTGCCTACCCATCAACGAAGTATGCCTACATATCCAGGCATGCTTTTTTCGGGCGAGTACCAACCTTTTTCAAATGCGCTGTTGTCTTCTTTGAATAGGTAGCTGTAAAGGTTTTCATACTTACTGGAGCGGGGTTGCACATATGATAGTGGTAAAGCAATTAATGGATCATTGCCACCGCTTTTTTGGGAGTCAAGGTGATCTGTATCAATCCGAGGATGCGGATATCCTGATTGCTGTCTATCCGGCTACGCGCAAGCGAGGATGGTGGACGTACGCCACGCTTGAGCTGCACGAGATGGGGGCTACAGAGTACCTCGCCTATTCCTATCAGTTTGAACAGAGAATGATCACGCATTTGGCAAAAATAGCAGCCCAGGTAATTCGTCAGTGGGAGAGTCAATCTACCCGTTTGGAGTCTGGGAGCGTCTTTTCGCTCGGGGATACAATCGTGGAAAAATCGGTTTTGAATCATATGGTACTGACCCCTGCCTATTATGAAGAGGCTGGACTTGAATATTATACAAACGGCAAGGACGTAATCAGGTTCATGATGCTTCATGCCATCGCGGATTCTGAAGCAAAGTTTTTGGAACAATATGGACTTATGGCATTGCAGGAATGGTTAGCGCACTCCGGTGTCGATTCCCTGAATGTTACGCGTACGCCTGCCATCTGAGAAGGGAGCGAGCGAAATGTCAGCGATTCGCTTGAGAGTCACCGTAGTAGTTGAACACGAAGGGAAAGTCCTCCTCATCCGTGAGCAGACACAACGAGGCATCTTTTACAACCTGCCAGGTGGAATCGTAGAATATTTAGAGGCGATTCCAGACGCGGCGAAAAGAGAAGTGATGGAAGAGACCGGACTCCTCGTGGAAATGGAGCGATTGATCTGGATAGACGATCGGATCGATCAGGAAGGGAACGGAAAGCATACAGTCGGAGTAGGAGTTCTGGCGAAGCTCGTCGGTGAAGAGACAAACCCAACGCCGGGTGGTATCGTCGATGAAGAAATCGAATGGGCTGGCTGGGTCACGCTAGACGAATGGAAACAACTGCCGAACGACCACAAAACACGTCCGGATCAAGTCAAGCAAGTCTTGTCTGATCCCACTTATCAACCGATGTACTTGGGAAATATGTTGAGCAGAGCAGAATAAAAACAAGAGACACCGCCCTTTTCCTAGTGAAGAGGAGCGGTGTTTCTTTTCTTACGCTTTTTGCTGTACGGAAGCTTTTCTTCCTTTTGCGACAGCAAACACGACGATGACAGCGGAGAGAACAGCGCCGAGTGTCAATGGCTCTGACAGGAGGAGCCAGGCTGCGATGATCGATAAAAAGGGTTGAAGGTATTGAATTTGACTGACCTTGGAGACGCCGCCGATTGCCAGGCCGTGATACCAGGCGAAAAAGCCGAGAAACATACTGATCACGCTAATATAGCCAAAACCGAGCCAGACAGGCCAAGTGGCTTGTTTTAAGTCAGTGAGCAGAGGACCTGTGAGCGGAACGACGAGAAACGGAAAGGCAAAGATCAACGACCAACTGATGACCTGCCAACCACCCATTGTCTTGGAGAGCTCACCGCCGACAGCGTATCCGATAGCCGCACTGATGACAGCCCCGAGCAAGGCGAGATCCGCCCATTGGAGAGCACCCAATCCAGAACTGATCGCGTAGGCGATAATCGTCACACAGGCGATCACACTCGAAGTCCAATACTTCCGGGTGGGGCGTTCTCCTGAAAAAAATATTGCTGCGCCTGCTGTGGCCAATGGCAATAATGCGATGATGACTGCACCATGCGTAGCGGGCACTCTCTCCATCGCCCACGACGAGAAAAACGGGAAGCCTGCTACTACTCCGGCGGATACGAGAAACAGCTTCTTGGTCTCTTGCCAGGTAGGAAACGGTACTCGTTTTAGTAGGAGCACCAAAGCAGCCAGTACAGCAGCGATCAACGCTCGTCCCAGCCCTGCCGAGAGAGGAGAGAGTACGGTAACAACCATCTTCGTTACAGGCAAGGTCAAGCTGAAGCTGAGCACCCCGATGAAGCCATACAGCAAGCCCATTTTCTCTATATGCAGCTGGTCAGGAGTGATTGGCTGCTCTTTTTGTAGGACTTGCTTCTCGATAGGAAGCTGTGTGCTCATCCGAATCCCATCCTTTATCGATTAAAAGTTTGTGTTGTTTCATCTTAGAGGCGACCGAGTATAAACGGTAGAGCCAATTGGCAGCAGGAGCAGTAAGCCAATTTGTCGAAAGGGAGGAAAATGAAAACAGGAAGTGTGGAGGACGGATCAGGATGGAATGGAAGCCGGACAAAGATGCGGGAGTTCCGATCTATATACAAATCGCCAAAGAGCTGGAACGACAGATTGTGCTAGGAGTGCTGTCCCCGGGTACATCTCTGCCGCCGGAAAGAGTGTTGGCACGACGCTTTGGCGTCAATCGCGGGACGGTATCGGCAGCGTACGAAGAATTGCGGGCAAAAGGTATTTTACAATCGTGGCAAGGGAGCGGGACTTGGGTCAGTCGTGATCTGTGGGGCGTCAAACAAATGCCAAACTGGTACACCTACACGAATGGCGGGGCATTCTTGCCAGCCTATCCACTCGCGAAACGCATTCAGGATGCGTGCTTCGATACCTCGATCATCAATCTGGCAAAGGCAGAATTGGCAACGACGATGATCCCGTCTTTGATACCAACGACGCCGGGGGAAGAAAACGAGATCAGGCTTGAGCTGGGCTACGCGCATCCAAAGGGGGAGCCACGTCTGCGTGAGGCACTGGCTGTACATCTGCAAGAAAACTACGGCATTCACGCTTCCCCCGATGAAATTTTAGTGACGTCAGGGGCGCAGCAGGCATTGCATCTCATTACACTGTGTCTCTTGAATCCCGGAGATGCAATCGCAATGGAGGGACCCTCTTATTCGTATTCCTTGCCCTTATTCAGTTCAGCTGGCCTGCGTTTATTTCGCTTGCCGATGGATGAGAACGGAATTGTACCCGAGGCTGTCTACGAATTGCATCGGGAGCATCGTATTCGCATGGTTTTCGCGAACCCGACCTATCATAATCCAACCGGGACGATTTTAAGCAAGGCACGGCGATCCGAGTTGCTCGATATTTGTCAGGAGCTGCGCCTGCCACTCGTGGAGGACGACGCTTACGGCGCACTTACACTGGCAGGAAGCCCTAAACCGCCCAAGCCGATCAAAGCCATCGATAAGACGGGGGCTGTTCTGTACGTCGGGAGTCTTTCGAAAACGATTGCGCCAGGCTTGCGAATTGGCTGGCTGGTGGGACCAAGATCTGTCGTAGAAAGACTAGCCGATGCCAAGCAGCAAATGGACTTTGGCACGAGCAGCGTCTCCCAGCAATTCGCCCGGCCATTTGTTGAGCGAAAGAGCTGGAACAGTCAGCAGGAGCGGATGTCTCGTTACTTGTTGGAGCAACAACAAACGATGGTACGCGCTATGCACAATCATCTCTCCGATTATGCGGTATGGAATGAGCCGGGTGGCAGCTATCATATTTGGTGTCGGTTGCTCGTTCCCAGGGACGAAAAAGAATTGCTGGATGATGCGATCAGAGAGGGTGTTGTCTTTACACCCGGCAGTGTCTATGGAGCGGAAGCGGGGTGGCTGCGCCTGACCTATTCGTGGGAATGCCTGGCGAACATCGAGGAAGGAGTTCGACGCATCCAAAGAGTCCTTCAGCAGAAAAAGTGATAAGAAAAGGGATTAATTCCTTATTTATGAAACTATTTTCCACCTCACTCGTATGCACTATAGAGGCAATTTTAGAAAGGGGGGACAGTCGTGGGCGTACTTGAAACCGTCTACATAGTCTGCCTTGTACTTGGTCTACTCTACACGCTCATCTCACTGTTGTTTGGCGATGCGCTCTCGGATTGGCTGGGACATCTGCATCTGCCTTTTGCACAGCCCATTTTGTTGGTCAGCGGCATGACTGCTTTTGGCGGAGCGGGGTATCTGTTATCTCGGTACACTTCTCTCGGTACGTTTGTCGTGTTGATGCTGGCAGCTGTCATTGGTATCGCTTTGGCTCTTGTTTCTTACTTCCTGTGGGTAAAGCCGATGAGCCATGCGGAAAATTCCACGAGCTATTCCATGAGTCAATTAGGAGGGAAGCTGGGGGAAGTCGGGACGACGATCCCTGCAGAAGGCCTGGGAGAGGTACTGCTGCCGATGATTAGTGGAACCACTTACCATATGGCAGCGAGTCTTGAGGGCCAAATTATCCCGCAAGGAGCCCGTGTCGTCGTAGTCGAGGTCCGTGACCATGTCTTGTATGTGACCCCCTTTTACACTGAATCTGGCGAAGGAGATGAGAAATGATGTTAGATCCTGGCATTTTGACGATAGTAGGTGTTGTCGTCGGAGTCTTTCTCGTTTTAGGTATTGCCTTTTGGGCCCGTTACAAAACAGTGGGTGCAGATGAAGCCATGATCGTGACGGGTAGCTATCTTGGCTCGAAAAACGTACTCAGTGACGAATCCGGGCGCAAGATGAAGATCGTCCGCGGAGGCGGCGCATTTATCCTCCCTATTTTTCAACAAGCAAACTTTCTGAGTCTTCTGTCTCATAAGCTGGACGTATCGACTCCTGAGGTGTATACGGAACAGGGCGTTCCTGTCATGGCAGATGGCGTAGCGATCATCAAGGTAGGCGGCTCGATTGAAGATATCGCGACCGCATCCGAGCAATTTATGGGCAAGAGTGACGAGGCGCTGCGCACAGAAGCACAGGAGGTACTCGAAGGCTATTTGCGGGCAATCCTCGGCAGTATGACGGTAGAGGAAATTTACAAAAACCGTGAGCGATTTGCACAAGAGGTGCAATCAGTAGCAACAAAGGATTTGAAAAAAATGGGGCTGTCCGTTGTCAGCTTCACGATCAAGGATGTCCGGGACAAAAACGGCTATTTAGCTGCGCTTGGAATACCGCAAATCGCTGCGGTGAAGCGCGATGCGACCATCTCACAGGCTGATGCGGACAAAGAAGCGCGGATCAAGCAGGCACAGGCAGAGGAAGAGGCACGCAAGGCAGAGCTTCTGAAGGAAACGAACATTGCCGAAGCTGAAAAGGAAAAAGAGCTGAAGGTAGCGGCGTTTAAGCAAGAGCAGGACAAAGCGAAGGCGAGCGCAGACCAAGCCTACAAGCTGCAAGAAGCTGTCGCCAAGCAGCAGGTTACAGAAGAAGAGATGAAGATTGATCTCGTCCGCAAGCAGAAGGAAATCGAGCTGGAGGAAAAAGAAATTCTTCGTCGCGAAAAGCAATATGATGCGGAAGTGAAGAAAAAGGCGGACGCCGACCGCTACTCAGTGGAACAGGCGGCAGAAGCGGAAAAAGCGAAGAAGCTGAGAGAAGCAGACGCGATCAAGTACCGCATCGAAGCTGAGGCAAAAGCAAATGCCGAGCAGAAGCGTCTGGAGGGGTTGGCGATTGCCGAGGCTGAAAAAGCCCGCGGTACCGCTGAGGCAGAAGTCACGCGACTCAAGCTCGAAGCCGAAGCAGAAGGGAAAGAGAAGCTGGCTGAAGCATTTGAAAAATTCGGCCATGCGGCTGTCCTCGATATTATTGCGAAAATGCTCCCTGAGCTGGCTGAGAAAATTGCCGAGCCTATGAAGGCGATCGATAAAGTAACGATCGTGGATGCGGGAGGCGGTCAGGGAGATGGCGTCAATCGTCTGAGCGGGAATGTTACGAAGCTGATGGCCCAACTTCCTGAGATGCTGAAAGACGTATCCGGATTGGATATGAACAAAATGATCGCAGATTTTATGAAAAAGGATGATACCGTGCCTACGAAGCAACAGCCTGTACCTGTAAAAGTTCAGGTAGAGACGGATTCTACTTCGGAGAACGAAACGAAATAATCAAATCGATCAGAGAAGAAGTGCCCCTTATTGCGAGGGGCACTTTTTCATTGGAAAACATTAAGGATAGTCTACCTGCTTCGCACGTCCGTATCCTCTCAACAAATCGCTGACCGTGACGAATTTATATCCTCTATTTTTCAGTTCAGGCAATATTTGCTCGAGGGCTTGTACGGTCTGTCTTCGATTGCCTCCGTAATCATGAAATAGCACGATGTCTCCATTCCGAGCGTTGTTCAAAACCTTGTTGACGATTTTTTTAACACCGGGGTCACTCCAATCACGTGTATCTTGATGCCAGGACCACATGATCACGAGAAAACCAGCTTGCTTGGCTGTATCGACGACGGTTTCGTCATAATATCCCCCCGGTGGACGAAAGAGGGTGGGACGAACCCCTGTTGCCGAATAAATCGTCTCCTGCGTTTTTTGCACCTCTTCTAACAGTCGTTTCGCTGACAGCTTTCGAATATCTGGATGACTGTAAGTGTGATTGGCAATCTCATGTTGATCATTCGCGAGAGATTTGACGATTTCCGGGTACTCGCTCACACGATTGCCTACGACAAAAAAGGTGGATTTCGCTTGATACTGCTTCAAAAGCGCCGCGATCTGAGGAGTGTATACCTGATCTGGACCATCGTCAAAGGTAAGGGCAATCACCTTGCTCTCTGTCGGTACTTCCCAAACGATATCTCCTCTTGTTTCGTAATACTCGCGATTTTTTCCCCGAATGGCATTGGCTGTCTCGTTGAAGGAAGGAGCCAGAATGACAGCTAGCAAAAGGGGGAAAAAGAGGATATGCTTTTTCATTCGTTCACCTCGTTGCAGAGACTTTCGTGCTAGGTGGCTGTACGTGATGATGTACTCATCGTTACTATGCGACAAATCTTGATGAATATTCCTGTGTGTCTACGCGGAAAAGACACTTGTTCTTTTTGTGTGGATAAATTAAGCTAGTAAGAACATAAGACGTGAGAGTTGGGTGGAGGAATCAATCATGAAGGTAGCAAAATTTGGGGGAACTTCTCTGGCGAATGCTGAGCAAATAAAAAAAGTATGTCAAATTGTTATGGCGGATCGGGACAGACGATTTATTGTTGTATCGGCACCGGGGAAACGGAACAAGGAAGACACGAAGGTTACTGATTTGTTAATTGCCTATGCGGAGCGATCTTTGGCTGGGGAGCCGACAGAGGAAGCGAAACAAGCCATTTTCTTGCGCTATCGGGAGATTGTGGCAGATCTCGGGCTTTCTGCCGAGATCGGTCAAGCAATCGAAGCGGAGCTCGAAGAAGTTCTCGCAAACAAGGCGGGCTTGTCCGCGGAAAGATTCATGGATGCAGTCAAAGCTGCTGGAGAGGATACATGCGCCAAGGTTGTTGCTCGTTATTTGCAGAGCTTGGGGGAGGTAGCGACGTACATCAATCCAAAGGATGCAGGAATGCTGGTTACGGATGAAGCAAGCAATGCGCATATCCTCCCTGAAGCGTATGCCAAATTGGCGACATTGCGAGAGCGCGAGGGAATCGTCATTTTCCCTGGCTTCTTCGGTTATTCGCGCGCCGGTGATCTGGTTACTTTTTCACGAGGTGGCTCGGATATTACGGGCTCGATTCTGGCTGCGGCAGTTCAGGCAGAGGTCTACGAGAATTTTACCGATGTGGACTCTGTTTATGTGGTCAATCCAAACCTGATTGCCAATCCGAAAAAAGTGACAGAGATTACGTACCGCGAGATGAGGGAGCTGTCCTATTCCGGTTTTAGTGTATTCCACGAGGAAGCATTGATTCCCGCGTATCAAGCAAATATACCCGTATGCATCAAGAATACGAACAATCCGTCTGCACCTGGTACGATGATTGTGGCCGAGCGAGGAGCTGCTACAAACAGAGTGTCGGGGATTGCAAGTGACGGCGGCTTTTGCAGCATTTACGTCAGTAAGTATCTGATGAACCGCGAAATTGGCTTTGGTCGCAAGCTGCTGCAAATTTTGGAGGAGGAAGAGCTTTCGTATGAGCATACGCCATCTGGGATTGATAACATTTCCGTCATTCTGCGTGAGCGCGATCTTACGGAAGAGAAGGAACAGCGGATTGTAGAGCGCATTCGCCGGGAGCTGTTCGCTGATGATGTCGCTGTTCAGCATAGTCTTGCGCTCGTCATGATCGTCGGGGAGGGTATGCGTCAATCGGTGGGGACAACGGCGAGAGCCACAACGGCGTTGGCTACTGCGAAAATCAATTTGGAAATGATCAATCAGGGTTCATCGGAAGTAAGCATGATGTTTGGGGTGAAGGCAAAAGAGGCAGACCGTGCTGTGATTGCTTTGTATCAAGAGTTTTTTGGGGGAGAAGAACCAGTGGTTTCCTCATCGTCACAAGCCGCTTCTGTCAGTGTGTAGTCACGTGCTTCAAATGACCCGCTATTTCCATCCTGAACCCATTGATAGACACGCCATGCTGGCTGGGCGGATGCGAGTCCCACAATCCAATAGCTTAGCGTGGGATAATGCCAGCCAGCAATGTCGCGTGCAGAAGGGATTGGCGGTGTATGGGGGTGTGTATGCAAGACACCTAACCATTGAAGATCGTTCTTGCGGATGTGTTGCAAGGCTTGAAGAAACGTTGTCCCATCCCAAGCGAACACATGCTTGTCAGGTGAGTTTGGCATCGGTACACAGGCAGTAATCGTTGCTCCATGACCTGCGAGTAAAGCAGAATACTCATAAGGAAACGCCTCTTGTGCTTCGGCCAGGAGGCGTTTCGCTACTTTTTTCGTCAGGAATATTTTGTTATTCTTAATCGCAAAGGGGTCGCCCAACCAAGCGGGATTTTTCATTCGGCTTTCGTCCTTCTTCTCTATTCGGCTATGATTTGGAGGTTAGCATTCGATGACTATGATACAAGTGGGAGTTTGCGGCTGGGGAGATCAGCACGAATTGTACGTACAAGGTGTGCGCAATCGAGACAAGCTGTCTGTATATGCCAGCCACTTTCCAATTGTAGAGGTGGATAGTTCTTTTTACGCTATTTTACCACAGCGAAATTACGAATCGTGGGTGAAGGATACACCTGAACGATTTGGCTTTATCGTCAAGCCTCATCAAGGGATGACGGGACATCAACGAGGGGACACCGCTTCGGGAAGCAGACGGGAATTGTTTCGCCAGTTTGAGGAGAGCATTCAGCCCGTCGTAGAGGCTGGCAAGCTCAAAGCATTGCTGTTTCAGTTTCCGCCGTGGTTCGATTGTACCCGGGAGCATGTCCAGTATGTGACTGCTTGCCGCCAAGCCATGCAGGCGTATCCGTTTGCAGTGGAGTTTCGCCATCAAAGCTGGTTTGAATCACGCTATTCAGAGCGAACGCTTGATTTCTTGCGCGAGATCGAAGCGACACATGTCGTATGTGACGAACCGCAAGTCGGGAAAGGCTCAGTCCCGATTGTTCCTGCCGTGACGAAGACATCCTTGGCGTTGGTCCGCTTTCATGGGCGCAACAAAGCGGGCTGGCGAGATCCCGGAGAGGGACAAAATTGGCGAGATGTCCGTTATTTATATCGATACAGTGAGACAGAGCTTGCAGAGTGGGTTGAACACATCAGACTGCTCGAACAGGAAGCGGATGAAGTCTGCATTTTGTTCAACAATAACTCTGGAGGAGATGCAGCAGCGAATGCGAAGCAGTTTTCGGAGATGCTTGGCCTTGCACCTACTGGTCTGAATCCTCGTCAGATGGACCTGTTCTCCACATAGCTAGAAAGAAGGGGAGTTTCATGCTTGCAGTAATTGCCATCTTGTTTGTCATCATTGGAGTCGTGGCTGGTGTCATTGGCAGTATCGCGGGTCTGGGTGGAGGGATTTTTTTCGTACCTGCTCTGCTTTATTTTGCGAACTGGTACATGCCTGGATCGATGAACCCGCAAGTAGCAGCGGCGACTTCGCTAATCGTGATTGCGGTAACCGCCCTTTCTTCTTCTCTTTCTTATCTCAAGCAAAAAAAAGTAGATAAGCAGAGTGCTCTGCTCTTTTTTATCGGGAGTGCCCCAGGTGCTATTGTGGGCGTGTATCTTAATACATTACTAGCAGTGGAGGGCTTTTCGCTGCTGTTTGGCTTGTTTCAGCTCTGCATGTTTGTCGTATTGATGGTCAAAGACAAAATCAAGCCACGCAGCATTAAGTGGGAAGTCCAACGCCACTTCGTTGACAACGAAGGAAATGAATACGTGTACGGGTATAGCAAATGGTCCGTGATTACGATTGCCTTCTTTGTCGGGATTACCTCTTCGCTATTTGGCGTGGGTGGCGGTATCCTGATGGTTCCAGCCATGATGATTTTGTTTCGCTTCCCGCCACACATTGCTACGGCTACGTCCATGCTGGTCATCTTTTTATCAGCGGTGGTTGGGTCAATCACGAATATCTTCCACGACAACGTACACTGGCTGTATGCAGCGATGCTCGCACCAGGAGCATGGGCGGGCGGAAAGCTCGGAGCGATTATTGCCAGTAAAATGAAGGGTCGCACCATCGTGCTGTTTTTGCGTGTTTTGATATTGGGAATTGCCATACAAATGATCGGAGAAGCGATTTTTGGATAAAGAGACGAGAGGGAGGGGAAAGTCGTGGCTGACACCTGTACCTTACACATTTTGCACACAAATGACTTGCACAGCCATTTTGATACGATGCCGCGAATTGCAACCTGCCTGAGCATACACCGAGAAGAGTGGGAGGGCAGGGGAGAGCATGTGCTAACGGTCGATATTGGAGACCATATGGATCGAATGGATATCCGATCGGAAGCGAGCTTTGGGAAAACAAATGTCGAGATTATGAACCGAAGCGAGATTCAATACGCGACGATTGGAAACAACGAAGGCATCACACTCCCAAAAGACAAGCTGGATGAACTGTACACAGATGCACGCTTCACGATCATTACAGGCAATCTGTTTGAACCGACAACCAATTCTGTTCCGTCTTGGGCTGTACCATACGCTATTCATACCGTAGGCGAGCTGCGGCTGGCGATCTTGGGAATGACGATTCCTTTTGGTCCCTCTTATCAAAGCATGGGATGGGAGATCAAGGAACCGATCCCGATTTTGCGTGAGCAGATTGCGGCGCTGCGCTCGGCAGTGGATGTTGTCATTTTGCTTTCGCATCTCGGCTATCAGACAGATTGTGTGCTGGCTAGTGAAGTCGATGGCCTGGATATCATTTTGGGTGGACACTCTCACCGGGCGCTGCCTCATGGAGAACGCATAGGAGGGACCTTGATCACACAAGCCGGGAAATTTGGCGAGTATGTCGGTCATGTGGAGCTCGTCTGGGACAGGACTCAAAATGGCATCAAAGACGTGCGTGCAGAGCTTTTTCAAACAGAACAGTATCAGGTAGACGAATCATTGAGCCAGTTCATTGAGAGTGAAAAAGTATGGGCAGAAAATCGTTTGTTTCAGCCGATTGCGCAACTGGAGCAAGACCTGCATATAGGCTGGACGGAGGAGACCCCCTATGGTTCCTTCATCGCAGCGAGTATTCGCAAATGGACGGGTGCTGAGATCGGTATGGCAAATGGAGGGCTGTTGCTTGCAGATTTGCCACGGGGCAGTTTGTCTTTTGCCGATTTGCTGCACAGTATGCCCCACCCGATCAATCCCTGTGCGGTCACGATTACAGGCGCACAGCTCACCACTGTTCTGGAGCAAGCGATTCAACCGGAAATGGTTCAGCGGGAGCTACGAGGCTACGGTTTTCGCGGCAAAATAGAAGGATGGATGTGCGTGGACGGATTGCAGATTCGCTACAGTGAGGATGACGAGCCGCAAATTATCCAGATTGAAGTCAACGGGAAACCGCTTGATCGCGAGCGTCTGTATCGAGTCGGGACGATCGATATGTTTATGTACAATCGTATGTTTCCCGATTTGCTGCTCGGCAGGGAGCTTACGTTTTTCTTACCCGAGATGCTACGTGAAGTGCTCGCCACCACGATAAAGGACCAGCAGATGCTGCAAAATGCGTTTCTTCCTCGTTGGGAAAAGATATCGTCCGCGTCAAAAAACCAATCGTAGAGACCGTTTTTTCGGGAATGCTATCGAAAAACGGGAGGAGACGAGCGATGCGCTTCATTGATGAGGTATACGAGCTGTACAGAGGACATTTTAATGGCGATGAAGAGGATATTACAGCGGTTATCGTCGGCATTCTCGCTGAGCAGTCTCGGGATGATTTGTTGGACTTGGTCGAGGAAATGGACGAAGAAGAGCTGTTTCACATGCTCGCAACGTATATGATTGAAGTCATGAAACGGAAAGTAGCGATGGAGGATGAGCACTTTCCGACAAGCATCGTGCATTAAAACTCGATCAGGGAGCTCCCTCATTCAAATCTCACCTTTCTCTGCTTAATGTCATAGGATGGTAACGCTAACAGACAGGAGAGAAAAGGGAGGAATCTTGATGGTCGAGGTAGTGCCAATCCACTTTCCAGAGGGGACGGCTATTGCTGTCACCGTTCGTTTGCCCAAGACGACGCTATTGGCTGTAACGACCGATCATGGCTACATCATGTGTGGGGCGCTGGATGTAGGGCTATTAAACGAAAGGCTAGCAGCAAGAGAAATTCTTGCCGGTCGTGCGGTGGGGGTCAAGACCATACAGGAATTGCTGGATGCACCGCTGGAGTCCGTGACGACGACAGCGGAGGAGAAGGGGATTACTGCTGGGATGATTGGGCGGGATGCTGTCGTGAAAATGTTGTAAAACAACAAATGGTTTGCCTATAGAAAAACCTTTGTCCGATGACAAAGGTTTTTTAGTTTTTCTCGCTCCTGTTTTACCAACGGGCATTTTGTTCTTCACAGATTCCGATCTTGTTTTGTACCATAATCGTTTTTCCATCAGGTGTTGAGAGTGTCCCGTCATATCGGCCGATTACTTGATGCAGAGTGGTCCGCACCAACGCAAAATTTTTGTGCTCGGTTCGAGCAAAGAGTGGTGTAAAGGTAAGGCGTACAGCAGACGATTCTTCGCTCGCAAGCGTCCAAGGGAGCATCCGGTTTTCAGGATCGTAGGAAAAACGCATTTGTTCACTCAGCTTGTAGAGGACACCGTCGATCATCAAGCCATTTTCCGTCATACCCGTTCCGTCCGTCCAGCCTTTGCCAAAGTTAAAGCCTGCAACACCTTCCGCGTGACGGAAAGAGCAGGTCGTCCAGTTCCAGCGAGTGTGATACGGCCAAACGCCACGTCCAAAATCCAAACTGGCAAAAGTATTTTGTTGATCAAGCAAATAGGTTTTCCTGTTATAGGAAATGGTGCCGTGCACAGGCCGGGCCATTTGCTTCGATGTGAACTGAAAGCGCTCCGCACTCCACGGAATCACCACATTTAAGGACTCGGCTGGCGGATCAATCACGATGTCGAGCGAGAGAAGCTTATCACCGGGACAGATGGTAGTCGCTTGTACGCTCGTTCCGCTGGCTTCTGGGTGAAAGGAGACGGAGAGCTTGCGACTCGCAAAATGGCAAGGCTCATCTACAGTGGCACCAAGCCGAATCCCTGCACCAAAAGGAACCGTAACGGCACTGTCCGCGGTCTCCCCTGTCGTTAGATCAATAAAATGGACAAAGACAATGCCAGCGTAATCCAAATGGACCATCGCAATCGACATCGCACATTCAGGCGCGGTGATAAACCAAAAATTCCATTTTTTCCGGCGAAGCCAATGCCCACTAAATTGGCAGTCATGTAACGGATAACGGGACCAGCCAACCGCTTCGGGAAGCAAGCTGCCATTCTGGTCACATAATGAAAGAGGTTGCGTTAATTCTTTTTCGATAAGCGGCATATGATCATCTCCCTTGACAAACAAGGATTCTTTCACCAAGTGTCTTTCCTCGATAGACATGAAATGAAAATCTAGAAAAAATTTCATGTAGAATCAAGTCGAATCACGCTATAATAGGGATACCCTGAGGAAAGGCGAAGGAAAGGAAATGCGACTGAAATCCATTCAAAAATGCCAGCCGGGTGATAAACTGGCTCGTTCCATCTATACAGAGAATGGAACGATTCTCGTTGGGGCCGGAGTAGAACTGACCCAACGAATGATAGCTCGACTCAAAACCAAAAACGTGAACAGTCTCTACATCCAAGATAAGCGCACCGATGATATCATCGTGGAGACAGTCATTTCCGAAAATACTCGCAGACAAGCAATGTCCATGATTCACGATACATTCCGAACTGTTCATCAAGTCCCGGACAAATGGCAGCAGCTTTTTTCGGAGAAGGGTTTGGGACGTAAGCTGCGTGATGTCATGCAAATCGTTGCGGATGAATTGAACAACAGTGATTCAGCCATGAATTTATTGGCGGATGCTTGCGCCTTCGACAATTACATATTCACACACTCATTTAACGTTGCCTTGTATAGCACAGCTCTTGCCATCAATACCGGCTGTTCGGAAAAAGATGTGTTGGAGATTAGTATCGGCGGTATGCTCCACGACATCGGAAAAGTGCATATCCCAGACAACATCTTGAAAAAGCCGGGCCGCCTGACGCAAGAAGAATTTGAGATTATGAAAAGACATACAGAGATCGGTTTTGAAATGCTTCGTCGGCAAGACGACATCCCGTTGCTTGCAGCCCACTGTGCTTTTCAGCATCACGAGCGCTGGGATGGCACGGGTTATCCACGGCACCTGAAAAAAGAAGAGATTCATCCGTTTGGTCGCTTGATGGCTGTGGCTGATGTATTCGATGCCCTGACGTCGCATCGGGTATACCGTCGCGGAATGCTTCCTCACGAAGCGATGGAGGTGCTCTACTCCGGTTCAGGCAAACTGTTTGACCAAGTCTATGTAGAGGCTTTACGAAATACGATTGCACTCTACCCGGTTGGTCTGACCGTCACCCTGAACAATGGTCTGTCTGGTGTCGTTGTCGATTCGAACAAAGGAATGCCGAGCCGTCCGATCGTCAGAATTCTGGTGGATGAGAACGGTCGGGATATCGAGCATCCCTATGAGTATGACTTGTCCAAAATGCTGACGCTCATGATCATCGCTTGTGGCGATTTGGTTTAATCAGAGCCAGTCTTTCTTTTTAAAAATGATAAACATCGTCGTGCCGATTACCGCCATACATCCCAGCACGATGTAGTAGCCGTAGGGTGAACGAAGCTCAGGCATCACATCAAAGTTCATCCCGTATATACCGGTCACAATCGTCAACGGCATAAAAATCGTCGTCAAGGCGGTAAAAACACGCATAATATCGTTGGCTCTGCCAGCAAGCGCCGCTTGATACGCTTCGCGCAAGTTCCCGATGAGCTCGCGAAAAGCTTCAAAGCTCTCTACAATTTTGCTGGCATCGTCTACAATATCGCCAAAGTACTTCCGCAGATAAGGTTGAATGAGCGGGAGTTCTTTTTTATGTAGGGCGTCAATCAAATCCCGCTGGGGAACGAGCATTTTACGGGCGTACAGGATTTCACTGCGCAGCCCGATAATTTGATCCAGATGGGATTTTTTCGTGTGCATCAAAATTTGTTCTTCCAGATCTTCAAGCAGGTCTTCAATTTTTTCGGTCACATCAAAATAAAGATCGACAATTTGATCGACCAGATAGTATAGAAATGCATCGGGGTGATTGACTTCCTTTTCCCGGATGATCGAAAGCATGGTAGTAAATTCAGGGGCCTCCTGCTTCGTTACGGTAATGATGGTGCTGCTACCGAGAAAAATATTGATTTCACGCAAGAAGATATCATGATTGTGGAAGGTAATGCCATTGATGACCATAAAGTAATGATCCTCGTAGTTTTGCAGCTTGGGCCGCTGTTCTTCCTCGTCGATACAGTCCTCCACAGCCAGATGATGCAGTCCAAACAGCGGCTGTAAAATATCCAAATCAAATGGCGTGGCATGAATCCAGTAAAACCCGTTCACAGGTGGAGTAGCAGCCTCTTCGATGTCTTCTACCTCAGTGATGATTCCGTTTTGTACGAGTCTGATCTTCATGTTCGATTCTCCTGCAAGTGGATTCGGTTGCGGCGGGTAGACGGGGCCAGATTTGTGTGAGAATCAGTTCATAAGCAGAGCGAAGTGCTCGGCGGCTAGGCGGAGCCTTTGATATGCGCTCTTGCTTGGGAGTCGTCATGCAAGTTCGCCTCCTCGATAAAGCCTTCATCCTATATGTATGAACGTCAACTCGTCCGTTTTCCCGCTACGGCTAGTGATGGTAATTCCTTTTGATTCGTACTCATGCGAACCTCCGCACGTTTTATTGCCATAGTGTTCCTTACTTTCTACATTCCCTCTCACTTATTTTACCGTGTAGGACGGTATGACCAAAGCCATTTTTTGCATACTACAGATAAGCTGAGCAGATGAAAAGGTGGATGTATCGACATGTGGACAAGCAAGAGGGCAGGTATGATTGGTTGTATCGTGTGGATGTTGACAGGAGCCGGGTGGGGACAAGCTGCTCTTGCCTTGGAGGCGAGAGACGTACAGCCTCCTCCGACTGTGTTTGAGGAAATCCAGATTAAACGGCAGGATGTGACAGGCGATGGTAAGCCAGATCTTATAACGTTGCTAGGTAAGAGATTTGCAGCAGACAGCCCTTACTTCGAACACTTAAAAATCATGGTGCAAGACCCCGTTGCGAAAAAAACAACTTTTTTTACAACACCGTATGGCGCCTATCAGCCGGAGATGTTCTTTTGTGATTTTACCGGAGGGGGTGTGCAACAAATTTTGCTTCAGGCGCCGACTGGGGGCAGTGCAGGGACGTCTGAGTTTTATTTGTTCGCAGACAAGAACAATAAGCCCGTGATTCTGCCTGTTCCGCAACCCTTGACGATTTCGGGCTCCTATCAGGATCATTACAAAGTGTCGTTGACGATCAAGGAGACGGGGGAGACTGTCGTTCTCGATTTGTCTGATCGCAAAAAAATCTATGAAGAAAATGGTGTCTACAAGAACGGGAAGCTGGTTTCTCCAGTAGAGGTCTTGCCTAACACCTTCAGCGTACTCAAGCCTATCGATGAAAACCGCGATGGCATCTGTGAATTAAAAGGGGAGCAGAGAGTCAGCGGTGTAGCCAACGCCGATACGATTGCGTATGTGGAGTCGTACTGGAAATGGGACAAGACAAGCTGGAAGCTGCAACGGGCAGTCGTGAGGAAAGCGGAAATGTAGGCGTTAGCAAGGCTCATTCAACCGCCCATTGTCAAGGTGGGCGGTTTACACCCGTTTGTAAAGAGGTATATAATTGAAAGGATATTGCAGAGATATATGTACTCAGATAAAAGGAGTTCAGGCTATGAGCACATGTCCGTTTTCCACCTTTTTTGGATTAAAAGGGAAAGGAAAAAGTGAATCTTTTTTTCAGGGGGTGAAGGAAAAGGGGGAAGTGCAGATTGAAGGGAAAAGCACACTCGCGAAGCAACTAGCAATGATCAACCTGACCGAAGAAGAACTGAGCATTGTGAAAGCACTTCAACCACTTATCATTCAAAATATTGAGGCTATTATTGATTACTTTTATGCCAGTATTGAAAATGAACCGCTTTTAATGAAAATTGTAAACCAAAACAGCACGATTGAACGGTTGAAACTAACGTTGAAGCGCCATATCTGCGAAATGTTTAGCGGACGCATCGACAGCGCTTACATTGAACAGCGCAGTAGAATTGCGGTTATTCATATGCGAATTGGCTTGGAACCAAAATGGTACTTGAGTGCATTCCAAAACATGCTGGTCTCCTTGATTGATCTCTTGCAAAAAAACATCGCGGACAAAGACGAGTTCGTACAAGCCTTCAGGGCCGTCACGAAGATTCTCAGCATCGAACAGCAAATTGTGCTGGAGGAATATGAAAACGAGCATGAAAAGGCGCGGCGAGCGGATCAAGACAAAAAGGACGAGCTGCGAATCCTCCTGACCAATTCCGCACATGAGCTGGCAGCGGTATCAGAAGAAAACAGCGCGTCTGTGGTGCAATTGACAGAACAGTCGAGAGAAGTGCTTCGTTTTGCCGAAAATGGCACGGGCTTTTCCACGAAAGCACAAGAGCTGTCCCGTGAAGGTAAAGAAAAGCTGGAAAAACAGCAGGAACAAATGTGCTTGATTCAGAGCAGCGTCAAGCAAATCTCGGAAGAAATGAACGCGATGGAGAAAAACGCCGAAAAAATCCAAGGGATTGTCGAGGTCGTGACGGCAATTGCTGAGCAGACGAATCTCTTGGCTTTAAATGCTGCGATTGAAGCAGCACGGGCTGGCGAACAAGGACGCGGATTTGCTGTCGTAGCCGATGAGGTACGCAAGTTGGCAGAACAGACAAAAAAGTCAGTGTTCGGTGTGCGTGAGCTGATCGAAAAGACGAACCAACAGACAGTGGTTCTCTCGTCTGTCGTGGTAGAAATTCAATCGCTAGTCCAATCGAGCACTGCGGTAGCAAACGAGACGAATGCCTTTTTTGAAGGAATCATGAGCGCTGTCTCAGACAGTAAAGAACAGAGCTCACGAATTCAGCGGGAGCTGGAAAACTTTTTCAAAGTCATGGAAGATATGAACCAAGCAGTGGCACAGGTAGCCAGCTCTGCGGATGAGCTATCGGAAATAACAGAAAACCTGTAGAAAAACGAAAATCAGTATTACGTTGTCGGTTCAAAGGGGCAATATTGGCGGCAATTACGCAATGGAGGACTGTAAACGTTTATGGAAACAACCGGACTTTGTCCATTGTTGCGAATGGCATGAATCTCCCCAGGCTCAACAAAATAGTATTCACCCGTGCTGACATGAGTTGTTTGTGCTCGTAGAACTTCATTTTCATTATTCGTTTGGACATAAATCATATTCGTTAACGTGCCTGAGATTACCAATTCCCATCCAAAAGAATCACCGTGATTATGCGGAATGGATTCTTGTTCTGTCGGCAGATGGATCAAGACCACTTCTACATGTGGCGTGGAGAATAATACTTTGCGCCCATAAGGGAGGTTTAGCGGCTCCGGGATGTATGGACCGAGTTGTTCCATGCAAGGAGACAGGGATACGAGAGCGTGTCTAAGCTGGGCAGGAGTAGGCGAAACGAGGGAGCCAAATGCTTGTTCCAGACGTTCCAGATTCATAAATAACCTCCCAAACGAAAGTCATACTCCCTACACCATATGATTAAATTTCAAGAGAAGTGATAGCCTGAGCTTGCCCAAGAGGAAATGAATTACCATTATTATTGCATTGTAAATCAACAGGATTACTTGAGTTTAAGGCGCTTTTAGAGAAAAAGCGTCTTTTTTGTGCTATCGACAATCAGCTCACTCACCACCTATTATGAAGGTACGGCAACAAATGCCGTACAGGGCGATTTGGGGAGACGTCCCCCATCAAAATGTTTCGAGAACCTAAGCTTTCCGATTTTCATTCAAGAGGAGGCATGTGCATGTCAACTGCCATAATCAGTGTACGCACCCACTAGAGGGGGGGCGTTGATCCAAACCACCTGTCATGATCGGGAGGTTTGGATGCAGATGAATCACAAATGGTATTTGTATGTCAATGCGTTGTCGTCCTTGGGATCACGGATGAATTTGATTGCGTGTAGCGCGTTGATTTTTACATTTGAACATAGTGCTTATTGGATGACCGCTTTTTTTGTGGCAAGACAACTAGGAGGGATGCTGTTTAGTCCCTTGGCAGGCATATTGGCCGATCGAATGGACAGAAGGCGTACCATGATCGCAAGCGACATGGGGGCAGGTCTTGCTATTGTGGCCATCGCTTTTTATCCGACACCGTATGTATTAATTGCAGCGGCTTTTCTCAATGGCATGCTGTATACGCTGTTTCATATTAGCTTTCAGGCATCCATGCCGCAAATTTTTGGGAGTGAGCAACTGGTTCAGGTCAATGGATGGAAGGTTCGGCTGGAATCATCGGTAGGCATTATAGGCTTCATGCTGGGAGGATGGCTGACAGATCATTATGGCTATACGATTGTGATCGTTTTGGATGCCGCCAGCTTTCTTTTCTCTGCATGGATTCTAACGAGACTTCGGTGGGAGGAGAAGGGGGACAATGCGCGAGCTGCGAAAAAAGTATCGAGCGGCTTTCGTGTCACCCTTCGCTACTTGCGGGAAACACCCGTACTTCTGACAATTAGTCTGTTAGCTTTTCTCGTATCGCTCAGTACGTCTGCGTATAATTACGGGTTGCCTTTTTTGGCGGATCAATTGCGTGGTAGTGATGCTACTCTGCACGGATTGATGTGGACGGCGATGAGTGTCGGAGGCTTGCTTGGCTCCTATGTGGCAGCTCGTTTGCGGGTAAAGCTGGTGAATGGGATGCTCGTCGCTTATGCTGTTTGTTCCGCGGGGATTGTAGGGGCATTCGCGGCAAACCATGCTGTGTTTGTGCTTCTGCTGTTGGTTTTCGCGGGTCTTTTTTCCGGGGCAGCACAGGTTTATGAGAGCACACTTTTGCAGCAAGCCCAAAACGAGCTGCGCGGCAAGGTGATGGGGGTGCAGGGGCTCTTGAGTCGAAGCGGGTTCTTCGCTGGTTTTCTCATGGCTCCATTCTTGGCGGGTGCCTTCACTTTATTTGGGATGCTGGTCTTTGCCCAGTTGATGTTTGTCGCAGGGCTGATCGGATTTGGCTTGTATCTTAATTTTTCCAAAAAATAGAAATTCAGACTCTTTGTACACGTAGTCTTTTTTCCACCTTCCAACCATAGGATGTACCAGTTGGGAGGTGTCGGGATTGGCCGTATTTCGACCCCGTCGGCGTTGGAGAAACCCGCTTTCACGTACGAGAGCGTTTTTGATCGCGTTGGTTATCTTTTTTGTTTTGACGATACAGACCCTTGTGTTTTTGCAAAATCGATTGGAGCCTACTCTTATGATCCTGGCGACGCAAAAAGCCGAGCAATTGGCGAAAGAAGCGATCACAGATGCTGTAACCAAGCGGATTTCCCAGCAAGGTGTCGACTTCAATCAGATTGTCAAAATCGAGAAGAACAACAAGGGGCAGATTCAGGCGTATCAGTTCAACTTCAAGGAATATGCAAGAATCGTGGGCGAAACAACAGCGAGAGTCCAGAATAAGCTCCAAGAGTTCGAACAGGAAAAAGTAGACCGCACGATCCCGCTTGGTTTGGCTACAGGAAACTCCTTTTTGGCATCGATGGGGCCGAATTTGCCAGTGACTTTCGTGCCCATTGGCTCGGTCAAGACCAAGCTGGAGACAGAGCTGAAGGAAGCAGGCATCAACATGGTGCTGGCGACGGTTTATATTTTCGTGGAGGTCGATTTGCGCATCGTCATCCCTTTTGCGACTGAGGAGCAGACGGTCACGACGAAAATCCCGATCACGCACTCCTTGATCATTGGCGATGTGCCGACGTATTTGTATAACAACTCGGAAGGCAAGCCGGATGTACCGCGGATCCCTGGTGATACACCGAACAGCACTCCGTAATCGCTGAATAGGAGAAAGCGGCAGCTCATAGCTGTCGCTTTTTTGTGTTCACCCAACAGGGATTGTCAGCGCAAATCTAGACTTGTATGATACAGGTAAAATCCTTCGAGAATAAGCTTGAGGAGGAAATTGGATGAATTTCACTAAGATAGTTGAGGGTATATGGGGAAAGAAATGGTCTCCATCAGAGGATAAGGAAAAAGATATAGAGTGTGATACGGCTCTCTTAGATCATAGTCACCTTGTGGCGGAACGTTTCCCACAAAAAAGTTTTAATCTGGATAGATTCCCCTTGCAAATAAAAAATCAAACTGTGTTTGAACAGGTTAATATCTTTTTTGATAGGACGGATGATAATCCTACCCTAATTTCCTATCTAAGAGAAGAAGAGAAATTTAAACAGGTATTCCGTAAACTTTGGGCGTACAATTCAGTTTGGATAGAAACAACATTACCTAAAGTAAACGTCGAAATGGCAGCAGATGCTCTAGATAGTGAGAATAAAAAAATAAGGGTTAAAGAAATTCATACACAATTGAAAGCATCTGGTAGTAAGAGCATGAAAATAAAACACCTACATGATTTTGAATTATTCCTTGAGTTAGGGCTTCGTGAGAAAGTCTCTACCGTGTTTGTATTTGAAGATATGAAGATTTGTGTATGGTCAAATTTTGATTTTTCGTTACCTTTATATTCGGGTGATGATAAATACACGGAGCTACTCCAAAGGATTTGTTCTACGGAGGGAATATATTTGCGCTCATTAACGGATTGATCATAGCTGGAAATGGGCAGCGAACGCTAAGAGCCGCCGAAAAAGCGACAGCGCACTGCTGTTGCTTTTTGTCGTGAAGCTGTTGGAGAGGAACAAGAGACAGGTTCGTTTTACGGTAGCAGGCACGATGCTGGTTAACACCATAAAGGGATTTCGAGAGCGTTTTCCCGAGGTGGAGCTGTCTCTATATAGAAATGACATCTACCGAGCAACGGAAAGCTTTAGAGGATGGGAAAATTGATGTTGGCTTCCTTCGCGTGGCAGAATCGTCCATCCATATCACTTCCCACTTGTTTACCAACAAATACTGCAGCTATCTGTTTTCTTTGAGGATCGCGTACGTCCACACATCCGTTAACAAAAAAAGGCTTCATCCCCGAAGGGATTGTCTCTCTACACCAACGCGTCAAGGGTTCACTTCGCCTTACGCCCTTGACCCTGTTGGTTCCGTGAAAGATGTCCTAATTAGGGATGAAACCTTTTCATTATCGGTTGATTGAGTTTACACAAAAATCTTGACAGACCCTTAATTTCTAATCTGAATTATCCTTTGAAACAACCCACTTTAAGCTTGGATCTTCAAACATTTTTTTGAAATTATTTTGATTCACGATCTTATAATCACCCTCTTTACTAATCATCACATAAATTTTTTCAACGAATACTGCCATGCTCAACTTTTCTACTCCATTAATATATATTCGTACTCTATAGTCACCATCTATCTCTGTAAAATTCTCTTTTTTAAGTTCCACAACTGATAATTCATTCAAAATTTTATCTACCATTTCCTTATTTGTAACGGAAACTCTTGCACTATCAGATTCTCTACGAATGTCAATACGAACTTCATCATTTTTCGTGATCTGATTTAATGCTTTTTCATTAAGAGATGTATATTTCATCCTATCAAATGCATAAAAAAGACCAGCAATCACAATAATTAAAACTACAGTCAAAATTATTCTCTTTTTATTCAAAATTGAGGCACCCTTCCCGAAATATACTTATACTCGATTCCACAAAGTTCAATCAAGACTATATTCCTATAAAAACGTAATAATTTCAAACTATTTCCAACTATGAAATCTTGTGAAAGGTTTACGTATATTTTCCCGTCTCATAACATGAGGCTCCTGGCTGACCTTTGCCCAAGAGGCTGAAAAAGTAGGGTTTGTTTGAAAAACGGTAGACCTCTTTATTAATTATGCACGATTGCAAGATTTAATAAATTTTGAATAGTAAAATATTACCAAATCATTATTATAAACGATAAATTTTTTTAGGGGGCATCGTATGTCTACGCAAATCGGAAATATACTCCACGCCTACCGACAACGGGAAAATATATCGTTGAATAAGCTTGCAGAACGTACAGATATGAGCAAGACAGCACTTTCCAAGATCGAATCAGGGGAGACAAGTAGGGGACTCAATGCCCCAAATCCATCTACATGAGTCAGGCGAAAGTCTGTACGTACTGAGACATTACGCAGATGGGACGAACATGGCTGTAGAGTTCGTGTTGGAAAACGGCAAGTGGGAAAAGTAGTAACCACGAGGGGCGGCGAAAGCTGCTCTTTTTTATTGGACTTGACGGGGTAGCACCAGCAAAACGCGGATAAACACCGTTAAAGGATGTGGACAGCTAAAAACGCCGATTTTAACCACGCTAAGACTGCAGCACAAGACCAATTGTGTTGTATCCACGACGGCGAATCTTACTCTTTTTAGAGCTTCACGCAACACAATTTAGCCTCAAGATGGCATTTCACAATGCAACACAACCGTTAAGTACCCAGTGTCATAGAATACACCAGAAATTGCATAAAGTTGTGACAGATAGAGATGGGGTTGCCACTCACTGGCTGCGTTACTGTATACAAAAAGCCGATTGTATAAGCAATCGGCTGAGAGAAACTTTGCGCGTGTCGTGAAGACTAAAAACTCATAGGTGGTGGATTGTACCATGACACAAGTGAAAGTAAATATATAAAATCATCATGATTAATACGGAAAACATATTATTTAGACTAATCCGTATTCTAGACCAAGGTTTGTTAATTATTCACATTTTCTGCAATCATTTGCCGCTATGATGAGAGATGGATGTGATACCGATGAAGAAACAAAGGAAAATCCTCTTTCTCATCTTGTTAGTGACAGGAACTCTGCTCGATTGGTCTAGTAGTCAGCAAAAACAGGACGTCGATCTGTACACGATAGGAATTGTGATTGCCAATGAGGATCGAAAAGATAAAGTAGCGGGATTAAAGGCGGGATTACAATCGCTGGGTCTCAGTGAAGAAGTGCGTGTTCAGTATGCGCCTGTTTATTTGAACACGGCTCGAACTCTTGAAGAGGAGCGCGCTCTTGTTCAGGACCTGATTTCTAAAAAGCCTGATGTCGTCGTCACGACAGGGGCGCACGAGACTTTTTTGATTCAACAGGAGACAACGACGGTTCCTATCGTTTTTATTGGTGTCGCCTCATTGGTCGAGCTACCACTTGTTGAGACAGAGGGGACGGTTACGTGTGGAATCAGCAATGGCCAAATGAATGTGATTGGGAAAAGGTTGGAGCTGACCACTCGTTTGTTGCCTGATGCCAAGCGCATTCTGATCATTGCCGATTCTCATGCTCCTACGACAGAGCAAGCCATCGTAGAAGCAGGGTCAGCTGCTTCCTTGCTCGGTGTTAGCTTGCAGGTGGAGCAGGTTGCTTCTCCAAAAGATTTAGAGCTATTGCTCAGTAGGCTCTCTCCAGGTGAATACGACGCCATGCTTCCTTTACCTAGCTATGTTCTGGAAGACGCGATTACCGATTGCTTGCCTCTTTTGATCGAGAAGCAATTGTTTGTCATGGGCTCTTATCCCGAGCAGGTGAAGGCTGGTTTGTATGCCGCTTACGGCGTTTCTTTTCATGCACAAGGCATGCAGGCTGCTCATATGGTAGCGCGGGTGTTGGATGGTGTGCCGCCTACCGCGCTGTCAATCGAATGGCCGGATGACGTGCGATTGGTTGTCAATGCTACTTCCTTGTCCAAGCTTCCGATTACCGTAACCGATCAACAGTGGTCACTGGCACAGGAATGGTATGGGGTGAAGAACAAATGAGGAGGAGCAGACTACCGCGCATCAATCGACTGAAGACAAAGATGCTCCTGTTTGGACTATGCATGTCCATCATCCCTTTTCTGTTTCTTGGTTCTATCAATCTGGATACCAGTAAAGAAAAGGTTCGAGAAGAGGTAGACAGAGCCAATCAGATTTACGTGGAAAATACGTTGGCGCAGTTGGATATGCTTTTTTTACATACCTCCCAATCCATGGAGGTGGTTCAGCAGCGGTTTCTCAATGAACGCCCTAGCAATGATGATGCATATTTTTTATTGAATACGTTATTGAAAACCTCCCCTTATATGGAGGAGGTCGCGATTTTTCATCAGGATGGAGAGCCGCAGTTTTTGCTGAATCGCTGGAAGCACCAGAGACTGAACACAATCAGGGAGCAAGACAACCAACTTCTTCCCACCATCCAGTCGGGAAAGCCATACATCGGAAGCATTGTCCGATCAGCGGAAGGGAAGCTGCTGGTAACGATCGCGATTCCTCATGTATCTGCCGATGGTGTAAAAGGCGGCATGTACGCAAACCTCAATGTAAAGCAGCTGCTCGAACAAGTCACGCTGCGAGCTCGATATGAAAACGAGGCCTACTTGTTTGTCACAGATGGGAACAGCGATAGGTTTGCAGATCCGTTTATGCTGGGCAAGCCTTCTGATGGCTCTTTGACCTATTATGAACAAGCGGTTCCTCCCTCATGGACACTACCAGATCGAACAGACAAGCCTGTTATCCGTACGTATCAAGCCTCCAATGGAGATGTCATGGTCAACTATGCCAAGCGCTCTTCTGTCACACATTGGGTCATTATGCTGGAGCAGTCGAGCCAAACGGCGTTTGCAGCCTTTTCAAAATTGGAACAGTCCCTGCTCTTTACGACCTTATTCATCGCACTTATCGTGTTGGGGATTAGCATTGTGTTTTCTGTCTCGTTTAGCCGATTAATGGAAAAGATTGAATCCGCTGTGCAAAAAATCGCAGGTGGCGACTTATCCGTGCGAATACCAGTGACGACCTCAGATGAAATTGGCAGACTAGCCTCGTCCTGCAATGAAATGGCACAGAGTCTGGAGACGAAGACCAATCAGCTTCTGGATGAAAAGAAACGGCTTGATCTCGTCGTCAGTGGCATGGGGATGGGGCTAATTCTCGTAGATGAATCTTTTCGCATTCGCTGGATTAACCAAACAGCGTCGGCGTGGTTCCAGGATGCGGCGAATCTTCTAGGGAAAGACTGCCATCTGACGATTGGTCAGCAATTCAGTTCATGCAGTAGTTGCATGCTCCGAACACGACAAATGGTAAACGAAAAGCAGACTGACCTTATTTCCACCAGAGTCGATCAGGATGGACGTGTCCGTTCTTATCGCCATCAGGTTTTTCCTCTGCATCCGGAGAAAGAGTCGTCTGCTTTTCTGGAGGTTATCGAGGACATCACGGAGAAACGAGAGCTGGAAGCCGCAATCGCACAAGCAGACAAGCTCGCTGCTATTGGACTCTTGGCGTCGGGAATCGCCCATGAAATCAATAATCCATTAGGCATTCTGTCGTTGTATGGACAAGACTTGCGAGACCGTCTGGTGGAAGAGGATATTCGAGAGTTACAGGACACAGGAGAGCTTACCCAATACTTGGACACGATGGACAAACAAATTAACCGCTGCAAGGAAATCACGACCCGATTGCTGCACTTTTCGGGGAAATCACCCGTTATCGTAGAAAAAGTAGATATTCATCAAGTACTATCAGACATTCTCATTCTTCTGTCCCATGAAATACGTGTCAAACAAGTAACGGTGAACCAGTCTCTATCGGCCTCTGCTCCGTTTCTTCTTGCTACCCCAGGGCAGCTTCAGCAGATTTTGCTCAATCTGTTAACCAATGCGCTTTACGCGACCCAGGAGCGAGGGAATATTGAGATAGCAACCGATTCTCCATCGAATGATAGACTCCGTCTGAGGATCAGGGATGATGGATGCGGTATACCCGCAGCAGATTTGCCACATGTTTTGGAGCCCTTTTACACAACCAAGCCTCCTGGAAAAGGGACTGGTCTCGGGTTATCGGTCTGCTACGGGATTGTGACGAATTTAGGCGGAGAAATCGAGATCGAAAGTACGCCAAACATAGGCACGACTGTTACGGTCATCCTGCCGTCGGCAAAGGGGGAATGAACAAAAGATGCACACTGACACACGTATACTCATTGTTGATGACGAAGCAGATTTCCGCCATCTATTAACCAGTCGATTGAAGAGAAAGGGATATACCACGCTGGAAGCATCTGACGGAATTAGTGCACAAAAGCTAGTAACCAGCGAAACGATTCATGTCATTTTGCTTGATTTGAAAATGCCCGGGATGGACGGTCTCTCCTTTCTGCAATGGTGCAAGGAAACCTCTCCTGCGATTCAAATCATTGTTGTGACGGGACACGGAACCATTGAAACAGCGATCGAAGCAATGAAACGCGGCGCTTATGATTATTTGACAAAGCCTTACAACCTCAATGAATTGGAGGTTTTGATTTCCAAGGCCGTCGAAAAACAGCAGTTGACCGAGGAAAACCAACAGTTGAGAGAAGTTCTATCGACAAACGGGAAAACGACGTTTCAAATCGTTGCGGAAAGCCCGAAGCTAAAGGAGGTCTTAGCTACCGCCAAGCGAGTAGCCAGTACGGATTTTCTCGTTCTCTTGAAAGGGGAAAGTGGGACAGGGAAGGATGTCATCGCGAGACTCATTTATGAATGTAGTGAGAGGGCATCAGAGGCATTCGTACCGATCAATTTGGGAGCAATACCAGAAACGATGCTGGAAAGTGAACTGTTCGGGCATGAAAAGGGAGCCTTTACTGGCGCAACTGCTCAGAAAAAGGGACTGGTAGAGATTGCCCATCAAGGAACGCTCTTTTTAGATGAAGTAGGGGATTTGCCTTTTCCTTTGCAGGTCAAGCTGCTCCGTTTTCTGGAAACCGGTGAATTTCGCCGAATAGGGAGCCCGATTCTGCACAAGGTGGATGTTCGGATCATCGCTGCTACCAATGCGGATCTGGAAAAGAAAGTGGAAGAAGGAACGTTTCGATCCGATCTTTATTTCCGGCTGCATGTCATGGATATAACGATTCCACCTCTCACGCAGAGAAGAGAGGACATTTTGCCACTGTCTGTTTTCTTTTTGAATCGCCTCAAGCGTAAGTATCCGGTCAAACCGCTTTCTGTGAAAGCGCAGGCAGCTCTTTTGGCCTACTCATTCCCGGGGAATGTTCGGGAGTTGGCTCATATGATCGAACGCGCTGTCGTTTTGGCAAAAGGAGAGGAGATTGACGACAAGGATCTCTTTCCGCACGCACAGCCAGTACCTCACAACCCGTCAGATCGAAAGCTCACTACATCAGCAGAGACGGGCGAGGAAGAGGCATTTTTACTGAAAAATGTAGAGCGAGAACATATCAAGCACGTGCTGGACGTTTCCCAATGGAACAAGACCAAGACAGCTGAGAAGCTGGGGATCAGCGTACGTAATCTGTATCGAAAAATCGAAGAGTACGAGCTGCGACCATGACATTTTGTCGCGGATTGACCATGACATTTTGGCATGGTCTTTTCTTTTTCTTGCTGTTTGGAAGCCCTAAGTCGTTCGTTTTCCTGTTTTAATCGTTTGGCACGCCTCTTGCTACTCTTACCCTAGTGAATACACGATCAACATGGAGGAGTGAGACCTATGATCAAAAAAGAGAAGACAGGCTGGAAGAAGCTGTCCATGGCTGTAGTGGCGATGCTGGTCTTTGCTGGCTGCGCTACACAGCAGACCGCCCAACCCACCTCAACAGCGAGTGAGGCCAAAGATAAAACAGCGAGTGGGGCATCGGGAGCAATCAATCTAGATTCCTACACCCCGCCTAGTATGGACAAGGTGCCAGAAGGGCCATTGGGAGAATCGATTAAGTATGGACATAAGTTAATGAATGAAACGAGCACAGTGATCCCCGAATACACAGGGAATAAGCTCTCTTGCTCTAGCTGTCACGGTAATGCCGGAATGGATGCGACCTCCCCTTTAACGGGTGTCACCGCAGTCTATCCCCAGTACATTCCAAGGTCTGGAAAAGTGGTTACCATTGAAGATCGCATCAATGGTTGTTTTCAACGAAGCATGAACGGAAAGCCATTGCCTTACAACAGCGATGAAATGAGAGCGATGGTAGCCTATCTGTCGTATATCTCAACAGATGTACCAGTAGGCATTAAAGAGCGCCCGTGGATAGAGAAAAATGATATGAAGAGCGTACCTCAACCGAATGTGGCAAATGGAGAAGCCCTCTTTCAAAAATCGTGTTTACAATGCCACGCAGCTGATGGTTCAGGTACAGGACCAAACTCTGGACCAGCTCTATGGGGGGATAACTCCTTCAATATTGGTGCAGGTATGGCCCGTATTTCCAAAGCTGCTGGCTACATTCAGCGCAATATGCCTCTAGGGGAAATGGGCGGTATCAAGCAAGGCTCGCTAACCGATCAAGAAGCAGCGGACCTAGCTGCCTATATTTTGTCCAAGCCGCGTCCAGACTTTGCCAAAAAGGCACAGGACTGGCCAGCTGGAGGCGTTCCAAAGGATGTGCCGTATGAAGTAGACAGCGCCAAGAAGAAGCAATAGGAACTCAATACCGAACTCCAGAAAGGGGACTGTCCCAAAAGTTATAAAATGACGGAGGGATCGTCCTCTTTTTGATAAAATGGGAGGAGCAGCCACCAGATTATTCCGTCATTCTTGGACAAGCATGGCGTATTATCAAAAAAGGAGGCACAAAATGAGCATAACCTTTCAAAAAGGCATTATTTTCGATATGGACAATACCTTATTGCAATCCAGGATCAACTTCGCAGAGATGAAGCGGGCCATCTTTCAGCTATGGGTGGACAATGGGATCGTTTCTCCCACACTTGAGTGGGAAGAGCGTACCGCATCACAGCTCATTGAGATCGGGCGAAAAGCAGAGCAAATGACGAGAGAGCTGGAGCAAGCGATGTGGGATGCGGTAACCGTGATCGAAAAGGAAGGGATGCATGGCGCTGTGCTGGAGCAGCACGCGGTAGAAGTGTTAGAAGAATTGAAGAACCGCTATCAGCTGTATATCCTGACCAACAACGCTTATGCCGCTGCGGAGGAGGCTTTGAACGAGACGGGAATCGCCTCTTATTTTGACGAAATCGTCGCCCGCGAGCAGATGACGATCTTGAAGCCATCTCCATCGGGCATTCACTATATTCGCAGCCGCAAGCCGGATTGGCCTGTTTCGGCTTGGACGATGATCGGGGATTCGTGGATCGATGGTAAGGCGGCATGCGACGGACAAGTTGCTTTTATTGCCTATCAAGGGAACGAGCAGGACATGGAGCGAAATGGTGTTGTGCCAAGGGCATACATTAGGGATTTAAAAGAACTACTGACGGTCCTCGAAATGTGCGAGCAAGGGTAAAAGTGCACTTCTCCCATAAATGATTACAGACAATCGCAAAAAATATGCTATACTTTGCCTAACTGAATACCAGCCTTCAGGGTAGGGTGCAATTCCCGACCGGCGGTAATGACGAACGCACGTCTGAGCCCGCGACTCGCTATCGTAAGCAGTTGATAGCGACTGACTTGGTGCAAATCCAAGGCCGACGGTACAGTCCGGATGGGAGAAGGTATTTGGAACGGCCTGTTTCGCTGTTTTTTTTCAAAAAACGGTAGAAGCAAGGCTTCTTTCTGAACGCCCTGAGCATAATATTCATGGGCGTTTTTATTTTTCATAAAACTTCATAGCGACAATCTTCAGGGCAAGGTGAAATTCCTGACCGGCGGTAATGGCGTACGTACGTCTGAGCCCGCGACTCGCTGACTACACTGGCAGCGACTGATCTGGTGAAAGTCCAGAGCCGACGGTACAGTCCGGATGGAAGAAGATTTTGTGCTTTCTTCATTTGTTTTTTTGAAAAACGGATGAGGTAAGGCTTCTTTCCCTATGCCCTGAAACGCTTTGAGGTTTCAAGGGCTTTTTGTGTTGTTTGGCTGGAATGCTGGAATAGAAAGGAGTGCGGTATGGAACAGGACAGCAAGTACATGGATCTGGCGCTGGAGCTGGCACGATCGGCACGAGGTCAAACCAGTCCGAATCCCATGGTCGGAGCTGTGATTGTGAAGGATGGAACCATCGTCGGAATGGGAGCGCATCTGCGGGCAGGAGAGCCCCATGCTGAGGTGCACGCACTGCGGATGGCAGGGGAAAAAGCGCAAGGTGCGACCGCGTACGTGACCTTGGAGCCTTGCAGTCACTACGGGAAAACTCCGCCGTGTGCAGAGGCGTTGATCGCAGCTGATGTACGTCGTGTCGTTGTAGCGACGCTCGATCCGAATCCATTGGTGGCGGGACGAGGAATGGAGATGCTGCGGGCAGCAGGAGTGGAAGTAGCGGTGGGCGTGAGAGAAGAGGAAGCGAAGACGCTCAATGAAGTCTTTTTCCATTACATCCAAACAAGACGTCCATTTGTGACGGTAAAGACAGCCAGTACATTGGATGGGAAAATCGCTTCATTCACGGGACACAGTCGATGGATTACTGGTGCAGAGGCTCGGGCAGAGGTGCATGAATTGCGCAGGCAGCACGATGCGATCCTCGTTGGGGTTGGGACGATTCTCGCGGATGACCCCCTGTTGACAGCGCGGCAGGAGGAGCAGCGTTTTGGAAGCCAGCCAGTTCGCGTGATTTTGGACAGCCATTTACGGACGCCGCTGGATGCCCATGTGGTCCAGAATGCAGATGCGAAGACATGGATCTTTGCGACAGATGCAGCCCCAAAGGAAAAGCAGGAGCTATTTGCGGCAAGCGGAGTAAAGGTCATCACAACGGCAGGGCCAATTCGCGTGGAAAAGGTGCTGGATACGTTGGGAGAGTTGGGGATTACCTCGTTGCTTGTGGAAGGCGGGCAGGAGGTCAATGGCTCCTTTTTGCAGGCGAGAGCGATTCAAAAGGTCGTGAGCCATATCGCGCTAAAGCTGATCGGGGGAAGCGGTGCACCTTCGCCATTTGGAGGTCAAGGCTTTGCGACGATGGGAGAAGCAGTACAGCTGGCAAATGTCACGATCACGCCGATCGGGAAAAGCGATGTACAGATCTGCGGGTACCCACAATGGGAGGATCAGACGTAGCGAGTGAGGAGGAGAGAGCATGTTCACAGGACTGGTCGAAGAAGTGGGCGTGTTGGAATCGATTCAAGGGAACGAGCAGGCGAGTCGACTGGTCATCCGCGCACAGCAGGTACTCGAAGGGGTGAAGCTCGGTGACAGCATCTCGGTCAATGGTATTTGCCTTACCGTTACTTCTTATACCAATCGCCAGTTTAGCGTCGATGTGATGCCAGAGACGATGAACAAGACGAGCTTGAACCAATTACGCAGTGGACAGCGAGTGAATTTGGAGAGAGCGATGCGGCTGGGGGACCGATTCGGGGGGCATATCGTCTCCGGACATGTAGACGGGACCGGAATGGTTGCTTCACGAGAGGTGAATGCGAATGCTGTCGTGTTTCGGATCGAGGCCAAACCGCAGCTGTTGAAGTACGTGATTGCCCGTGGATCGATTTGTATAGACGGCATCAGTCTCACTGTGGTGGACGTAAACGATAGCGGTTTTACCGTTTCGATCATTCCACATACGCTGGCGAATACGAGTCTTGCAGACAGACGCCCTGGGGACTTGGTGAATCTCGAAACGGATGTCATCGGCAAATATGTGGAGCGTTTGTTAGGCTATCAAAACCATGGCACTACAGAAAAATCTGGTGGGCTCAGTCTAGCCTTTTTACAGGAAAACGGCTTCGCGTGAGTAGGAGGGAGAAAGCATGTTTCACAGCATAGAAGAAGCATTGGAAGATTTGCGTCAGGGCAAGGCGGTCATCGTGGTAGACGATGAGGATCGAGAAAACGAAGGAGATTTTGTCTGCATGGCCGAAGCGGCTACGCCTGAAATGATCAACTTCATGATCACACATGGCAGGGGACTCGTTTGCGTACCGGTGACAGAAGAGCACGCAACTCGCTTGCAGCTGGCTCCGATGGTGAATGCCAATACAGACAAGCAAGGAACGGCTTTTACCGTGTCCATCGATGAAGGGAGTACACACACAGGGATATCCGCTCATGAGCGTTCTCAGACGGTCTTGGCCATGCTTGACGAGCAGAAGGTCGCAGACGATTTCCGCAGACCGGGACATATTTTTCCGTTAATCGCGAAGGCTGGCGGTGTATTGCGCAGAGCGGGACATACGGAGGCGGCAGTTGATTTGGCTCGCTTGGCGGGGGGCATTCCAGCCGGAGTGATCTGCGAAATTATGAATGAAGATGGCTCCATGGCACGTCTGCCGCAATTGGTAGAGATCGCACGTCGCTTTGATCTCAAGCTGATTACCATTGCAGACTTGATCGCGTATCGGATGCAGACGGAATCCATGGTGAAAAAGGAAATCGAAGTGCAGCTTCCGACCGCCTACGGTGATTTTCGGATTGCCGCTTACACGAATGAGCTGGATGGCAAAGAGCATGTAGCTCTCATCAAGGGAGAGATCAGTCCGGATGAGCCGATTCTCGTCCGCGTTCACTCGGAGTGCTTGACAGGCGATATTTTCGGCTCTTATCGCTGCGACTGCGGCCCACAGCTGCACGCAGCATTGGAACAGATCGAGGCGAATGGACGCGGCATTTTATTGTACATGCGCCAGGAGGGCAGAGGCATTGGCTTGATTAATAAGCTGCGTGCCTACAAGCTGCAAGAGGAAGGCTTGGATACGGTTGAGGCCAATGAAAAGCTAGGATTCGCCGCTGATCTGCGAGATTACGGTATTGGTGCGCAAATTTTGCGGGATTTAGGCGTGCAACGCATGCGGCTTTTGACTAATAACCCACGAAAAATTCGCGGGCTTACCGGTTACGGATTAACGGTAGAAGAACGGGTGCCGCTTCAAATGCCGGAGCATCTGCACAACAAACAGTACCTAGCAACAAAACAAGAGAAGCTGGGTCACCTGCTTCATCTGCAAGGATAAGGAGAGGGAATAAACGATGAGAACATTCGAAGGACATTTGGTTGGAACAGGTTTGCGTGTAGGGATTGTGGCAGGACGCTTTAACGAATTAATCGTAAGCAAGCTGGTCGGAGGGGCTCTCGATGCCCTGAAGCGTCACGGTGTAGAGGATGAGCAGGTAGATGTGGCATGGGTACCGGGTGCGTTTGAAATTCCGTTGATCGCCAAAAAAATGGCGGAATCCGGTCGCTATGATGCGGTTGTGACATTGGGAGCTGTCATTCGTGGCTCCACTCCACATTTTGATTATGTCTGCAATGAGACCGCAAAAGGCGTTGCGTCTCTATCACTATCGACGGGGATACCCGTTATTTTTGGTGTTTTGACGACAGACAATATCGAGCAAGCCATCGAGCGAGCAGGAACAAAAGCAGGCAATAAAGGCTGGGAAGCAGCAACGGCAGCGATCGAAATGGCTAACTTATCTAAGCAGTTCGCTTAATCGTTTCATATGGGTAGCGAGATAGTTCAACGGGGGCCTCGGCTCCCGTTTTCTATTTTTTTTGGATAAAGTAACCACAGATAGGTCAAAGTAAGAAAGATTTTCCTGAAAAAAAAGGGGGATCTAGCATGAAACCGACTGATTGGTGGAGAGCGCAAGTAGAGGCCATACAAGCAAAGCAGCGCATCCGTTCGGTTCATGCGCAGCGAAGCGAACAAATTACACCGGATATGGTAAAACAACGTATGCAAAACGTGGATGACCTCAGCAGCTTGTCATTGAAGATGAATGACGAGGAGGTACACGTTTTTTTTCTCGATTCGCTGGTGGATGTGTCCCAGATTTATGAGAATGTCTTTCTTCCGTTGCAGCGTTCCGATGGTAGAGATCCGATGGAGGTGCTCCCTTTCTCACAGGAATGTCTTCTTGACGATATGGAGACGTTGATGAGTAACTTGCTACGCGGTCATACCATCTTGTTTTTTCTGGAAAGGGATCTCATTCTTCATGTGAATACATTTCAGGTCGCGCATCGTTCCATTACAAAATCCGAGACGGAGGCAACCGTCCTTGGACCGCAAGACTCCTTTGTTGAAATGCTGGAGATCAATTTGTCCTTGATCCGTAGAAGACTCGCTACGTCTCATTTGAAAGTATCGAGCTACACGATTGGCACTGAGGCGCACAACAAGGTAGCCGTGATTTATTTGGACAACATCGCGAACGCGGAAAATGTGGAGCGCGTGAAAAAAAGGATCGACAATGTTACTTACCATGGATTTGTCGGGATGCCTGTCTTAAAGCAAATGCTGGAGGACAAGCCGTATTCTCCGTTCCCGCAGTTTGGCTTGACGGGTCGGCCTGACAATGCAACAGCAGCTTTGTTGGACGGCAGGATCGTAATCATGTTGAATGGAAGCCCGGATGCCGCGATCTGTCCGACGTCCTTTCTGGAGATGTTTAGCAGCCCCGAAGACTTTTACAATCGATGGTCTACGGCGAGCTTGCTTCGAATGATTCGCTTTTTCGGATTGTTTATCACCATTATGCTCACCTCCAGCTACGTCTCTGTCTTGACGTACCATCCGGAAATGCTTCCTCCCGCTTTGCTGACGATTTTGTCTGAATCGCGCAGTCGGGTGCCTTTTCCGCCCGTGATCGAGGTGCTCATTATTGAGCTCGTCATCGAGATCTTGCGGGAAGCGGGGATACGCATGCCGACTAAAATCGGTCAGACAATCGGTATCGTTGGCGGTATCGTGATCGGGACAGCCTCTGTACAAGCGGGGTTAGCGAGTAATATCCTGATCGTCCTTGTTTCTGTATCGGCACTGCTTTCTTTTGTGCCACCCAATTTTTTGATGAGTAATGCGATTCGGCTCGTTCGCTATGGTTTCATCTTGATGGCAGGTATATTGGGTATGTACGGCCAGATGCTGACACTGGCGTTTTTATTCGCGCATTTACTCAATTTGACTTCTCTCGGTACGCCGTACATGGCCCCGGGAGTTCCGCGTCAATGGACCGATTTGATGAATGGTCTCGTACGTGCACCATTGAGGTTTATCGTCAATCGCAACCGCATGTCCCGGGCAAAGCAAAAGAATATCCGGCCAGTTGGGGAGGACTAGGGAGATGGATAGAGGGAGAATTGACAGCCTGAATCCGATCCTAGTAATCGGATTGATTATGAATACGATAGTGGGGGTCAATTTACTTGGACTGGCTCATTCTGCCAGCAAACTAGGCTACAATCTGTGGTGGTCTCCGATTTTGTTGGGATGCATCGTCAGCTTAACGTTAATTCCGATGATGGCCTTGTGCCGGCGCTATCCAGAGGATAATCTTTTTCGGATTCACGAAAAGCTGTTGGGAAAATGGCTGGGACGCTGTTTTAATATCCTGATTATCGTCTATGCCATTCTGAATGTATCTACCGCGAATGAAGGATATGTCAGGCTGGTGCAAACCTCCATGCTGAACAATCAGACAGTCACATTACCTTTGATCGGATTGACTTTGGTCATGGTCTATATTACAAATGGCGGCATCAAATTGATCGCGCGTTTTTGTCTGCTAACTTTCTTTTTTACGGGCTGGATGGTTTTTCTTTTGCAGTACGGATTTCAAAAGGGAGGAATTACGCATATTTTTCCTCTTATTAATACCGATTGGCGCAGTATAGCAGAAACCATACACAATTCTTCCGCGAGCATGCTTGGATATGAATTGGTCCTGTTTTTCTATCCATATATCCAAGAGAAGAACAAGGCACACAAGCATGTGCTGATTGCGGTATGGAGCGTTGTTTTGTTATACGTCCTGATTTTGATCACAAGCGTATCTTATTTTTCCGAATGGCAAATGGACAATCTCATTTATCCCGTATTGAATTTGTTTAAGGCTGTAGAGCTGTCTTTTTTGGAGCGGATTGAAAATCTCGGGATTGGTCTCTGGGTCTTCCTCATTCTTAGCACGAGTACGGGATACTTGTGGGTTGCCCGTACCGGTTTGGAAGAAATAGCAGGCAAGATGAAGCTGTGGCATCTGCTTTTACCGACAATCATTTCGTTTCTATTCATTGTGGGGCCATTATCTGTAGAAAAACAACGCTATATTTATGACAAGGTTTCTGTTTATATGGCCTATGGATTGATCTTATGGCCGATTTTTTTGTTATTGCTTCATTCCTTGAGGTTCGGTAGAGGAGAGCAGGTATCATGAAGAGGGCGAGCAGGTTCATTGCTACGGTTATCCTCTTGCTCAGCCTTTGCGGTTGTGGGGGCGAACTTGAACGGCCGACACTGGAAGACATGGCCATGATTGGGGTTATGGGCTTCGATTATGTGGATCGTAAAAAGATAGATATCACCGTATCCGTACCGGTTCCCTCCAAAAATAAAGAATCCACGCAGGTATACGCTACGGTTGCCTCGATGACGAGTGAAGCGATGCTTAATCTCGCGACAAAAGCGGAGAGGACTATGTCCCTCTCACAGTTGCGCGTGATTTTGTTCGGGGAAGAATACGCACGCAAAGTAGGGATCGGAAAAGTCATCCTTGATCTCTATCGCAATCCGATTGTCGGAGAAAATGTACACATTGCCATCGTAAAAGGAAAAGCGAAAGATGTCATCAAAGGAACCTATAACCACAGTCCGGAAATCAACACGTATATGAACAACTTGCTCCATCCGCGAATGGAAACGGCCTTTTCGTCTTTTGCGACCATTCACGATTTTGTTTTTATGATGACTAGCAATACGATGGACCCCAATCTTCCTTATCTTATCCGCAGTGACGGAGAGATTCAGATCACCAAGGTGGCCCTTTTTCGAGTGGACAAGATGATTGGAATGTACTCACAGCGAGAGGGAAAGCTGGTTCAGGGGTTTCTGGGTAGAAAGCGCTTGCCCCGTATGAGCTTCGAGTTCAAGCACGAAGCGAAGACAGGTAAAAAACAAACGGAAAAGGTCGTCTTCGATTTTGTACGGGCAAAAACGAAAGTAAGAAGCAATGGCAACCTGAAAAAGCCTGTCATCCACATCGAGCTTCGGGTAAGAGGGATGCTGGTGGGCTATTCAGGCAGCAAGGATTTGGAGAAGCGGGGGCAATTTCGGACCATGGTTCAAGAGCTTGAGAAACGGATCAGTAAGGAAAGCATGGAGATGCTGGTGCGTTTTCAAAAGCAAGGGGTTGACCCGGCGCAGATCCAGGAGAGCATTCGCCAAAAATATGTTGGCAAATGGACACGCGAAACGGGTCTCGCCCTATATAAAAAAGCGAAATTCACTATCAAAGTTCATGTGGACATCGTCGGTTTTGGCACACTGAAATAAGGAGCAGCAGCATTTTCGCTGTGGTTAGAACAGACGCTTGAATTCGCGCCAGATCGCACCCAAAGTCCGGCGATTTACATTTTGGAGCTTGCCGTACAACAGGTTTGTCAAACCAATAAAGGTGAGCTCCTGATCTTTCGTATACGGATACCAATTGAACTCACGCTTGCGTTTGCCCGGATCATGGATGACAGAAATGCTATGCGTAAAGGCTTGCAATCCTGAAGGCCCGCGATAACGACCGATGCCACTCTGTTTGACCCCGCCAAAAGGAAGATGGGGATTGGCGTAGCTGATAATGACGTCGTTGATGCACACATTGCCGCTATCGAGCTGACGAGCTACGCGATCCGCTTTTGTTTTATCGCCTGACCAGACGGAGGCATTCAGCCCGTACGGTGAGCTGTTAGCCAGACGAACAGCCTCCTCTTCGGTGGCAAAAGTCATGATGGGCAACACTGGACCAAAGGTCTCTTCCCGCATGATTTTCATGTCAGATGTCACGCTTGTGAGAATGGTCGGCGCGATATACATGCTGTCAGAGGAAGGAAGTCCCCCGGTGACCGCAGTCGCGCCAGCGGCCAGTGCTTCGTTCACATGCTCACGGACAATTCCGATTTGTTGGGAAGACGTCATCGAACCGACCTCGGCCTGATCTGGATAGCTTTGGCGCAATGCTTTTGTCTTTTCGGTGACCAGCTTGAGAAAATCAGGATATACCTTTTCATGGACAAAAAGCCTTTCCACAGACATACATACCTGTCCCGAGTTCGTAAAAGCCCCCCACACCGCGCCATTTGCTGCCCGCTCCAGATGAGCGTCTTCGAACACGATCATCGGGTCTTTGCCACCCAGCTCCAATTCAACAGGGATCAAATGCTCCGCCGCCGCAGCCATAATTTTTTTGCCTGTCGCAACAGAGCCTGTAAAAAATATTTTATCTGGGCGAGCAGCCACTAGCGCCTGTCCAGCTTCGCGTCCCCCATGAAGGACGGTCACGACTCCATCTGGCATAGAAACAGCGGAAAACACTTCTTCAATGAGCAGTCCGGTAGAAGCAGTAACCTCGGAAGGTTTTAAAATAACGGTATTGCCTGCTACCAGCGCAGATAATACAGGAATGATGGCAAGCTGAAACGGATAATTCCACGGAGAGATGACCGCGACGACACCCATTGGCTTGTAGTGGATATACGATTTCTTCGGCCACAGCACGATAGAGGTCGGTACGGGCTGATCGGCCAGCATCTGATAAGCATGTTTTTCATAAAAACGGATCGTGTCGACAGTGACGAAAATTTCGGTCATGTACGCTTCTAACGTAACCTTTCCGGTAGCCTCACTAATTTTTCGGGCGATTTCTTCGCCGTGATCGACTAAATAGTGCCGCAACCGTGTCAAATAGTCCAGACGCTCAGCCAACGATGTAGTAGACCAAGCTGGAAAGGCAAGGCGCGCACGTGCCACCGCGTCTTCTACTTGTACTGGAGTCGCTTCCTGTAAAGAGCCAAGCTGCTCACCAGTAGCGGGATTTTGCATAGACATGACTGCCATCATGATTCACCTCGATTCAGGAGAGTAGGATTTAGTTGAGAAGAGTGTATGCATCAAATGGGCAAAGGTCTGTTCAAAGCGGGCAATCGCTTCTTCCGGATTCTGTAACTCATCGAGTAAAAATTGAAAAAGGAATCCGTCGATTGCAGAGTAAATGAGTGAGATTGCGGAGTCTTCGTCGATGGTCAATGAGGTTTGTTCTTCGAGCTGCAATCGAACAAGCATACGAGAGATGAGCTGATGAAGACGAGATCGAATGACTTTTACCTGTTCACCAAATACTGGAACGTACATGGCCTGTACCTGCAAGTCATACCAGAGTCGATGAAGCTTTCGATCTTCTTGTAGACTACGGCACAAAACACGGCCTAAAGCTGCTGACCATTTTCCAGATGGAGCTGCGAGTACTTCGCGTTCCAGCTCCTCTATAAAACGTCCTTTGTAGCTAGAGATTACAGCGAGCAAAAGCTCTTCTTTGCTTGCAAAGTAATAATGCAGAATGCCGAGTGAGACGCCAGATTCCTTGGCAATGTCGCGCAGGGAAACAGCGGCATACCCTTTTTCAGCCAAACAAGCAGTCGCTTGCTCAATCAAAAATGCCCGTTTTGCTTCGGCTTTTTTCTGGGTAGTCACTCTCACACCTCTTTTTTTGGACAACTGTCCAGTTTTTCTGCTTTTATTGTATTTTTTACGGATGATGTCTGTCAATGAAAAGAGCTACCCATAAAAAGAAAGAAGCGGCTTCATTGCCGCTTCTTTTGCCGTTCCCATCGTCGTAAATACGGATAAGGATCAAATGACCAATCTGCGCCACCTGTCTCCCGGTACATACCGTAATGCAGATGGGGAGGGAATTTGCCAGAAGTGCCGGGCTTCCCATAACCAGAGCTGCCGATATATCCGAGGACTTCTCCAGGCTCCACGATGTCACCTGGCTTCAGCCCCTTTTTAAATGAGGACAGATGTGCAAAGTAATGGTACACATTGCCCATGTCACGCATGCCGATTCGCCATCCGCCAAATCTGTTCCAGCCGATTACTTCGATGACTCCGTACGCTGTGCTGAGGACAGGAGTGCCGTGACTCGCAAAAATATCTGTCCCCTCGTGGATGCGACGACCACCCCAGCCGCGTGGCGCCCCCCATGTACTACGGTAGCTGTAATCGTACCTCGCGGGGATAGGAAAATGCCGCTCATCTAGGTCCAGGTGTTGATACTTTGCATACACCTGCGCGAACTGCCTGATCGTCTTCACGGAACGATCCCGCTGATAGTAAGACCAGAGACCGATTTGCCAATCTTCGTGGGAGTAGCCGTACTGGGATAGGTAATGAATGAAAGTAGTGAGTGCATCGAGATCGTTGTGACGATCTGCGACACCATCGCCATCTCCATCCATCCCAATCCCTTGAAAAAATTGGATAGATACCGGATTCGTATCCTCCGCGTCAGGATTGAACGCTCCTGCCCAACGATCACTTGGGATGTCCACAGCTGTTAGCCGCGAAACGTTTTCTTGCTCCTGCTTCTTTCGGCGTATTTTCATGGTACGCTCGTATTGATCAATGGCTGCCAAATAATTCCACGGAATGCCGTACATCGATTCCAAGCGCAAAAAAACTTGCAGACGCTTTTGAAGAACCGGGTCTTGCTCTTTGGCGGACGGAGCGATTCCGGCGACGGATTCTAGTGGAGAAATAGCTGCAACCACGCACAAGCTGATCTGAATGATTAGGCGGAAAACTCGCATGCCGTCTCCCTCCTGCCTCGTAGTCTTTTGTTGTAGTTTCTGCCAGTTGGAGTGAATTATCCAAGATACTTTTGGAAGGGCTTTTGATTGTTACCGAGGAAAGTTTTGTAAATTCGCAGTGGTAGAGGCAGGAGCACACCCTATCGTCAAAGAATTGAAATCTGGAGGAGTGTATTCCTTAAAAATCGTCATGAGGAGGCTGTGTGATGAGCAAAAAAGTGTTGATTGTAACAGGCGACGCTGTAGAGGCATTGGAGGTTTTCTATCCGTATTACCGCTGCTTGGAAGAAGGGTATGAAACGGTCATTGCAGCGCCCAGCGTGAAAACCCTGCACACCGTTTGCCATGATTTCGAAGCACACAGTGAGACATACACAGAAAAGCCTGCTTATCAGCTTCCCGCCCATGTTGCCTTTTCAGATATTAACCCTGAGGCGTTTGACGCTTTGATTATTCCGGGTGGACGAGCACCAGAGCATATCAGGCTCAATGAACACCTGAAGCCGATTGTCGCGCACTTCTTCGAGACGAACAAGCCAGTCGCAGCCATCTGCCATGGCTCTCAAGTATTGACGATTGTTCGCGAGCATTTAGCCGGTCGTGAAATCACAGCGTACCAGGCTTGCAGACCCGATGTAGAAGCGTGCGGAGCGATCTACCAAACGGAAACGCTCCATGTCGATGGCAATCTTGTTTCCGGACATGCTTGGCCAGACTTGCCAGGCTTCATGCGTGAATTCCTCCATTTGCTCAAGTAAACAACCAGTCCCCAAACTTCCGTCATTGCTGGCGGAAGTTTTTTCGTTCTGACAGATGCTTTTCATCCAGCCTTTTCCTCTGTATCATAAAGGGAAAATATGTTCGTCTGTTTCATGTGAGGAGTGGAAATAATCGTGCTGTCATTTATTCATACAGCGGATGTCCATCTGGATGCGCCGCTTCAAATGTTGGGGGAGCGCTACGAGCTGCGTCAGGATGATTTTCGTCAAACGATGAAAAGAATCCGTGACCTCGTTCGGGAAAAGGAAGCAGACTTCTGGCTCATTGCTGGAGATTTGCTGGAATACCACGGGGGAAGACGATCCACTGCCTTGTTTTTACGTGATCTTTTTGCCAGCATCGCGCCACTTCCTGTCGTGATCGCACCTGGCAATCACGATCCGTGGCGAGCGGATTCGTTTTATCAAACATTGGAATGGTCGGGGAACGTCTACTGGTTTACACCCGAGTGGGGGGTGTATGAATTTCCCGAAAAGTCGTGCGTGATCTACGGCTGGGGCTTCGGGCAGCCTCATGTGTACGAGTCGCCACTCGATACATTTCCAGGAAAATTGGAAGGGTATACCCATCATCTGATGGTTCTGCATGCCAGTGTGCTATCCAATTCAGGAGAAGAAGAGCATCATCCGTACGCGCCTGTCACCTTGCAGCAGCTCGTACAGACGGGAATGGATTATGTTGCAATGGGACACATTCACAAACCGGAATCATTCATGCATCCTGTCAAAAAACAGCCGTTCGCAGCTTACCCAGGCTCTCCAGAAGGATTGACGAGCAAAGAAGCGGGAGAACGACATGTTTTGTATGGAGAGCTGGATCATGATGGTAGGTTGCAGCTCACGGCGATTCCTGTACAATCACGCAAAATTCAAAAGCTGGAAATCAAAGCGAATGGAGTCGAAACAACTGAGCAGCTCATTGATCGAATGGAGCAGCAACTCATAGAGGAAAACGACTCCGATATGATGTACATCACGCTGATAGGGGAGAGAGCAGCCCATTTTCAACCTCCCTTGTCCGTCCTTCAACAGCGATTTTCCCGATTTTTTTTGTTGCAGCTGACAGACCAGACCTGGCCTGATGTGGATGAGGACAAGCTGATCGCAGATGGTGGCGTCTGGGGGAGATGGCTTTCCAAACTGGCAGAGGCGGAGTCCCGTGCGCAAAATGAGGACGAGCGAGAAATCGTCAGGCTAGCCAAACAAGAGGCTTTGGCGCGGATTGGAGGGACCATTCGATGAAAATAGAGGAGTTAGTGCTGGGGAGCTTCGGAAAATGGCAGGATGCTTCCTTTCGTTTTGCTCCGGGCATCAATTTGTTTTATGCCCCCAATGAGTCAGGAAAATCAACCATCCTACAAGGTATTTTCGCTGCCTTATATGGAATGAAACGCGATTACGTCAAAACGGCGCGATACTTGCCTGAATATGAAAAGTACCGTCCGTGGCAGAGTGGCTCATATGAAACGATTATTACTTATAAATTAGCGGGCAAAACCTATCGTCTGCACCGTCAATTGACGAAGGAAAGGGAGGAGGCACGCCTCTTTTTGGACCCCGAATGGACGGAGCTGACTGATCTTTATTTGGAAGACAGGCGCAAGGAACGGAATTTTATCGAAAAGCACACGGGCCTTACACGCAGTCTATTTACGGATTTGACGTGGATCAGGAGGGAACCGCTTCAAGCGGCTGAGCATTTGATTCCGACTTTTACGACTGCGGAAGAAGCCAATCCGGCTGTCCAACAAATTTTGGCGGAGCTGGATCGAGAGGTTGCCCTCATCGGAAAAAAAGAACGGGCCGAAAATACACTTTTGGGAAAAGCCGCTACGAAGGTGGCGCAAAAAGAGCAGGAGAAAGAAAACGCAAAGGTAGCTTGGCGAACAATCAGCCAACTGACGCTGCAAATAGCGGAAGCGAAAGAAGAATGCCAGCAATTGGAACTGCGGCGAAGCCGATTGCAGCAGCATCTGGAGCGTTCAATTGGACAAGCAAAGGCGTTGCAGGAACGCTGGCAACGAAGCCATGCTCCTATCAGTCAACAAGACTGGGAGTGGTGGGAGCAAACAGCTCATTCAGAGGGCGAGTTGGCCATTCATCAAGAGGCAAAACACGGTCTCACTCAGGTAAACATGCCGACGGTAGCCGTACAACAGATGGATGACCAGCTTATCCCCTTACAGCACGATTATGAAAAAGGAACACAATTGCTCAAACAGCGAGAAGCACTGCATATTCGTTTGGCGACATTGGCGGTGTCCGCCCTTTCTACAAGTCCGCGAAGATCAGCATCACGCAGCACCCGACAAGGCAATCAGGCAAAAAGGAGACGGGGAGCTGCTCTTATGTGGGGCGGCGCAGGGATATTGTCTGTTCTCGGGTTAATCGGCTTCGTGAGTGGACATCCCATTCTGGGAGGGATTTCTGCGACTGTCGCTTTGTTGCTGTTTGGATTTGGGGTTTTCTTGCTGCGAGTAGGCGGGAGTACGGGCGGAGTCAAACAGACAGCAGATCAAGATGCGGTACAGGATAGTCAAAGGGTACAAGAAGAGATCGCTTCTATCGATGCTGAGGTCGCGACACTTGTTCAGAGATGGGGTGCGAATAATTGGGATACATTTTTGGAAAGACGGGAAGGGCTACTGAAAAGCACAAACAAGCAACAATCTGAGCAGCTTCTATCGGAAATGGCGAAAACGAAGCAGGAAGCTGATCTGTCTGCAAGCTGGGGTGAGGCACTTCGCAACTTGCTGGATCAGGAAAAAAACGCGCTTGAAACCGAGCAAGGCAAATTACGCATCGAGATGGCAGAGATTGAGGAGAGACTGCAGGAGCTGCGGGAACAAATGGCAAGAGGAAGTGGGGAGATGGCGGTTCACGAGAGCCTGTCATTATCTCGTGCAACGGATGAGCTTGAGGAAGCGCAGGCAGCACTTCGTCAGCTGCAAAATAAGCGAGATGCCCTTCAGCTGGCTCGGGAAATGCTGCAGGAGGCAGTAGGGGAATGGCGGCGAGATAGCACACCCGCTGTGAATCAGCAGGCTTCGGAGATCATCGAGCATATTACAGGGGGAGCGTATCGGGATGTCAGACTCGATCCCCGTGACGGATTTGCCGTTCGTTTGCTTGCGCCGACCAGACAAATGGTGCTCGAGCAGGACCAATGCTCCACTGGGACCATCGATCAGCTTTACCTTGCCCAGCGTTTAGCCTTGATGCATCATGCCAAGCAGTCGGAGCCATTGCCTCTCTTTTTCGATGATCATTTTGTCCATTATGATGAAGAACGCCTTCGTCGAACGCTTGACTATGTCACAATGCTGGCACAAGAACATCAAGTGTTTCTCTTCACCTGTCATGAGCGAGAGCTACGCATGCTTGCGCCATTGCTTCGCCAAGAGGAGCGCCATGCTATTCACCGAATCGGGTAATTGTTTCCGGGGCAGGAAAGAGGTTGCCCCTCCGAAATCCAACCTCTATAATGGAAATTGTTATTGTCTTGTACCATGATGTCACATGAGGAGTGAGCCCTATGACGCAACGCAAGCCGGAGTGGCTCAAGATCAACCTTGTTTCAGGATCAGAACTAGCCAGCTTTAAAGAGCTTAAGCAAACCATGCGCACGAAGACGCTACATACCGTTTGTGAAGAAGCAAAATGCCCCAACATTCATGAATGCTGGGCAAGCGGTACAGCAACTTTCATGATTTTGGGTGATATATGTACCCGAGCCTGTCGGTTTTGTGCAGTAAAAACGGGATTACCGACGGAGCTGGATACAGCTGAACCGGAACGTGTAGCAGAAGCAGCCGAACAAATGCGTTTGAAGCATGTCGTTGTTACTTCCGTTGCTCGTGATGATTTGGCAGATGGAGGCGCACAGATTTTTGCCGATACGATTCGTGCGATTCGTCGTCGACTGCCGTTTGCTTCCGTAGAAGTATTGATTCCCGATTTTATGGGGAACTGGGATGCGTTAAAAGTGGTTATGGACGCAAAGCCTGACGTACTCAACCACAACATTGAGGCGGTTCGCCGGATGTCAGATCGTGTACGGGCAAGAGCCAAATACGATCGGACGCTGGAACTGTTGAAAAAGGCGAAGGAATTCCAGCCCAGCATTCCGACGAAGTCCAGTCTGATGATTGGTGTAGGCGAGACGATGGAGGAAATCATCGAAACGATGGATGACCTGCGTTCTGTCGACGTCAACATCATGACGATTGGTCAGTATTTGCAACCGACCAAGAAGCATTTGAAAGTAGAAAAGTTTTACCATCCAGATGAATTTGCTCGCTTGAAGGATGAAGGCATGAAGCGTGGTTTTAGCCACGTGGAGTCAGGGCCATTGGTGCGCAGTTCGTATCACGCTCACGAGCAGGCGAGTGCCGCGAAAGAAACGATTGCAAAAGAATCCATGCCGAAAGCGCAATAATAAGTAACCCCCTCAACCGCCCATAAGAGCGCTGAGGGGGTTTTTTACTACTTGGGGGAGAGGGCTTTTAGCGGCTGGTTGTTGTCTTCGCGTTATGGGATGTTCCACCCATACGCTTGACGAGCGTGTCAATGCTTTTCGCATCTTCTGTACGCGCTGTACTCACATTGCTGGAGCGACTTGCTACACGAGCGATTTCTTGGATGTCATTCGGATTATCGGTTACATACACTTTGTAATAGCGTGGTGAAACCGATTCGGCGTTCATTCTTGCCTGTTTTTTCGCTGTGTGCGCATCTGCTCCTTGTGTATGCAAGCCTACAAAAACTTCTTTGTCCGTTACCAAGACGGTAGAACGCTGTACGCCAGGGCAGCTTGCAGTGACATTCCCTACAGCTTTTGCCAATGCTTCACGGTCTACATAGACGTTTGTTACACTGGCAGTTCTCATATGCTGACGGTCAGTCTGCACATAGCCCATGTGTGGCATTCCAGTTTGCATGACACCTGCTCCACCGCGGTTTGTACCATGCTGCTGGTAAATGGAATGGTTTGTACCAGTTGGTGCATTGTAAACACCCGTTGTACCCAAACCAGCTTTATGATCCGTAAAGGCATTGTACGGTCTCATTCCACTCGTGTAGGCGTTGTAGTTGTTTACATGTGGGTAAGTACCATTTGGATATGCACCATAGTTATTCCCAGCATTGTTGGTCAGTCCCATGCCATTGCGGACATGAAGTCCATCACGAGTGCCGTCGTAGTTGCGGACGTGGAGCCCGTCGAGACTAGTGGTGCCAGCACCAGTGTAATTACGGGTATGATGATACCCGTCAATGTTCGTCGAGCGCATGCCATCGTAGTTACGGACGTGCAATCCATCAAAATTTCGGACGTGCGGAGCAGACTGGTTCGACATCGTCTTGTTCGGATGCGTGTAATTAGGCGCAGCATTATTTGCACAACCAGAAGCCAACAGCACAATACCTGCAATTGCAGGATACAACCATGTCTTTTTCAATGGTAACACCCCCTACACGATAGAATGTCCAAAGGCACAGGTCAGTTATCGTGGGAAATTTAGCTCATGTTGCGTGAAATATGATAAGATGGACGTAGTATACATGCGTAAGGAGGAAGCGAGTTTGATTCGCACGCAAGCCGGTACTTATGAAGTCATGGAAGTAAATCGAGACGGCTGGAACCTTGAGGCGTTCAAGGAGCGCTATAGCGACATCCTCGACAAGTACGATTATATTGTAGGGGACTGGGGCTATGGTCAGCTTCGTCTTCGTGGGTTTTATATTGACGCTAATCGCAAAGTACCGTTCGAGCAGCGAATCGCCGCTTTGGATGAGTACCTGCATGAGTTCTGCAATTTTGGTTGTCCGTACTTCGTTTTGCGCAAGGTAAAAGCAAACGTTGGCAACGGTGACGACCAAAGTGGGCAAGACGAAGCTGGTTTTGATGCCATTATTGATATTCGTCAGGACATTCCTCGTGAAGAGGGTGGCTCTTCGCCTTATGTAGAACGTAAAGAACGTAGACGTTATCACCCGCGTCAAAATAAACAGGATCGCCAGAACAATGCTGGCGCTGATCGCAATGGGGCAGGGAGAAACGAACGTGGGGAGAAGCCAAAGTTCCAAAAGGATCGCCCTGATAAAAATGGTAAGGATTCCAACTCACGAGAGCGCCGTCCCAATCAATTCAAACCCAATCGCGAACGCGATAAAGTCCCAACAGGACCAAATACACCAAAGCGTGAGTCCTAAAAAAATCAATCAGAATAACCGAAGCATAAAAAAGAGCCCTGGATGTCAGGGCTCTTTTCGTTTTTCGATCTAAAAACCACCGAGTCCGCCAAAACCACCGGGTCCACCGATACCACCGGGTCCACCGAAGCCGCCGGGTCCACCGAAGCCACCAGGTCCACCGAAACCACCAGGCCCACCAAAACCACCGGGACCCCAACCAGGCCAGCCCCATGTGGGCCAATAACCAGGCCAGCAAGTATTGCATCCCCACCAAGGATATGGCTGTGGGACGACAACGACCTCAGGACCGCGTCTTCTACGGAAAAAGACTGGGTGAGCCTGATCTTCTGGAATGTATTGAAAATCCTGGCCTGATGAGTAATAAGGTGGCTGGTCATATTGTGCGGGAACAAATTGGTTTTGATCGTATTCGTTTTGATCATATTGGACTTGATCGTATTGGTTTTGGTCGTAAGAACTTTGGTCATAAGAGCTTTGGTCGTATGGATAAGATTGCATGATGCGAATCGCACTCCTCTCGTTATCTGTCTGTGCATCTGTGCAGTAGCAGTATACGAGGCATACGCCTGTAAGGAGCATTGTCCAGCAGGAAATGGGCGGAGGTTATCAATAAAAAAAGGAAGAGCCCGCAATGGCTCCTCCTTTGGTGAATTAAATGGCTGCTTCCAAAAATGCTTTCAATTCTTCGGCTTCACTCTCGTTCAAGTTGAACGCGAATTCCAGATAGCCTTCTTCTTCCAGATCATCATGTCCAATAATCGCGGAGCGTCCATTTTGAATGTTGATGACAATCGCCTTCCCATAAAAACGGTTGGTCGTTGTAATCGCGAGGTCAAAACGCGTAGCTTCGCCCGTGAAGCTGACAAATCGCGTTCGAGTATCTTCGGCTTCGTCGTACAAGTAGAACAAATCATTTGCCATGTAGGTGTCCCTCTACTTCCATAAAAGATTTGGTTTGTGTTCGGTATTGTGTACAGCGCGGACAAAGCGAATGGTTTTGGTCTTGGCACGCATGACGATCGAATGAGTTTCCACCATATCATCACCGAGGTAGCGTACACCTTGCAACAGCTCTCCATCAGAAACGCCTGTTGCCGCAAAAATGGCGTCGTCCCCTTTGACCAGATCGTTTAGCGTCAAGAGCTGCTCCGGATTGTCGAGCCCCATTTTGATGCAACGCTCGCGTTCGCTATCGTTTTGTGGCTTGAGCTGGGCTTGCATGTCGCCACCCAGGCACTTAATCGCTGCGGCACTGATCACGCCCTCTGGCGCACCACCGATCCCCAAGAACAGGTCAATCCCTGTATGCGGCAGACAGGCAGCAATCGCAGCACCTACATCGCCATCTCCGAAAAGCTTCACGCGTGCACCCTTTTCACGAATGGCGTCAATTATCGCCTGATGGCGGTCACGTTCCTGAATAATAACCGTCACATCTTGTACGCGCTTGTTGTTTGCTTTTGCTACAACCTCTATCATTTTATCCACGGGATCGTAAAGGTTGATTTGTCCGGCAGCACGTTTGCCGACGGCCATTTTCATCATGTACATGTCTGGTGCATGCAACAGGGTGCCACGGTCCCCGATGGCAATAACAGACATGGCATTGTTGTGACCCTTGGCAACAATCGTTGTTCCTTCAAGCGGGTCAACCGCCACATCTACCTCAGGCCCGTCTGCTTCCTGGTTACCGAGCTTTTCACCGATATAGAGCATGGGGGCCTCATCCAGTTCACCTTCGCCAATGACGACGGTACCCCTCATGTTGATCGTGTCAAACATGGCGCGCATGGCGCTGGTCGCTGCTCCATCTGCTTCATTCTTTTTCCCGCGTCCCATCCAGTGAGAAGAGGCGAGTGCAGCCATTTCCGTTACCCGCACAATTTCCAGTGCCAATTCGCGTTCCACAGTGTGTTCCTCCCCTTATGCTTGCCGGCAAAAATTCACCCCATCATTGTAACATAAAGTAATACGCGATTCGTGACAGGTCGTACAAATTTGGTATACTGAGGGATGAAAAGAGGTGAAACCGGTGAGCAATTCCTATTTGCAGGAAGGGGAATTGGTGCTTCTCGTCCTGGTGCTAACATTTGTGTTTACTGTTTACTACTCAAAACGCAAATCAAAAAAGCGAAAATAAGGAGAAATATATGTACGACGTGAATACAAAACGAATCGACCAAGTATTGGAACATATGTCTCGTATGCTGGATCTGTTGGACAAGCTCAGTGAACGAGGAGCCAAAGAGGTTTTGGCAGATGAAGTAGCTGTTGCTGCGATGGAGCGAGCCCTGCACTTGTCTATCGAAGGAATAGTGGATGTCGGAAACGCGCTGATCGACGGATTCATTATGCGAGATCCAGGAAGCTATAGCGACATCGTGGAAATTTTGCGGGATGAGCAAGTCATCACGGATGAACAGGCTTTGATCCTGACACGTGTAACTGATTTCCGCAAGCATCTGGTCAATGATTATACAAGTGTGCCGATCAATGAGATGTACAGTCTGGTAGAAGAAGCGACCAGTACTATTCGTCAGTTTGAGCCACAGGTAAGAGCCTTCTTGAAAAAAGAACTTTTTTAAAAAGTCATTTTTAGTCTGTCGCCATGTAGCGGATATTTTATACAAAAGACTTTCGTTTGTTTACTAAAACGTCTTCATCCACTACAATAGGTAGAAAGGACGGTGATACGTATGACAAACGAAGGAACGTCCACTCGTGATCAAATCCTGCACATGCTCAAGGTCAAAGGTTCACTCCCTGTCAGCGACATGGCCGTCGAGCTAGGGATTACGGAAATGGCGGTACGCCGTCATTTGAACACCCTGGAGAGAGATAATTTGATCAAGTCTACGCTTGTTCGCCAAGCGATGGGACGCCCAACGAATGTTTATTCATTGTCGCAGGAAGCAGACGAACTGTTCCCGCGCAATTATTCTCATTTGACATTAGATTTTTTACAAGACATAAAAGAAATCGACGGTTTGTCCAAAATAGAAATGCTATTTAGACGCCGCGAGAATCGCTTGGAAGAGACTTATCGCTCCTACATGCAAGGCGACCTGGAAAATCGTGTAGCCAAGTTGGCCGAGCTGCAAAACGATAAAGGCTACATGGTGGAATGGGAAAAGGACGAAAACGGAGACGGCTATCGGATTCAGGAGTTCAATTGCCCAATCTCGCAAGTAGCCCGTGAATTCAACCAAGCGTGTAGCTGTGAGCTTTCCTTGTTCCGTCGGGTTTTGAAAGCCAATGTGGAGCAAACCACGTGCATGGCAAAAGGCGGAGACAAATGCGTGTTTCACATCAAGGAAGCGAAATAAAATAGCTAAACGACAGTCCACTCGAATCGGGTGGATTTTTTTCTTTTGTTCACAAGATTACCCTAATGCTGGAACGATTGTGTAATACAGTGGTGGTTATTGTAATATGAAAATTAAAAAAGGAAGAAAACACCTCATGAAGAGATCATTCTCCATCATATTGGGCTTATTCCTCATTTTGGCTTCTTGCAGCACAACATCATCGGAGCCTACGCATAATCAATTCAAAATTACTTTGACTGATGTATTCAAACACCAACATACCTCCTCGGTCTATCAGTTTGAATTTATTACGAAAGAACTCTCCAATGTAAAAGACAAAGAGAGGTTGGCATATCTATCAGGAATGATTGATAGCTATTTGATTTCCAACCCCCTTTTCCTCCCAGCCATTATCTTTAACAATGGAGAAACAAAACAGATTATTGCCGATGAAAAATTACAATCCGAAATCGTAATGTTGTACCAGAATAAAAAAGAATATCTTAAAAAGATTCAGTCCTTAGCAAATGAGAATAACCTTATGGAGATCCAAGGTAAACAAGATGAACTAAAGAAACTAAGTGAACTTATGGGGAAAATAAATGATAATAGGCTTTTCAGTAACGATAAGCAAAAAACTGATTCATTCAAGAAAGACCTAGAAACTGTTATTCAGGCATTCCCCAAATAAGAACGATGCAGGCACAGGACTCGGTTAACGTCCTGTGTCTTTTTTCTATAATCAGGCAGGTATTAAGTACCTTTTTTCTCCATTCTAGCAATCTTAATGTTGGTTTAACGTTTTCTTTATGTTGGACATTTACTATTTAGGGTGCAAAAGAACAAACAAACACACAGAAAAACAACAGGGAGGCGGGATGAATCAGGGAAATATTGGTAGTGCGGATGGATGGGCGTCGTGACGAAAACAGATGAGGAGAGATCCGTAATGAAAAAAATGGTATCAGGTATAGCTGCTTCTGCCATCTTGTTGGGTGGAATTCTGCCAGTCGTTGATTCTGCTCATGCAAAAGACAAAATTCCTGAGAAAAAGATGACGATGACATTTGACGTGATCAGTGATATCCAGGGAGACCTCCGAGATTTTGGGCACGTTTTGCAGGACATCAATGAGGAAAATCCAAAATCCAAAGCGCTGATCATTAACGGTGATATTACTCCACGCGGTTACGATTTTGAATATCAAGCTGTACAAGATGTGCTCGATAAAAATCCTCATCCCGAAAACGTGTGGTCCAGCATTGGCAATCATGAGTTTTATGTGCCGAAGTGGAAGAATCCCCAAACGCTTGCACAAAGTTCATGGCCAAACGGCACAACGGAAGAAGAGCTGTTCGATAACTTTTACCAATTCAGTGGAGAAGACAAAGTCTATCACCAAAAAGAAATCGATGGATATCCTTTCCTCTTCCTCGGCACAGAAAAATACATGAAATACCACGATCCAAAATTGTGGGATGAAGTTTACATGAGCGACGAGCAACTGGATTGGCTGAAAGATAATCTGAAGCGTTATAGCAAGAAGGACAAGAATAAGCCCATTTTTGTATTCTCCCACCATGTGCTCCCGGACAGTATCTCGGGCTCTAGGCAAAGTCCATACACGAACGATTACCTGGATGTGGACAAGCTCCTCGACATCTTGAAAGACTATCCGCAAGTTGTTTTCTTTTCGAGCCACACCCATTGGGATCTGAACCTGCCGGACTGGGCAGGCAAGAAGAAAGTCAAAGGTGGAGACAAACGCGGCTTTACCGTCGTAAACACGGCAGGCATTGAAACGGGATGGATGTCAGCTGGTCCAGACGGGGGCGAAAAAGTCACGCCGGATGGAGGAGCTTTCAAGCAAGGACTACGCTTGCAGGTGTACGGTAATGATGTCGTCATCCAAGCGTATGACTATCAACACGACAAAGTAATTAAGCAGCTCAGCATCCGTTATGGAAAAATCGAGCAGTTGCCGCCGGATGTACAGGCGGATGATGAGAATAATGTGCTTGTGAACGCGACGGAATACATGGAGTACGCAGTTGGCAAGCAAAAAAACTGGCAGGATTATGATCCCGAAAATCCACCGACATTTCCAGGATACCAGAACGTGTATGTCCGTCATAAAGGGGAAATGAACCTGGAAGCAGGCACGCCAGTCATGGTCAAATTCAAGAAGTAACGACATTGTGAATAAAAGGGCCGATCGGGTCCAAAAACAAAAAGCAGGAAGCGGAGGAAGGCCGTTTCCTGCTTTTTGCGATAGGAAGGAGGAAGGATTACACTAAGAGGGGAGAGCCTGTTCAATCGGCTTACGACAACAGATGGGAGATGGAACAACGTGAAACCATATAAAGGCTATTTGCTTGATCTGGATGGGACGATTTATCGGGGAAAAGAAGCGATTCCGGGAGCAGCAGCATTCATCACCCACTTGAAAACTCATCAAATTCCGTATTTGTTCCTGACAAATAATTCTTCAGCCTCTGCACAGCACGTCGCAGAACGACTGGTAGCAATGGGCATAGAAGCACAGGCTCGGGACGTGTATACCACGAGCATGGCGACCGCTACCTATTTACAAGAGCATGCACCGGCGGGTACACGCGTCTATGTGATTGGAGAGGCGGGCTTGCATGATCAGCTGACGGATGCAGGCTATGTAATTACCGAAGAAGATCCGGCTTATGTCATTGTCGGGATTGATCGTGCTTTTACGTATGAAAAGCTGGCGATCGCCGCACGCGCTATCCGCGCAGGAGCAACTTTTCTCGCTACAAATGCAGATGCTGCCCTGCCGACAGATGCCGGTCTGTTCCCTGGCAATGGTTCACTGGTGGCAGCCGTTTCCGTTGCCTCCGCGACCAAACCAATCGTGATTGGCAAACCAGAGTCCATTATCGTCCGGTACGCACTGGATCAGCTTGGTACTGCTGCGGCTGACACGCTGATCGTCGGGGACAATCTATATACGGACATTGAGGCAGGTGCCAACAGCGGCTTGGACAGCTTGCTCGTTTTGACCGGCTATTCCACGCGCGAAGAAGCAGACCAGCATCATGCTGCTCCTACCCATATTGCGGAAGATTTGCCGGAATGGCAGCAGCGAATCTCACTATGATTCAGCGCATTCTTCCTGCTGCTTCTGGCGGTGGGCAATGCGGCTGGAGGCGGCTGCTGCGACCGCACCAACTAGATCGTCCAAAAAAGTATGGACACCATTACGCTTGTCGTTGAGATCCGCGAGTTTGCCGTGCTTCAGCTTGTCTACATAACCGAAGTTGGTGAATCCGATGCTTCCGTACAGGTTGACAATGGCAAGGGCGAGTACCTCGTCTATGCCGTATAGCGGCTCGTCTGTTTCAATAATCGCCTGGAGCGGGGGAAGCAGCTGCTTTTGTTCAGCGAGGATATCGAGCTGAATCCCGGTCAGCAACGCGTTTTGGACCTCGCGTTTTTTCAAGACAGACGACACACTGTCGAGACACATGTCCAAGGTGATGTCCGGGATGTATTTTGACTGCAGGAACATGACAATTTCAGCAATGTCGTTCATACTGACTCCTCGTTTTTCCAATAACTCAAGAACGAAGTCCAGACAACTCTCGCTATTTAGTGGATGCTCACTCATGCTTGTCGCTCCTCCTTTTCGGCATGAATGTATCTAGTATCTGCATACAGATAGGCACCTATCCCGATCTACCGACATACAATGCCAGAAGAGCAGTATGCAAGGAGGGTGAACAACTGTATGGAAGAAAAAGAGCTTCTTCAGGAGAAGTACGGTTTTGAACTCCAGGGATATCGTACGACGGGGGCAAGCAAGGTACTGGAAACGGATCGAGGCCTTTACTACATGTTCGAGGCGCCAGCCGGATATAAATACAAGAGCAAATTTATTGAGAAAGTAAAACAGCATTTGAGTCAACAGCAAAACATTCGCTTGTTAAAGCTGGTGAACACAACAAGCGGGCAGGCTCACATCGTTGATGATGAGCAGCTTTACTATTTATACAGAGGCGTGCGAGAGGCGGTTCCTGAAAATCCCTATTATGCCGGTGGGCAGTCGCTCGCAAAGTTCCATCTGGCCACGAGTGATTTTTCATCTGACAAGATGTTTATCCCCTACAGTTCACTTGGCAACTGGCCGAGCACGTGGCACAAAAAGCTGCGGAATTTTCATGAGTACCGGGATGAAATGGATGAGGAAAATATAGAGCTTGCGCCAATGGATGAATATTTGTTGACCTGCTTCACGTACATTACTCAGCTCGGGGAATTGTCCGTTCAATATTTGTTGGATGCTGGCTACGATAAAGTCGTGAAGGAAACTGCTAGTCTCGGGAAAGTAGCCTACCAAAATTTTGATCAAGGGTATATGCTATGGAAAGAGAAGGATGTACGTCTAATGGCAGGCGAATGGAACTGGGTTCTTGATATGCGTACGCGAGATGTGGGGCAGTGGATCAAAGCCGAGACAAAGCGAAATGGCTGGAATGAAGAGGCTGTGTCCAGCTTTCTCGACGGCTACAACAGCGTCTCTGCTCTGCTGCCAGCTGAATATGCCGTGATTTATGCACTCATGCTCTACCCAGGCAGGTTTTTGAAGCTCGTGGAGACTTACATGGAGTTGCCGGTAGAGGAGCGCCAGGAAGTCAACCTCCAAGCATGGCAAACGCAGTTGGAAGACGAGCTAACCAAAATGGAAGACGGACTTCGAAAGTACCCGCTATTCATTGCTGAGCGTTATGACGTATCCATTCCACAAATTGATTGGTTGTGGAGGAAAAAAGATGATCAAGCAACAAGTTTTCGTTACGAGGAAACTCAATCCTGAAGTGATCGCGATGCTTGAAAAAGTAGCTGAGGTCGAGCAATGGACAAAAAATGCTCCGATCCCGCGTGAATTGTTGCTGGAAAAGATTAAACATGTAGATGCAGTCTTGACCATGCTGACAGAACGGGTGGACGAAGAATTTTTGGCGAGTACAAAACGACTCCGTATCGTGGCGAACATGGCGGTCGGTTACGACAATATCGATTTGGAAGCGTGCAGACGACACGAGGTCATCGTAACCAACACGCCCGACGTGCTGACAGAGTCTACTGCCGATTTGGCTTTCGCTTTATTGATGGCGACAGGACGCCGATTGACGGAAGCCAACCGATTTTTATTGCAGGGGGAGTGGACATCATGGAGTCCGACCCTCATGGCTGGACAAAATGTATATGGTTCGACTCTGGGGATTATCGGGATGGGGCGAATTGGGGAAGCTGTGGCAAGACGCGCCAAAGGATTTGGCATGCGAATCCTGTATCACAACCGGAATCGCAAACCGCAGGCTGAGCAAGAGACAGGAGCAAAGTATGCTGATTTGGCGGAGCTTCTGCAAGAGTCCGATTACGTTGTACTGCTTACACCATTGACAGAGGACACACGTATGTTAATGGGGGAAAAACAGTTTTCGCTCATGAAAGAAACTGCTGTTTTCATCAATGTTTCTCGTGGTGGGACAGTCGATGAGTCGGCACTGTACCAGGCGTTGGTAGATAAAAAAATTTGGGCGGCCGGACTGGATGTTTTTGCGGTCGAGCCAGTCCCGATGGATAACCCGCTCTTACAACTTCCGAATGTAGTCGCATTGCCACATATCGGTAGCGCAACTGTACAAACAAGGGCGGAGATGGCGAGGTTGGCTGCTGCTAATATCGTAGCGGTACTCAGTGGAAGGGGACCACTGACTGCCGTATGAACACGTTCTTTGTTTTGATTACAGGACTCTTCGTGCTGCTCTTGATTGCAGCAGTAGCCGTTTCGTTTCACGTAACCTGGCGCTTGACGCATCCTGTAAGAAAACCGATTCACATGGAACCCCGAGATTTTGGAATCGAACAGGTGGAGCCTGTTGTTTTTTCGAGCAGGGAAACAAAGATTTCGTTGGCTGGTTGGTACGTGTCGGCAGAAAAAAATGGGCAGGTTTCGAATGGAAGTACGCTGGTCTTTGCTCACGGCTATAGTCAAAACAGATTAGAGCCACATCTGCCAGCGTTGTCTCTGGCTGCAAGACTGGTTCAGGCGGGCTTTGATGTATTGATGTTCGATTTTCGCAATGCAGGGGAGTCCAGCAAGGCACTGACTACGATTGGTCTTCGAGAACAGCAAGACCTCCTTGGGGCCATCGATTTTGCAGCAGCGAAGAAGCCCGAGCACAGACTTGGTCTCGTCGGATTTTCCATGGGGGCAGCAACTTCTTTGATGGTCGGCGGAGTGGATGAACGCGTCACAGCGATTGTCGCAGATTCACCGTTCTATTCCTTGCGTGAGTACTTGGCTGAGAACTTGCCGCAGTGGACGGGCCTGCCCCGGTTTCCATTCAACTGGCTCATTCTTACCTTGTGTCCTGTTTTGCTAGGAGCCAACCCGCGAGACGTCAATCCGTATCAGGCAGTCCAGCAAGCGAGAAAACCGATTCTTTTTATACACGGGACAGGCGATACGACGATTCCCATGGTAAACAGCGAACGACTTTTTGAGCTGACCCAAGACGACAATTCCGCGATTTGGATCGTTCCGCGAGCGGGTCACGTCCGCAGCTATGCGTTAGTTCCTGAAGAGTATGAGAATCGTGTCCTTGCCTTTTTGGAAAAAGGAATGGGAAAGGGAAAATGAAAAAAGCAGCTACGCGGTTGCTGTAGCTGCTTTCATGTCGATGTGACTGGATTAGAATACTTGTTGAACTTCTTTGATGCCTGGGATTTCTTCCACCAGTGCACGCTCGATTCCTGCTTTCAGGGTGATGGTAGAGGAAGGGCAGCTACCGCAAGCACCCATCAGGCGCAGCTTCACGATGCCATCTTCTACATCAACGAGTTGTACGTCTCCGCCGTCACGTTGCAGGTAAGGACGCAGTTTATCGAGAACTTCTTGTACTTGATCCATGATATCCATGTTACATTCACTCCTTTCCAACCTCTCCTTTATTATAATCATACCATGGTGAGAAATCCATGGCTTACATGCCCTGTTGACACTTTAAAGTTCAGCTGGCACACCGAAGTTTAGTAGCATGGACTTTTTGTAATCTTTGCATGTTATAATGAAAAAGAAAGAAGCAAGTACTTCAATATAAGGAGTCAGATCTTCGTGAACGTATTTCGCAATGTGAAGGAACTGATTGGTAATACGCCGATCGTCGAAATTACTCAATTTGAGCTTCCAGAGGGTGTCCGCTTGTTCGCCAAGCTGGAGTATTTTAACCCAGGAGGCAGCGTAAAAGACAGACTCGGCATAGAGTTGATTCGTGCCGCAGAGGAAAACGGCCAATTGGCCCCAGGTGGTACCATTATCGAACCGACAGCAGGTAATACAGGAATTGGTGTAGCGCTGGCCGCTGTAGGAACAGGTTATAAAGTCATCTTCTGCGTACCAGCGAAGTTTTCCGAGGAAAAGCAAGAGCTGATGCGTGCCCTAGGAGCAGAAGTCGTCAACACACCGACAGAGCTAGGAATTAAGGGTGCAATCGCAAAGGCAAAAGAACTCGCAGAATCCATTCCAGGTGCTTTTGTTCCACAGCAATTTGCTAACCCGGCGAATCCAGACGCACACTACAAAACAACAGGTCCAGAAATTTGGAGTCAAATGGACGGACAAGTAAACGTATTTGTGGCAGGCGCTGGTTCAGGCGGTACTTTTATGGGTGCTGCTCGCTACTTAAAGGAACAAAACCCAAACGTAAAAACGGTCATTGTCGAGCCAGAAGGTTCCATCTTGAATGGGGGAGAATCCGGCCCGCATAAAACAGAAGGGATCGGAATGGAGTTTTTGCCTCCATTCATGGATACGAGCTACTTCAATGCCATTCACACGATTCTCGATGTGGAAGCCTTCGATCTGGTCAAGCAGCTGGCTGCCAAGGAAGGCTTGCTCGTAGGTAGTTCTTCAGGTGCAGCCATGGCAGCGGCACTGCGCGAAGCGAGAGAAGCAGCTCCAGGGACAAATATCGTCACACTGTTTGCCGACGGCAGTGAACGTTATCTGAGCAAGAAAATTTACCAGGGGGGAATTTAAGATGCGCATCAAAACTCGTCTGATCCACGGCGGAATCGATGGAGATCCACATACAGGAGCCGTATCCGTTCCAATTTACCAGGTAAGTACGTATAAACAGGAAGCCATTGGCGTTCACAAAGGATTCGAATATTCTCGTACCGGGAACCCGACCCGTCACGCATTGGAAACATACATCGCAGAAATCGAAGGCGGCGCACGCGGCTTTGCATTTGGTTCTGGTATGGCGGCACTCTCTACCATCCTCTCCATGTTCAACAAAGGTGACCATCTCGTGGTAGGTGACGATGTATACGGTGGTACTTACCGCGTCGTTACACGTGTATTCTCCCGTATGGGTCTCGAAGCAACCTACGTAGATACGAGTGATCTGGCAGCAGTAGAGGCGGCAATTCGCCCGGAAACGAAAGCAATCATTATGGAAACACCGACAAACCCGCTGCTGAAAGTAAGCGACATCAGCGCGTTGGCAGGCATCGCGAAAGCAAAAGGCGTGCTGCTCGTGGTAGACAACACGTTCATGACGCCATACTGGCAAAATCCGCTGGATCTCGGTGCTGACATCGTGTTCCATAGCGCAACAAAATATTTGGGCGGACACAGCGACGTAGTAGCTGGTCTGGTTGTAGCAAAAGATGCGCAAGTGGGCGAAGACCTCCATTTTGTGCAAAATGCAATTGGCGGTGTGCTTGGACCACAAGATTCTTGGCTCTTGCTGCGCGGTATGAAGACGCTGGGAATTCGGATGGAGGAGCATGAGAACAATGCTCGTACGATCGCAAAATGGCTGTCTGAGCGCAGCGACATCAAACGCGTCATTTATCCTGGTCTATCCAGCCATTCCGGTCATGAGCTGATTCAAAAGCAAGCGCGTGGCTTCGGTGGCATGATTTCCTTCGACGTAGGTAGCGCAGAGCGTGCTGACGAGGTGTTGGCAAAGGTAAAATACTACACGCTGGCAGAATCACTGGGTGCAGTGGAGAGCTTGATCAGCGTACCTGCACGCATGACACATGCTTCTATCCCGGCAGAACGCCGTGCTGAGCTGGGTATTACGGATGGCTTGGTGCGCATCTCTGTTGGTATTGAAGATGTTCAGGACTTGATCGAGGACCTCGACCAAGCATTGTCCTAAGCTAGCTGACCCGGGGGAGGGCGGATATAGTGACTGTCGATATCAAGGTTTTTGGGACAGAGCAATTGTGCGCAAGCTGCGTCAATTTGCCATCTGCAAAGGAAACAGCCGAGTGGTTGGAGGCGGCACTCTCTCGCAAGTATGGGAGTGACAGCATCCGCATCGTTTATAGCGACTTTCAACAGCCGCAGACAGACGATGACAAAAGCTGGGCGAATCGCATTATCGAGGAAGATTTATGGTATCCGCTTGTCGTAATTTCCGGGGAAATTGTCGGTGAGGGAAATCCGAAATTAAAGGATATCTATGAAAAGCTGGAGAGCATGGGCGTGCAGCCGATTGCTTCGACAGCAGAAGCCGAATAAACGCATAGAGGGAACGACAATCATTTTTTTAAGCGACCAGATGCATGAGCCTGGTCGCTTTTTTCAATCTGTGCGAAACCGAACAGCGCATTTTTACGTCTAACTAACAAGATTGATAGCGAAGGGTGTTTTTGGTATGGGTGGAAAAACAATACTGAGTGGTGTGCTAATTTGTACGCTGTGTTTTACGGGGATACTGGCTCCTACTACCACTCAAAATATCGCTGAAGCTGAATCTGATTACATGATTACATACGAGCTTCCGCCGAATCCAGAAAAGTACTTGTTTTCGAAAAGACAGGAAGTATCGATTGCGAATCCACAACCGATACCTTTTGGACTACGTCCTTATTCTTCTGATGATTATACAAATGACATGCACGTTAAAAGCGATGAATTTCAAACCTCTAAAAAAGGCTTTCTATGGAATGTCTATCACTTTATCGGAGTACTCCCTCCAGCATATCCCACAGACGTCAATATGGAAGACATGGACCAACAGATCGACAATGTAAAGGAACCTTCGGATGAGAGGGTAAAATTGCGCGAAGCCCGTGCGCAAATCGAAATGAACGCTCGTTTGCAGCCACTCGTTCAGGCTGGATACGTCATGCCAAACGAGATTGACGATGGAATAGCGACAAAGGAATTCGTCGCTACAGTACTTTATCGGATGCTTGGGAAGACCCGACCCTATCATGGTGGAATTGACCTGAAGGATTCGGAGAATGTTGCCATTCGCTGGGCTGTTGAGGTAGGGGTGCCTGGTTTTGTAGTAAACAAAGAAAAGCATATTGATCCGCAGACACTACTTACTATGAACCTTAATCCGCATACACTACTTAGTATGAACCCTGGTCCGGAACCATACGAGGATTCTAATACGTATGGTGACCTGTTTTATTTTATCACGCTTATTATGCCGGGGAAAAAGACGGACACAGGATGGGAGTATTATCAAGTGGAGTTGAATGAAAGCATGCTGTCCGACTACGCGGCACAGTTCATCCAGTTGAATGGAGATCCGTATTTGAGTTATCGAAACTACGCACTTCATGGAACAGCCGAATACAAAAATGCAGAGAGAAGCATCCGTGAATGGATGATCCCGCGATTCCCTCTGATTCTCGACCAAGCACGCAAGGATGCGATGAAGCCTCGCGTATGGGACTGGAGCCGTGATCTCATCCACCATCCGAAGTTTGCCAAGCAAGTAGCTACCTATCGAAAAAATAAAAGCAGCAAAAACGTAGATGCCGTCTATCATGCGGTCAGAGAGCATTACAATCTGAACATCCGTCAAGACTCGGCTGTTATTATCAAAAGTGTGCTGGATAACGTCAAGTAACGTGCTGTTTACTTTTTGTATATCATTCGTAAACATTCTGTAACGAAATAGAGCAGGCTTCGTCCTATAGTAGTAAATGTAACCAATAACTTACCATCTAGTGGAGGCCATAACGATGAATAAAAAATGGATGAAGCCTGTTACATATTTGCTGCTTGCAGGAGTTGTAGGCGTAGCTGGATTTTCTGCAATGAATACACAAGTAGCTCACGCAGATTCGGAAAAAGGAAAGCTGTTCTCTGCCGCAGCTGAATTGAAGCTCGCGAAAAACACCTATGTGATCGATCAAAAAACGGCTGACGTGAATGGCGATAAGAAGGATGACGTCGTATACCTGATTGGCGAAAAAGAAAAAGCGGATGACATCTATTCCTCCAATATGAACATCGTAGTGAAAGATGGAAAATCCGGCGCTTATAGCCAAACGGATATCAAAGAGCTGGGCGGCTATGAAGGCGAGCTGACCCTCGTTGACTTTACCGGTGACCATGTTGCGGATGCCTTCGTGAAAACAGCGACTGGCGGAAGCGGCGGTGTTTACAGCCACGTAATCGCTACCTTTGAAAATAATAAGCCAGCCGTGATTTTTGGTGAAAAGGAAAACGAAGGAATCCGTTACGAGGGGAAATTCGTAGATGGCTTTAAAGTAGAGGGCAAAGGCTCCCACCTGGATAAGCCGCTGACGCTTGATGTGAGTGCCAACCAAGATGTATACGTAGCTGCCAAGCTGTATGACAAGGCAGGAAAAGTACAGCCAACAGAAGATGCTGTTTCTGTATTCTCGTATCCATTCGGTTCTTTGACGCCAGTCGATATGGATGCGAACGGTACATTTGAGCTCGTAGGGGAGCAACGACTTGTAGGTATGAACAACGCAGATACTGTTTCCCGCATCAACTCCGTTTGGGGCTACCAAGGGGAAGGCAAATGGAATCTATGGGAAGTAGAGTATTCTACTTTTTTGAAAAAACACCAAGGTGAAGCGATCGACACCATGATTGAAAAGTAATAACAGTAGAGCTTGATCCGCAGCCTCCTTTTCATGACGGAAATGAAAAAGGAGGCTGTTTTTCGTTGCCAGCGAATGGTTCTAGCAACCGACTTTTTCTCATATGGATTTTGGGTACAGGGGTAACCAAAGGAGGAAGAGCGGATGGACCAACCAATTGCTCGCTACTACGAGTTAAAGGAAATTCAAAAGCAGCTAGAGGAAGAATTAAACGAGCTGCGGAGTAAACTAATTGAGGATTACAGTGAAGCCGGCAGCGCAGAGGAAGGCGAATACAAGCTGCAGATCTCCTATCAGGAGAGGCGAGAATACAACGACGATCGCCTTTACAACGCCTTGCCAGATCCTTCGCTTTGGCGCCTCATGTCGAAGGCCGATACCGGGAAAATTTCGAGTTTGATCAAGCTGAATGTCATTCAAGAGAAGATACTGGCAGACACCTTTGAACCGAAAAAAGTACCTGTATTACGTGTCCAAAAGCGATAAACCAGCAAAATGAGGGAACCGTCAGGCTTAGTCTTGACGGTTTTTTACGTTCAAACAATTATCTTGTATAATGGGATGGTATTGCCAATTTTTGAGAGGAGGATCGTGCAAATGAAAGTCTTATTTTGCAGTCAGCCATTTCAAGAAAACAAAGTCGATGAAACCTATGAATATGAGTATACGTGCGCAAAACAACTCGGCTTGGATATTCATCTGATCAGCCTGGAACAACTGATATACCAGGACAACCCGTTAGCGGCTGTGAAACAAATCCAGCCCTCTCCTGAAAAAGTATTGGCTATCTACAGGGGATGGATGCTAAAACCGTTCCTGTACCAAAAATTATACGACGCCCTGCTAGCCAAAAATATAGAGCTAATCAATACACCCGAAAAGTACGTGCATTGCCATTACCTGCCTGAATCTTATGAGACCATCAAAGATTTTACCCCGCTGTCGGTCTGGCTTCACAAAGAAGAGATAGACGCGTCATTTGAAAACGTGTTTCGGATCGTAAATAGATTTGGGCAGGCTCCGATCATGATCAAAGATTATGTGAAATCTCGAAAACACGATTGGAATGAGGCGTGCTATATTCCCGATGCTTCCGATAAAGAAAAGGTACAGCAAGTGACCAGCCGATTTTTGGAGTTGCAACAGGATGAGCTGAATGAGGGAGTCGTCTTTCGAGAATTTGTAAAGCTTCAGTTTTTGACCCATCACTCACAGAGCAACATGCCATTGTCCCAGGAATATCGCGTTTTCTTTTTGGATGGCGAACCCATGTACATGGCAAATTACTGGGAGGAAGGACAATATGACGATACGCCTCCAGACCTCCAGCCATTTTTAGAGGTAGCGAAAAAAATCAAGAGTCGATTTTTTACTATGGATATCGCCAAGCTGGAAAATGGCTCATGGACCATTCTCGAGCTAGGGGATGCACAGGTGTCTGCTCTGCCTGAACAGGCTGATAGATTTGAATTTTTCACGAGGTTAAAAAGAAATTTTTTGTAGAAAGAGGGATTTTCCATGAAAATAGGCCTGGCTCAGACGAGGTTCCCCCAATCAGCGGCGGAGGGGCTTGCAATCATTAAGCAGCAGATGATAAATGCTGCGCAAAACAATTGCGATCTGATTTGCTTTCCTGAATCGATGATCCCGGGGCTGCGCGGTGTTGGCTATGAAGTGGAAGCATACGATCATGAGGTACAACGGAGAGCTTTGGAAGAGATTCGTGCTCTGGCGAAGGAACGCCAGCTCGCCGTCATTTTACCGATGGAATGGAAGGATGAGCGCGGCTATCGTCTAGTCGCCTTTGTGGTGGGGAAACAGGGAGAAGATCTTGGGTTGCAAATAAAAAATCAGATCGACCCAGATGAGGATCAGTTTGACTATATTCCGGGCGAAGGGCGGCAAATGTTTACGATAGAGGATGTGGCGTTTGGCATTGTCATTTGCCATGAAGGATGGCGATATCCAGAGACGGTACGGTGGGCGGCACGCCGTGGAGCGAGCATTGTTTTCCATCCGATGTTTACAGGGGAGGTCAGCAATCCCGATTTTTACAACGGGGCGATGGTTTGCCGAAGCTTGGAAAACAATATCTACTTCGCCAGCGTGAACTACGCGATTTCGAATCAACAGGTGACGACGGCTTTGATCTCACCGACCGGGGAACGGCTGTGTGTGGCGGCTTCAGGGGTCGAGGAGTTGCTTGTGTTAGAGATTGATCCTGCGAAAGCAACGCGATTATTGGCCCAGCGATTCCAGCCCGGGTTGGTTGAATAGGAAAAGGTATCTTCTAACCAACCATAAAAAGCTGACGTCCAACCATCCCGACGTCAGCTTTTTTGCCAATCTACATCTCCTTGTCCACATATCGCCCATACTTGGGGACAGCTACCCGATCAAACTCCGCAACCAATTGGACCAATCCATCGGCCAACTCCTGACCATACATAGGTGGACCGTGACCAGTGATTGCATACGCAGGGGCGAGCTTGGCAAGCTTTTCGACGGATTGTCGAGCTGCCTGCCAATCCGTTGTCAAATAAACAGGGGGACCAGTCAGTTGCTTTTGCTGAGTCACGACTTGATACAGTGAGTCCTGTTTTACCGTAACAAAAGCGTCCCCTGCGAGGAGAGTTCTGTCTTCATCACGAAAGAAGGAAATGTGCCCGGGGGAATGTCCAGGTGTATGTATCCAGCGCCATCCAGGCATTTCGGGAACACTGCCGTCTTCGGGCAAAGGATGAACATGGCTACCCAAATCGATTGGTTCATTTGGAAACAACGGGGATATCTTCGCAAGCAGCCCGCCCTCAACCGTTCCATCTGGCTCCGGATAGTATGTTTGGCCTGTCAAATAGGGGATTTCAAGCGAATGGGCATAGACGGGCACCCTCCACGCTTTTACGAGCTCGATGACCGCTCCGACATGATCGAAATGACCGTGAGTGAGCAGGATGGCTCTCGGCTTGGCATCCTCACCAAAGCGCTCCTGGGCAATCCCGATGATTTGTTCCGCCGATTGTGGCATCCCCGCATCTACCAGAACCCAAGATTTTGCATCTCCGACCAGCGCGATGTTTACAATTTGAATGGTGTAGCATTCTACATCTGGTCTGACTGTCTCTTCGACGCCACTTCGAAAGGAAGTCATCGGCATGTAATTGTCAGCCAGCGTATCTTTCATATCCTCATATGTCTTGGGTTCCACTAAAAAACCTCCAAGCTGGTTATTCTGGTCTACGATATTATGTGGGTTTCGCTTGGAGATTATCATCGCTACGTTTTTTCAATTATTTGACGATTGGTCCCATAAGCCCTTCCGCCCAATCCAATATAAAAGCTGCCTGACCGGGATTAAGTGTTTGCGGGAGGTTGTCCCGTGTAAAGAACGTATGCTCAGAGCTCTCAGGACCCTCTTGTTTGAGTTCCCCATGAAACGAGGTTACTCGAAAGATAATTTGCACACTGAACACCTTGTCGCCGTTCGGGTATTCTCTGCAACCCGATGGGCCGGAGTATATTCCAAACAGCTCTGGTGCCTCAATGCTCAGATTGGTTTCTTCTTCTACTTCTCGAAATAGTGTCTCTACAAAGGTTTCCCCGATTTCCATCAGACCTCCAGGTAGACACCAGTTGTTCTGGTCTTTGCGCCTTTGCAGCAAAATACGTCCCTGCTCGTCCTCGATGATCGCTCCACAGCCTACCGTTATCAGCCGTTCTTGCCCGATCAGACGGCGCATTGTTTGAATATAATCATTCATCTGGAAAAATCACCCTCCTAATCCTTTGATTATACAAAAAGAAAACCTGTTAGACCATCCGGTCAACAGGCTTGTTTGCTATCCCATATGCTTTTTGTACATCCATAGCTGACCGCTCTTGATGACACGAGCCATCTGACCAACCAGAGACATTTTCCCCATGCTGGCAAAGCCTTCCTTTTTGCCGAGGGAACCGAGGAAGCCTTTGTGCTTGAGAGCAGGCAATGAAGCTGGATACTCCTCACCTTTGATGTCTTTTTTCAACATCAAGGCAATTTGATCGCCTTGGATCTCAGCAGTTTGTGCGCTCGGCGCGATGATTGTGCTTGCACAGTCACCTACTACATACACGTTCGTATGGGATGGGATCTGATGATACTGATTGAGTTTGGCGCGTCCGATGTTGTCTGTTTCGATCGGCAAAGAGCGCACGATTTTGTTCGCTTGAATACCTGCTGTCCATACGATAACATCGCTTTCAACAGGCTGGTTGTGGTTGTACACGATCCCTTGCTCGATGCCAGTGACATTCGCCATGGAAACAAGCTGTACATCGTGCTCAATGAACCATTGAGATGCATATTCCTGAAGCTTTTTCGGGAATGGGCTCAAAATGCTTTGACCGCGGTCGATGATGCGCACATTCAGATCGGGACGGCTCTCGCGTAGCTCAGCAGCCATTTCCACTCCGGAAAGACCACCGCCCACAACGCTAACCGTGCCGTATGGGTTCACATTATTGATTGCCATGTATGTGTTGCGAGTAGCTCCCATGGTTTGAATCGAACATGTAAATTGATCAGCACCAGGGATATCATGGTAACGATCCTCACAACCCAATCCGATTACAAGCCAATCGTAGGAGAGGGTGTCCCCGTCAGCAAAATTGACGACCTGCTCGTCCATTTCCACGCCAGCAATTTCACCGTATTTGACGGTTAGACGCGGATCGTTTGGAAAAGTAACACGCAGGTGAGATTCCGGTGTAGTACCTGCCGCCAGAGCGTAATACTCTGTTTTCAAGCCATGAAAAGGCATACGGTCTACGAGGGTTATAAACACGTCATCTGGTAAATCAGGGGACAGGACTCGCTCAATAATACGAAGACCCCCGTATCCTCCTCCAAGGATCACAAGTCGTTTCATAGAAGGTCTAGTCCTTTCTTCTGTCCGTTTTTTACAGCACCCACTCTATTTTTAGTCTCTTTCACTAAAAATGCAAGCAGAATCTTTTTCCCGTTTTCTCCGCTGGATTTTTATCAAAGTCGCGGTACAATAAAGTACATGATGATGTCGAAATAATCGGTAGGTGACAATAGATGAAACCACTAGTAGAATTTTGTGCGAGCAATGTTTCCTCTTATACGCAATCCGTAGTGGATGCATTGGAAAATGATCCTGATCTAGATGTGGACGTACTTGAGTACGGCTGTCTAGGGTATTGCGGTGAGTGCTACATGGAGCCATTCGCGCTTGTAAATGGCAGCTTGGTACAAGCTCCAACAGCCGATGAGTTACTGGTGAAAATCAAGAATAAATTACGGGAGGAAGAAGAGCTGTTGAATGCAGATTTTCCTCTGTAGATTGTTCTCTTAGGATGTTCATTGGGGAGCATGATCAACCGCGCACGTACCAAAATAGTAAAGCTGATGCCCAAGTGATCTGGAGCATCAGCTTTTTTTTGAATTAATGTTCTTTGATCACGTTGTAGAAGGTATCGCGTTCCAGAGCGCGCTTTCCTGCGCCTTTGATCAACCAAACCAACTCATCTACTGTTAGGGCTTGCTGGGTAAGTGCACCGGCTGAGTGGCTGATGCGCTCCTCGATCAAGGTTCCGTGAGCATCGGAAATTCCCATTTGCAGAGAAAGCTGTGTGAGTTGGGTACCGATGTTGATGAAGTATGCTTTGATATGCTGGAAGTTATCGAGCATCAGACGGCTGATCGCCATTGTTTTCAAATCATCAATGGCAGAGTTGCGGCGTTTGATGCCTGCTGTTGCTTTGATCGGTTGAACAGCCAATGGAATAAATACCATGAAGCCGTTTGTGTCATCTTGCAGCTCGCGCAGGCGGAGCATGTGGATCACGCGCTCTTCCAATGTCTCGATGGAGCCATACAGCATGGTAGTATGTGTTTTCAAGCCCAACTCATGAGCCGTGCGGTGTACTTGCAGGTACATGTCTGTACTTGCTTTTTCCGGGCTCATTTTCATCCGATAGCGTTCAGTCAAAATTTCAGCACCACCACCAGTAAGGCTTTGAAGACCAGCCTTCATCAGCTCTTGCAAAACCTCGCGGATGGAGAGACCGGAAATGCGGGAGAAGAACTCAATCTCTGCACCTGTATACGATTTAATCGTCACATCCGGGTACGCTTTTCTCAAGGTACGAAGGGTGTCGAGGTAGTATTCAAATGGCTTGTGCTGGTTATGTCCGCCAACGATATGAAATTCACGGATACCTGGATGGAAGCGAGTTTCTACATAATGAAGCAACTCTTCCATGCTCATCGTGTAGGCACCCTCATCCCCTTCATCGCGGCGGAAGCCACAGAATTTGCAATGAGCTTCACATACGTTGGTTGGGTTGATGTACAGATTTTGCAAAAAGTAAACGTTATCCTGATTCTTGCGATAGTTAACAACGTTAGCCAATTGTCCAATCGTCAAAAGATCGTTGGAATTAAAAAGGGTGACACCGTCTTCCAAGGTAAGTCTTTCGCCATGCATAACTTTTTCAGCGATTCCGGCGAGAGCTTTGTCTTGTATGGCAATCGTTTCAAGCGCCATTCCAAACACTTCCTTTCAAAGTCAATGGTTCTTAGATGAAAGAGCTTTAATCCAGACGTACCCAATCGATATTCGTTCCATGGGAGTGGAAAGCTCTTAGAAATAAAGTAAATCTCGGGCAACAAGAGCACCTATATTATAAACCTCTTGGTAAGTACGAACAATATCATAAGTTCTCCAACTCTACACTTGGCTCCTTTTCGCCCCATTTTCGATGAAGAGCCGTTATTTCTTTGTATGAAATATTGTAAAAAACTAACAAATATCGGCATTAAATGGGGAAAGTAGGAATTTTCCGTTTGCGAAATTCTAGCTGTTCTTGTAAAATATAGTAAGAAAGCCTGATCTATTATTAGGAGGAGCTTCAAATGCGGGACGTTTTGCTCGAGAAAATCGAACTCCTTCGACAGCGTATGGTAAATATGGGGTTAGAGTTTGGGTTAGATCATCCAGATGTCCTTGAATACAGTATACAAATTGATCAACTACACAACGAACTGATCCAGATCGATCATAGTCTGTCTAAGGCAGAGAACCGGAAGAAAGCGTATAGATTTTATTTAATGGAAAACAATGCACACTTTGCATAGGAAGGGGAAACCCTTCTTTTTTATTTGGAAAGAGAGAATGAGCGCGTAAAGTGCAGGGGAAGCTTGTGGGAAGAAGCGTTTCTTAGTAAACTGAATATACTGGTTGTAACAAGTGCAGGAATGATTAGCCTGTGAAGGAGGGAAAGAAGCATGATTACATTGACAGAGCGCGCCAGTCTGAAAGTAAAAGAAATGCTGGCAGCAGAAGGAAAACCCGATGTGTTTTTGCGGGTAGGTGTCAGAACAGGTGGTTGCAGCGGCTTTACCTACGGGATGGGCTGGGACGAAGAGATGAAAGAAGGCGACGAGACCTTCGAGCAAAACGGTGTGAAAATTGTTGTCGATAAGGACAGCTATCCATACATTAAAGGTACAGAAATCGATTTTAAGGAATCGATGATGGGTGGAGGCTTCTCCATCGAGAATCCGAATGCAGTCGCTTCTTGTGGTTGTGGATCTTCGTTCAAAACAGCGTTGGCTGAAGGAAAAGCGGAGAAATGTGACGACTAAGACAAATGAAGAGAAATAAAACGGAACCCCCTTCGACTTGTGTGAATGATTGCGCACGAGTTGAAGGGGTATTTTGTTGTGCGAAATGAAATGAATTTACAAAATATGGACTTAAAATTATAGTTATGAATAATTGGAAGTAAAATGAAAAAACGAGAGGCAGGATTATGATGAAGAAATTCAAACGACTTACTGCTTGCGCATTTTCAGCCATCCTTTTGTGTACGGCTATTCCCGCTACGATTGATGCGGCACCACAGGTGAAGTCAAAAGGATATGTGGCAGGCGATCTGACGTTGTTTCCACAACTTGATGTGAATGTGGGCGAGAAAGTCACGGTAACAGCAACGATTGCGAAGCACGGGAAGATAAAAGGAGATGCGGAATTTCGCTTTACAGGTCCTGATGAGGATTTCGTGATGGAAGATGTGAAGGTTACCGAAGGAAAAGAGCAATACGAGGTAACGGGAACCTTTACGCCCTCGGAAAAAGGAAAATATGAGATTAAACTCACACTAACCATGAAGGGCGAGGAAAAGCAAGAGATACAGGGTGCGGCGTCTGGCATCATTCGGGTAGGAGATGAATGGAAATACTTCTTTGTCGCAGATGAAGACAGCAAGCTGAAAGGTACGATCTACAAGGATAAATTGGTCAACGAGAGTCCGATGAAAGTGAGTCAAGCCAAGCAGTTGACCGGTAAAATCTTTCGAGGAAATCAAGAGATTTATTACTTGCAGCCTAACGATCCAGCAACGGAAAAAGGTCTGCACAAAAGCTCTCTTTATAAAGTAAAGCAAGGTAGCAGTACACCTGAAGCTGTGAAATTTGCAGGAGACAAGATTACGTCCTTTGTCATGGATGAAAGCGATATGTACTTTACGGCTTATACTGACGACAACCGAGCGATGCTGTATAAAGCGAAAATCAATTCGGACAAAAAAGAGGAAGTTCTTGAAAATGTAGATTATGTAACGGTTTCGAATGGCTGGTATTACTTCCATGAAAGCCTTGATCAAGGACTTTATAAAATGAAGCTGAATGGGTCAGAAAAAACGAAGCTTACCAAAGATGATACAAAAATAGATGGAAGCAAGGGCGGCAGCTTTGAAGTTTATACGGACGCGATTGCCTACGTGGATAGCAGCTCTCGGCATGTGCTGATTTCCAAAGAGGGTAAGTACCTGCAAGATGGCAAGCAATTGAAGGGAAAGATCGTTGATGTCGTAGGTGACAACATTTTCTATCTGGACAGCGACAAAGCTTTATACCGGACACAGATCTCTTCAGATAAACCAGAGAAAATCCTGGACTTGAAGAGCGATGCGATTGTAGAGATAAACGTACCCGCACAATACATCCTCTATGCCAAAACGAACAATGAGCTTTACAAGGTTCAGTGGAAATAACACAAGGAATCGCAATCCATACTTCGGTATGGATTTTTTTGCGGCAACCTGTCACAAAATGACAGCTTTGTTTGTTATACATGGCGAATCGGAGGTGAGAGGGCTTGGATCATAACGAAATGGAGCAAGTGTTAAAGGAGGTCAGAGCTGGGGATATCGACCAATTTGGTTTAATCATCGATGCGATGCAAAAGCCATTGTTCGTGTATTGCTATCATATGCTGGGACACCGACAGGAAGCGGAGGATGCTGTCCAGGAGGTTTTCTTGAAGGCATTCGAGCAACTGGATAGCTATCGACACAACGTTTCTTTCTCGGCATGGATGTATAAGATCGCGTATCATCATTGCTTGAACTTGTTAAACAGGGCGAAGCTGAATCGCGTGGTCACTTTTTTGCGTGCGGGGATTCAGACGGTCAGTCGCCATGAGGGTGAAAAGAAGATTGAAGATACGGAGTACTTGAACAACCCTCTTCATGTAGCGATATCAAAGCTATCCGTAAAGGAGCGGAATCTCCTGATCTTGCGTGTGGTGGAAGAACGCAGCTACGACGAGCTGGCCTTGTTGTTTGATAGAAAGCCAGCTACGCTGCGAAAACAGTATGAGCGGGCATTGAAAAAATGTAAAGCTTACATGCTCGTGAGTGAAGGCGGTGATAGACATGACTCGATCTCAGCAACCCGATGATTGGAAACAGCAGTTACTAGCAGCCGCCGATGATTTCGATGTCAAGGATCAAGTCCTTCAAAAAATCAAGGAACGAAAAAATATATCGGAGGGAAAACAGATGAAAAAAAGATTAGGATTACTTGTCGCGGCTATTCTTGTGTTTGGGGGAACATCCGCTTATGCAGCCATAAAGGTATACGAATTGAAGAATGAAAAAGGGGAAGCAGTAGTGAAAGTGCAGCAGACTACAGCACCACAAGAAAAAAGTAGCGAAGAAACGATAAAAACCTTTGAAGACGCACGAAACTCGCTTAAGCAAGGAGAAGGTGCAGCGATTTATATACCTGGACCGGACAATCCGAAAAAACGTGTTTCCTTCACATATATTCCTGTTGAACATCTGACCACACCACCGTTGCAGAAAGAAGTGGGCAGCTTTTACGAGGTACCGGCAGAGATAGCGGGTGGCTACAAATTCGTAAAAGGACATGTCGAGTATCCATTTGATTATAGCCAACCAGAATTATTCGCTGAAATGCACAAGGAGGCTGAGAAGGACAAGAAACAAATCGTCATGCGAAAAGTTTCTCCTAAGCCGACAATAAATAGAGTCTTTACGTTGTACAAAGGGAGTGAAGGCGCTGAGACAGACGGGGACGTGTACATCGCCATCACGAACTTTGAAGGGGTGAAATGGATCGAAGAAGCAGCAGGAGAGGATGCAATTGTAGAAAAAGTGAAAGTACAAAAATATGAGGGAATGTATGTGGCACAGAAGCTATTGGATGGAAAAGAACAAAAACTTGTAAAAGTTTATCAAGAAGACAAAAACAGGCTCATTGAAGTGGGTGCCATGAATCCTGCTTTGACGAAAAAAGATTTACTGATGATTGCCGAGAATTTGAAGTAGATAGCCATGAAAATAGAGGGCGGAGACGAGGGAATTTATCGTCTCCGTTTTGTTTGGAACCAAAAGAGATAGAACAAGATTCCCACAGCGATGATGACCACGATCCCTGTAAAGACATAATCAGTCCATACTAGATTGGTAGAACGGATCGGCATGGCACCAGGACCTAGCGCTTGCAGATCCCCTCCGGCATCGGACTTGATGGCTGTTCGTGTACAGATGTTAGTTTCCAGCTCATTTAGCTCCCAATAAGAGGCATAGACAAGATATTCTTGACCCGGTTGAAAAGGAATGCCGCATGAACCTCCAAGACCGCTGGTGACGATCTGAACTTGTGTCTGATCTACCCCTTTCCACGTGGACTGCACCTCGAAAATAACATCAAAGCCCCCTCGCTCTGGTTTATCCCAAAAGGGAAGCCAACGAAGCCAGTCTGTCCGCTCATTTACCTGGAGCACCTTGCCTGTAAATACAGCAGCAGACTGATCCTTTGCTGTTAAAGGGTCAGGAGGTCTGGCACAACTACAGGCCGACGCAGGAAAAGGCTGGATGAAAAAGGTGAAAAGAAGCACGAACGAGAAAATGATAAGAATACCTTGAACGTTCCTGAAAATCATCACTGATCCACTCCTCTAAACCATAAGACGGAGAAAAGAGAGGATTGTTCCGAAAATGATGGTAACGATTTTTTTGTGTATTCTGGTGGGAATAATCTTTCTCGCCTACCATACGACTTATGTCAAAACATCGACAGTGAAGCTGACCCTCCCTTCTGTCCCTCCACTCACATTGGTTCATCTTTCTGATCCTCATGGACGAATACGTTTTTGGAATGGAGAGCTACACAAACTGGTGAATGTCCACGAGCCGGATTTGGTGATGGTGACGGGAGATTTGACCCAGCACAGTGGGCAGTTGCCGCGTGTGTTAAATGAGCTAGCAAAAGTAAAGAGAAAGGATGGAATCTTCTTTGTTCCTGGCAATTACGAGAGAGAGGCAGGAAGATTTCAGAAAAGGGTCTATTCCGCTGCTGTTTCCCGTTCCCAAAAAGAAGCCTGGCAGCAGGTGATGACGGTATTGGAAAACGAGAGTGCCGTGATAGAAAAAGACGGCAGTCGCATTTGGATATACGGTTTTGATAACTCGATTTACGGCAATGAACGGCATACGAAAAAAGAGATTCGGCAGGCGAACTTGACGATCTTTTTAGCTCATTCTCCGAACATTATCTCGTTGATTAGCAACGAGGGTTTGAAAGCTGACCTTCTGTTGACCGGACATACTCACGGGGGACAAGTCCGCATGTTCAATCGTACTGTTGGTGCTTACAAGCATTTTCATATCGGGCAAAAAGAGGATCCATTCGTTGGCGTATTTGGCATTAGTCGCGGATTAGGTACTTCCAGGCTGCCAATCCGGCTCAACTGTTTTCCGGAGATCACGGTATACATGATCAATCCATCATGAACGCTCAAGTTCAATAATCGTTCCCCAATTCGTCACTGTTCGTTCACAGGATGTCAGATTTTGGATTGGTCTCATCGAGTAATATGGAAGTGTAGAAAAAGAAGAAAGAAGGGGTCGAAAGTGAACAAGAAGTGGGGTCTATTGATTTCTTCAGTTGCATTGTCTGCAATGTTGATGACAGCATGCGGCGGAGACAAGGAGCAAGCTGCTAGCACGAATGCTGTAGCGACTACTGGCACACAAGTGAATATCGAAGCTAGTAACTGGAAATTCAATCAAGAAACCTATGAAGTAAAAGCTGGCGAAGAGTTCACGCTCAACTTCAAGTCGACAGAAGGCTTTCACGGTATTGGTATCCAAGGGCTGGATGTAGACCTTCAAAAAGATGGCAGCAAAACGATGAAAATCGATGCCGCTGGTGAGTACACCATCTTTTGCAACGTGATCTGTGGACCGGATCATGGAAAAATGGTAGCAAAATTAGTCGTGAAATAATTCGATTCTTTTAATAGCATAAAAACAACAAACAAGCACTTTGGCCTGCATAGCAGGTCAAGGTGTTTTTTCATTTCACTAGTGGGGACATACTACAGGGGCAGCCACTCATCGAGTAAGGGAGGGAACCACATGTCCAAACACAACAACAAAGACAAACGTCCAACGGAAGCATCCGCCGGCTCACGCAGCACTCCTCCGAAAACGGGAGAAAACACTGGGCATAATTTGCGGAAAGAAGATCGATCGTAACATACCGGCTAAGATGAAATAGGAAAGAGTCCTCCCCTGACGGAGGGCTTTTTGCTTGTTATATACATGTTTTCGCGATTTTTGCACATGGTAAGAAGGAAAAGTTTTCAAGTCGGTGATGCGATCCAAAAAGGAGATGAGTGACACTGGATAAGAAACACTACTACGTGACCTTGCAAGCGGGAACGACCGTGGCAGAAATCCGCGATGAAAAAGGCTCCGCCACGTACGATTTTGAGATCGAAGCTACCGACGTAGAAGTTGGCATGATGCGCGATCTGTTCAATAACTGTATGCACGGCGATTTCATGATGTGGATGCATGGGCATACGCTATGGACTGACATGCCGGATCGGGACAACGACGAATACGATGACAACCTGCGGGCCATCTATCAGCTTATTTATCAGTATGGCACCGAAAAAACGAAAAGCGATCTGGAGCAAATGGGCCTGGTAAAGCTATTGGGGTTGGATAGAGAAGAATTGCGTCCTTTTTAACGGATCAATCATAGACGTTTTCGAAAAGAAGAAGGAGTGAACAGCATGAAGATGTGGAAGCAAGGAATGATGACTACAGCGCTGGTAATGGGTCTCGCGATGCCAGGAGTCGCGTTGGCCCAAGATGTGTCTGCAACAGTTGCACTGGTGATCAAGCCGACTCACAGCCATGAAGAGCATGGAGAAAAGCACATGAAGGTGCAACATAGCTCAAACAGAGGCGTTCATCAAAAGATGTACATGCTCTTGCTGGCGGAAAAATATGCACCAGATAGCGTGGGGAAATGGCAGGCAGCGTTTAAAGAACGCGATCGTTTAATGAACGAGTTTGGGGCGTTGAGTGACGACCCGAAATGGCAGGCGAAGCGTGAAGAACGCAAGCAACTGATCAACAAGCTGAATGAACAAGTGAAAAAGGGCGAAATCACCAACGAACAGATGGAAAAGCAGTTCAAGGAATGGAAAGACAAAAACATAGGGCCGAAAGAAGAACGTGACGCCCGAAGAGCCCGAATCGAGCAAATGAAAAAGACACACGAAGCTTTTGACTCGGCGATTGAATCTGGTGATACTGCCAAGATTAAGGAGTCGCTTCAACAAATGCTGGAACAAATGCAAGCAAACAATTCTCGCATGGCGGAAAAGCTGGCCATGAAGAAAAAATAACGATTCGAACAAAAAAAGGACGTGACCGACTTACTGGTACGCGTCCTTTTCCATATCGGTTACAAGCATAACGGGGGTCCATTCATCCAGAAAGACCTTTTCTTCAATTTGGCAGGAGGGACACCAGCCTGTATGGACGCATTGGTGGCGCGTACGATCTAAGTAACCGTTGTCCATCTTGGCATCGTCTATCTCCCGGTATGGGCTGTAGCTCCCATAAAAGTCATACAAACGGCCTGCATCTTGCAGAGCTTGACCGCATGCTGAACAGGCTTGTTGGAGCGGTGTGAAGCCATTGCAAACTGGGCAGAGATGATTCAAAGTGTAATCGCCTCCTCGTTGCTTCTACTGTGCACGCCAACAAAAGCGGTTATGCAATGGAATGAAAAATCCCTGTCGCAGCCATCGGAGGCAACAACAGGGACGAAACATTTTTACAATTTGAAGTTGTCCATGCTTGAAGAATGACCAGGCTGCAATTTGGCATCCGGATTAAAGTAGGAAACTGCATTGTTTACAGCGGTAGGTGCTTCACCAAATCCGACAGCGATCAGCTTGACCTTACCAGGATAGGTAGCGATATCGCCTGCTGCGAAAATGCCAGGAATGTTTGATTCCATGCGTGTATCGACCACGATGGAGCCTTTTTCGAGCTCCAGCCCCCAGTTCTTGATTGGACCGAGAGAGGAGATGAAGCCAAAGTTGACAATGACTGCATCGACTTCCAGATCCATTTCTTCTTTTGTCGTGCAATTGGCCAGCGTGAGTTTTTCAATGCGCTCCTCGCCGTGCAAAGCTGAAATTTCGTAAGGTGTCGTGACGTTTACTTTGGAGGACATAAGCATTTCTACGCTATGTTCATGTGCGCGGAACTTGTCTCTGCGATGGATGAGGTGTACTTCTTTTGCGATGGGTTCTAGCATGAGGGACCAGTCCAGAGCGGAATCACCGCCGCCAATAACAGCTACACGCTGTCCCTTGAAGGAGTTCAGATCGGTAACAAAATAGTGCAGATTGGATTTTTCATATTTGACGGCATCTGGGTGTTCCAGCCTGCGAGGTTCGAACGCTCCTACCCCAGCAGTGATGATGACGGATTTGGAGTAGTGAGTGCCTTTGTCCGTAGTGATTTCAAACACATCGTCTACTTTTTTTACGACATTTTCCACTTTTTCTTCCAGGCAAACGGTCTGCTGAAAGCGGGAAGTTTGATCTTTCAGATTATTGATCAAATCCTGTGCTAAAACCTTTGGAAATCCGGCAACATCATATATGTACTTCTCCGGATAAAGAGCGGATAATTGCCCACCTAGCTGGGGCATGCTCTCAATGATTTTTACACTGGCCTGCCTCATCCCGCCATAGAAAGCGGTAAATAACCCGGCAGGGCCTCCACCAATGATCGTAATGTCGTAGATTTGCTCGTCCTTTTGCAGAAAATTCAATCCAAAGCACCTCCGAATTAATCGTAAGCGAACTCCTCAACCATTATAACCCATCTAAGTGTAAAAACAGGAGAGAAAATTCGAAAGATGATAGGCAAAAAAACCTTGCAAATCCAATTGGTTGTCGATAAGATGAGGATGACTGTAAAGAAATTGTCACATTTTTCTATGGGTGACTTTGTGCATTTTTTCACAGAGTGGTTCGGATGGCATCGGAGGGCAATAATTCCGATACAACACGGATCATAAATTGGGGCATCTTAATTTGTACCAGACCACGTGAAAAATCGCACAATCTTCCTGAAGTTACCATGAAAAATGACATCATACATGATTGGAAGGGATACTGATGGGTACACCCAAAATCCTGATTCTTGGCGCTGGATACGGTGGTTTGCTCACAACGTTGCAGCTTCAGAAAAAGCTCAACTACAATGAGGCGGAAATCACCTTGGTCAACAAGCACAACTATCACTACATCACGACTTGGCTGCACGAGCCGGCTGCAGGTACTGCACCAGCGGATCACGCCCGCGTCAGTCTGGATGGCATTTTGAACAAGGACAAAGTCAACTTTGTCAAAGGAACGGTGCAAGCCATTCAGTCAGAAGAGCAGACCGTTACGCTCGATAATGGCGAGGTGCTGTCATATGACTATCTCGTCATCGGATTGGGTAGCGAGCCAGAAACGTTCGGAATTGAGGGACTCAAGGAGCATGCATTTAGCATTCGCAGCATCAATGCGGTCCGCAATATTCGCGAGCATATTGAATACATGTTCTCCAAATTTAAAAATGAACCTGATCGTATGGACTACCTCACGTTTGTTGTGGGTGGAGCTGGCTTTACAGGTATTGAGTTTTGCGGAGAGCTCGGCGATCGTCTGCCAGCGCTTTGCCGAGAATTTGATGTTGATCCAGAACTGGTGAAAGTCTACTGCATTGAGGCAGCGCCAACTGCATTGCCTGGCTTTGACCCAGAGCTGATTCAATACGCCATAAATGTATTGGAGAGAAAAGGCATCGTGTTCAAAATTGGAACACCCATCAAGCAGTGCACTCCGGATGGCGTACTGTTGAATACCGGAGAAGAAATCAAATCAAAGACCGTTATCTGGGCAGCAGGTGTTCGCGGCAACAGCATCGTGGAAAAAGCAGGCTTCGAAGTCATGCGCGGTCGCGTCAAGGTAGACGAATACTTGCGTGCGCCTGGTCATGAAAATGTTTTTGTCGTAGGAGATTGTGCCTTGATCTTCAACGAAGAAGGACGTCCGTACCCGCCAACTGCGCAAATCGCGGTGCAGGAAGGCGAGACGCTGGGTGAGAATCTCGCTGCCTTGATCCGTGGCGATCTTCCGCAAAAATTCATCCCGCATCTGCAAGGGACACTGGCTTCTCTTGGAAAAGGTGAGGGTATCGGGCAAGTTGGTTCGAAAAAGCTGTTCGGCAGCACAGCAGCCATGATGAAAAAAGCGAGCGACCTGCGCTACTTGTACAAAATTGGCGGCGTCGGTCTCGCACTGAAGAAAGTAAAGCTGTAAAACGATGCGTCACGCGAGCATTCAAGTCCGGGGGCTCATGGTCCGCGAAGAGATGGATCGGTACAACGCCATGATGGAAGTGGGCCTTTATCTGGAGGAGCAGGGGCGACACGATTTGGCATGGCATGTACAGCGTGAAGTAGATATTCTCATCCTGCCTGCCATCGAACGGCTCAAGGAAAAGGGCCGCGAAAGGGATCGGGAAAATCTGCGATACATGATCGATAATGGGCTCCTAGATGACGAGGATGATTGATAGGTACCCCCGGCGAAGAAGAGCCGGGGGTTTCGTTTAGCTAGGACATGAAAGGAGCGAGCCGGATGCGCGAAGGGAAGGTTTGGCTAGGCGCCTGCGGAATTGTCATTCGTGGGCAAGAAGCATTGGTTGTCAAAAAAACGTACAGCGGACTAAAAGGGCAATGGTCATTTCCAGCGGGATTCGTGCAGGAGGGTGAGACAGTAGATGAAGCAGCAGTGCGTGAGGTGCTGGAAGAAACGGGTGTCGAGGCAGTCGTGCGACAAGTAGCGGGAATCCGTTCAGGCGTCATTCGAGAGTCCATTAGTGACAATATGGTCGTTTTTTGGATGGATTACATAGGGGGAGAACCCCGTCCACAGGAGGGTGAGATCGCGGAGGCGAAATTTATGCCCATACAAGAGCTGCTTCATGATCCGTTGTCTTCGACTTATTTGAAAATCATTTTGCCAGACTATATCAAACGGGAACAGGGAATGACAGGTCAATCGTTTGCAATCGATCCCGTTTTTCAATACACTTCCTATAAAATCTTTAAGTAATCCTGCGAATAAGCTAGATAAACTGCAATGTTTCCGTTTACATTGCGGTTTTTTTATGGTTTTTCGCGATGAACTGCATTGTAAACCAAGGGGAGATTCTGATATAGTTAGATACATCAAAATAATCTGAAAATACACGCGATTAATTCCCGCGCATGTATGCCGAAAGGGGAGCTCAACATGAGACAAAAACAAGAACAGTGCCCATACTGCCATGGCCAAGGGTATTTCCAACTGCTCCTGGGGGGCTCGGAGAATTGCCCTAACTGTGACGGAGCCGGTACACAGGAAGCTCAGAAGGAAGCTGTTTCTTCTCATCCATAATGAGTAAGGAACCTCGCATAGAAAACCGTCGAAGCGAATGCATCGGCGGTTTTTTCTGTCAGGCGTGCAACACATACGCTTGGCTTCTCTTATTGACCGATCCCTCGCCTTTTTGCTACACTTAATACCGAAAATAGCCCGCCTTTCCTGTATTTGCATAAAAAGTGGCAAAAGGTGGAGAAGGTGGCAGGAGGTCTTTTTCGGCGATGAACTTGATGCAATTTATGGTATCCATTGTTCTGTTCTCCGTGCTAGGGTTTGGCATTGGGTTTATTTTAAACATGATTTTGAAAACGACATGGTTTCCAGTTGTAATCGGCGTTGGTGTAGTCGTAGGTGCACTTGTCTATCAACAAATCGTTCCGGGAATTTGGGACTCGCTCATTCTGGGCTGCGGCATGGCAGGTACAGTGGCGAGTGGCTGGACCATTCACACGCTTCGCAAAAAAGGATATCGGATGTTTTAAAACACGCACAAGCAGGCCGTCGTTTCGGGCCTGTTTTTCTTTTGGCAGTTGATTGGCAAAATGGGCAACAGACTGAATATTTCTATAATCAACCAAAATTTGTGTATACTTTCCTCCTCGTCGGGACATGACTAGAAACGAGAGGAGGTTTACCAAGAAATGAATGGAAAGCAGTTCGTAAGTATCGTCGCGCTGTTCATCCTGGTCTTGACGGCCTTCGCAAGCGATGGATACAGCTATAATGTTGTGGGAGACTACGGTGTCTCGTCCACTTTTGGAATCAAGGAAACGAAAGAGGGGCAACGTGTCGTCAAAAAACGGACGGTATCTGCCAGTTCTCTTACTCAAGTGATTGATAAAGCGGATGTATTTCACGATCAATATCCAAAAGTACGTGTAGTGGCGACAGGCTACTATGCCGGATACGAATCGACGGGCAAAAATCCATCTCACCCGTCCTATGGCATTACCTATTCAGGTGTAAAAGTACGTAGAGACGATTATTCCACGATTGCAGCTGATTTGCGTGTTTTCCCGCTGGGGACCATTTTGTACATTCCCGGTTATGGATATGGTGTGGTAGCTGACAAGGGTGGAGCGATTCGCGGCCATAAGATTGACCTGTATTTCGAGACCAAGCAGGACGTATTCTCGCAATGGGGGAAAAAGTCGGTGGACGTGTATATCGTAAAAAAAGGCGAAGGCAAAGTAACGGAAGCTTTTCTGAATAGCTTGAATGAAAAAGGAATCGCGGCCATGGCGGAGCCCGTCAGCGGCCAACAACAAACTGAATAGCAACGAATGAAAACAAATGGATGCCGCATCGGTGGCATGAAAGAAAAAAGAAAAAACGTTCAAGGCACTAGCTTTGAACGTTTTTTGTGTCATTTTGTATGAATCAAATCAACCAGCTTCTCCAATCCTTCCAAAATGCGAGGAGAAGGGCGGCAATAGAGGCCCTCTTCTAACAAGTGAACCTGATTGTTTCGAATCGCGGTCATATTCACCCACTCTGGGCGATTGGTGATCAGATTAGGCTTGATTCGCTTCAGTTCAATTCCGCACCAGACGACGCAAATATGATCCGGATTACGTTCCATGACCATTTCCCGCGTAGCCTTGACGTTCGCGACAGGATAATCTGCAAAAATATTGATGGCACCCGCAATGTCACTTACATCGGTCAACCAGTTTTCCTGACCCGGTGTGTAGATGGGATTTGGCCACCATTCCCAGTATAGCTTCGGGCGTTGCTCGTACGTCGCTGCCTTTTGCCGGATACTTTTAATGGTTTCGTCAAATTGGATCGCAAGCTGCTCGGCTTGCCTCTGTGTTCCTGTCGCCTCACCGACGAGTCTTATATCATGAGCGATATCCCCGATGCGGGAAGGGTTCAGGACGATATGAGGAATGTCTCTGTTGCCCAGAGCTTCTATATTCTTCTCCATGCCAGGAACAGAGAGGGACGCTACGACCAGATCCGGTTGGAGAGCAGCGACCCGGTCCATATCGATTGTCAAATCGGGTCCAACCCGAGGGAGATGCTGCCACTCCAGCGGCCAGTCAGAGTGATCATCCAAACCGACGACATGCTCATGCAGGCCTAAATAATACAGGATTTCGGTATTGCTGGGACAGATGGAAACAATGCGCATGGGAGCCCTCCTTTAAAAAAACGGATGGAGCAATAACGCAATCATGACGCCTAACCAGCCGCCGATCAATACCTCGATCGGTTGATGGCCGAGTAGTTCTTTCAGTTTTTTCGCTTTTTCCTGGCTAGGGCGTACTTTTAACGATTTCATTCCTTCTAGCAGGTGGTTAAATTCATCGACCAGCTTATTTAAGACAACGGCTTGCATACCGGCATGGCGGCGGACACCTGCGGCATCAAACATCACGATCACACCGAGAATCGCTGAAATAGCGAACATGTTGCTGCCAAAGCCCTCACGCAGTCCCACGGCTGTGGATAGTGCCGTCACGGCAGAAGAGTGAGAGCTGGGCATACCGCCTGTACTCATGAGCAGTGACCATTGCCACGTTTTCGTTGCAAAAAAATGAAGGGGAATTTTAATAAATTGGGCGATCCCTATGGCTAGCAGTGCTGCCCATAAGGGGAAGTTTTCAAAAAAATCCGCCACGGAAAATCCATTCCTTTCTACTGTGCGCTTATCTCTAGGATTATTGTAACAGAAGGGCGTTGTCTTAATCCGTGAAGTTTTTGTTTGGATGTAAAGTGACTGCCAATCTGTGTTACCATGAAGATGGAAGGTTCGAAACGGAGGCATGCATCCATGGGATATCCCGAGCAGTATTTGCAGTTCATTGAAAAATTCAATGATGGAGAATACTATGAATGCCACGATCTGTTGGAAGACATCTGGATGGAAGACAAGTCAGACAAGTTTTTGCAAGGATTGCTGCAATTGTCAGTCGGACTGTACCACCAAGAGTACGGCAATATCAAAGGTGCTCGCTGGATGTTAGGCAATGCACGAAAGTATTTGACTCGTTACCAGCCAGTTCATTGGGGACTGGACGTAACAAAAGTTCTTCGTTACATAGATGAATGCGAGAAATTGTTGCCGGAAAAGGATGTCATTTCTTACACAGAGGCAAAAGCCATGACGTTTCCACCCTTGCGCTTATATGTCGACACATCCTGTTAAAACAAATGTGCCCATATAGTATCCTACCACACAGAAAGAGGGAAGAGTATATGAAAGTAGCAGTAGAAAATCGCATACAGCTTGTAAATATCGCGTGTGATGAACTGATTGTCCCGCTATGGAAGGGTGAGGAGCTTTCGCAAGTATACCCGGAATTGGATGAAGCTTTTGGGGGCAGTCTGAGTGGCTTGCAGCAGGACAAGGAAATTACGGGTGAGGCAAAAGAAATTACGGTTGTTCACGGAATGAACAATGTGGCTGCAAAAAAACTGTTGATCGTCGGGATGGGTGAACCGGGGAAATTTGATTTCGTCGCAGCCCGAAATGCATGGGGACGTGCAGCCAAAACGGTTGTAGGAAAAGGCAACGGGAAAACAGTCGTGATTGATTTGCCAACAACAGAGCATATGAGTGCAGACCGTCTGGCGCAGGCAGTTACGGAAGCCTTTGGACTTGCCGAATACAATTACGAGGGCTATCGTCAAAAGGCAAAGCGTGAGTTTGACCCAATTGCGACGGTGCAGATTTTGGCAGCAGATGCCGATGCTTCATTGGTACAGGCGGGTGTTGCTCGTGGTTCGGCGCTCGTATCCGGGACGAATCTGGCGCGTACGCTCGTCAATGAACCAGCTAACTACTTGACTCCACGCGCTTTGAAGAATGCAATGGTCGAGGTAGCAGAGCGCTATGGCATGACTGTAGAAGTCATGGAAAAAGCGAAGCTGGAAGAGATGGGAATGGGCGGAGTTCTCTCTGTTGCACAAGGTAGCGAGCTCGAGCCTTATGTCGTCGCAGTCAAATATCAAGGAAGAGATACATGGGACGATGTCATTGGCTTGATCGGTAAAGGCGTGACATTTGACACAGGTGGGATCTCCATCAAGCCAGTAGCAGGCATGGAAGACATGAAGTCGGACATGGGCGGAGCGGCTACGATGATCGGCGCACTGGAGGCGCTGGGACAGATTAAACCAAAAGTAAACGTACTGGCTGTTGTCGGTACCGTGGAAAACATGCCATCCGGAACGGCATTCCGTCCAGGGGATGTCATCACGACCATGAGCGGCAAAACGGTGGAGATCATTACGACAGACGCAGAAGGTCGTCTCGTACTGGCTGATTGTATCACCTATGCAAAAGAGCAAGGAGTGTCTTGCCTGGTGGATGCCGCTACCCTGACAGGTGGTATCGTGGTCGCACTCGGTCATTTTTGCTCAGGTGCTATGACCAACGACAAAGCACTGTTGGATGAGTTGATGAACGCAGCAGACGTGGCGGGTGAGCGCTTGTGGCAGCTGCCTACCTTCGATGAGTACCGCAGCCTGAACAAGAGCCGTTTTGCCGATTTGAAAAACTCTGGTGGACGTTATGGCCACGGCATCATCGGCGGTGTTTTCCTGCAAGAATTCGTAGGCGATACACCGTGGGTACATCTGGACATCGCGGGTACCGCGTACACAGCAAGTGCTGGCGACATGCAACCAGCTGGCGGTACCGGAGCGATGACGCGCACCATTGTTGAGTTTGTTTCCAGCCGTAGTGAATAAGAGGTAGTTCAATTTCCCATTTCCATATAAAAAGGAGTGTTTTCACATGGCACAAAATCCAAGCAACGAAGTACGTCGTCAACTGCTGGAGGATGCAAAAACGATCGCAGTAGTGGGGCTGTCCAACAAGCCGGATCGCACCAGCTATATGGTATCGCAAGCTATGCAGAACGTGGGCTACAAGATCATCCCGGTCAATCCTGTCATCGCTGGTGAAACGGTTTTGGGTGAAAAAGTGGTTGCCAGCCTGTCTGAGATCGATCAGCCAGTCGACATCGTCGATGTGTTCCGCCGCAGCGAAGACATGATGCCTGTTGCGGAGGATGCAGTGAAAATGCAGCACAAGCCAAAAGTGTTCTGGATGCAACAAGGCATTGCCAACGAAGACGCGGCGAAACTGGTTGCAGATCAAGGCATCGAGGTTGTGCAGGACATGTGCATCAAGGTAGACCACGCCCTTTTGCGGGTTGGAAAATAAGAGACTGAACAATCGGGGAGTGGAAACAACATGTTTATCAACCCAGCGGCTGATACCAAGCGCGATCGCATTCCACCGAATCAAAAACAGACGACAGGCTTTCCTGTCCTGCACTACGGAGAGGTTCCTGAATATACAGATCTCTCTACAGAGTGGAGCTTTCGCCTTTTCGGTCTCGTCGAAGAAGAAGTAACACTAACCTACGAACAAATGATGGCCCTGCCAAAAGGTGGCACCACCAACGATATTCACTGCGTGACAGGCTGGAGCAAGCTGGACAATGAATGGGAAGGCATTCCGGTGGAGGAAGTTCTGAAGCTGGTCAAGGTGAAGCCGGAAGCAAAGTACGTCATGCTGCACGCTGAGCACGGATGGACTGTGAACATTCCGCTTGTCGACTTCATGAAAAACGGCAACCTGTTCGCTACGAAGCATAACGGCGAGGATTTGACCCCTGAGCACGGCTGGCCGCTGCGCTTTGTCATCCCGCATCTTTACTTCTGGAAAAGCGCCAAGTGGGTGCGTGGGATTGAGTTTATGGAGAAAGACAAGCAAGGGTTTTGGGAGAAGAATGGATATAATATGTATGGAGATCCCTGGAAAGAACAGAGGTTTGCTTGGGATTGATTAATTTAATAGTAATTATAAAAACGATTATCATGATGCTGGATTCTTCCATCATCTGGATAGTCGTTTTTACTTTTGTATGATAAAGCTTGTTTGTTATCATGGAAATATCTGGAAACACCTAATAAAGATGGGGCGGAGAGATTATGTTTATTTCAAAAGTAAGCATTAAAAGTTTTAGAAGTATTGAATGCTTTTCTGATAATTTCTCCTTTTTTTGTCCATCTTCTATGTACTAAAGGAGTATCATTGGAAAGGTGCTAATTTACTCTTTCAACCAAAACATGAATTTTTGTGATTTATACCTTTTTTGTGTAATAATTATTTTTGATATAATTTATGTTTTATCAAATTCTTGTTAGATAAACTTTATCAAAACATTCTCAGTTTATTTCTTGGAGTATACGAAATTAGTAAAATAAACGTTTTTAGAAAGAAGGGGAATTTCTTTGAGCTATTCTGACGAAGCTATTTTTGCTGTAGCCAAATTTTTTTCCAAAGTTGGCGTTAATTTTTTTGAGACAAGAGGATCTAATGATAATGGTATAGATGTCTATCTCGAAGTGACATTAGAGAAAAATCAGAGTGGAATATTTTTCGCTGGACAAGTTAAAGGCGGCAAGTCATTTATAAAAAAGACTGGGAACAGATGTTATGTTTATGATCCTTCGAAAAAGCACGTGGAACACTGGTTAAATTTTTACTTACCTGTTTTTTTATTTGTTTTTGATCCTGAAGAGGATAAAGTGTTTTGGATTGATATTCAAAAATATATAATGTCCAATCCTCAAAAAAATAATGAGGGTTATTCTTTTGATTTTAGTAAAGAAGGGGCAGAATTAACGAAAGAAAGTGCTCTTTATATTGTGAACTATGCAAAAGCACGAGCGAATCAACTGACTTGCACTGTGAAAAAAGCTGAATACGAGTACGACTTGTTCCTTGAGATATCTAAAAAATACAAAAATGAAAATAACTATCAAAATGAATTGGAACTACATAAAAGTGAGATTGCAAAATGGTTAAAAGAGAAGACTATCTCAGTATTGAATCAAAATATTACAGAGAAGATGATTAATCATATTTATTATTACTATCATGGTATGGGCGTTATAGGAGCACTCCTTGGAGATCATTTAGTTTCCAATATCTTTATTGAACAAGGCAGATTCTTTGTTGAAGAAAAAAACGGAGAAAAGAAAATGTTAAATACAAATAAGTTTGATTTTGACGAATGTATTAGATACTTTGAAAGATATATCGTTGAAGAAAACAGAGCTGGCCAAATTGCACTGAAAAAAAATATAGAAATATTGATAAATAAACGACCGGTATTTTCTAAAGAGAGTATAAACATCTTTATTCCAACGGAACCGGAACCTTTACATAAATTAAATGAAAGCAATCAAATACCAATTGAAATAAATGATCTTTTGAGTACCATAATTAAAGAAAAAAAGAATGTTTTGTTTGTAGGGGGTAATCATTCAGAAAAAGAGTGTATTATCTCTGCATTAACTAGCTTCTTTGGTCATAATGAGGAGGTTGCTTTAGTTGAGGATCGTAGAAGAATAAGTGTAAAAGGGATAGAATCCAAAAATTTCACAGCAAATTCAAATAACAGAGACGTAATGCTAAAGCAAATACAAAAGGGATTAATACTAGAGCCAGATAGATTAATATTTGATATCGGTAATTTTGTTTCGTATAAAGACTCTTGTTTGCCGGAACTTTTAGGGGTTTTCGGCAAGAGAAAAGGGTGTTTTGCGACATTTCCTATGCGGGCAGATATTTTTGATAGAGGACTAATTAAAGGGATAGATATGATAACTAGTCGTTTTGAGAATGTAACACTATCCAGTGTAGACGTAATTATTACAGTTGAAGATTTAAAAGATAAAGGGTTTATAAACAGTATTTGGGCGAATAAAAAAGATACGTGGGAAAACTTACACAAAAGAAGTATCTCAGAAATTGTTAAAAGTCTATCATAAATTAATGGCTACTTTTGCATATGAATGGTGATCCCTGGAAAGAGCAGAGGTTTGCTTGGGATTGATTGGGGAAAAGAGGCGGTGATTATCCGTCTCTTTTTTTGTTTTCATGAGCTTACACTACGAACCGAGGCGCCGATCGGGCTGGGAAAATTCGGTATTGTCGAGCAAATTGCCATCGCAGTCAACGGAAACATTTGAATTTCGGTAACGTAGATGGTGATAGTGTGTCATTGTCTTAATACCCAGTCCAATCTTCAGCATTATAAGAATAGATGCCAAGTATAAACAAAATAACTATAAAAACGAACACATAGAACCATTTAGTTTTAGAAGACCTTGAATTTAAGATGAGAGCCCACCCGATAAGAAGGATCAACGCAAATGTCATTTCATTTTTGTTCCTCTCAATAGTAACTGTATACTCATTCTCATTTGAGAGTAATGTTAGTGTACACAACAAAATTTAAGACTCCTATTAGCATCTGGATGCAAAGAGAAGCAGCAGCAATATACAAAGCTGTTCTTCCTACACTTTTAAATTGCTGATTTTGGTTAAAAAATGAAACGATCCATACGATTAGTCCGATGGGAAAGAAAATAAAGCTAAAGAAATAAACAATTCCTTTTTCGAATTTGTTCATTTGGATTGTCACCTTTTAGTTTTTAGGGTATTTTACAACATATGGATTTTATTGGCAAAACACACTATTTGTTAACGGTATCGGTCTTCGGAAATTCGTTTCAGAGCATGAGTTCTTAGTTCATCGTTATTATCTGTACTCAGTACTTGCAGAGCTTTAAAAGTAGCTTTCTTGTTATAAGCAATACGTTGTCGAACAAAAAAATCGGAATCGCTGATCACATAATCATTCCTCTTAGCTGTTGGTATTGGAATTATCTCACAACAACGCCAGTGTGAAATCATTAGCTTAACAAACATTATTGGAATAAAAGAAAGCCTAATCTTCCCAGAAAGAAAAGATATTTATCTATGATTATTGCGGCAAGATTAGGCGAATGCCCGAACGAACAAGTTGAACTCATGCGTATCTTAAGGGGTACTGTAATATAGGAGATGGGAGTACACTCTTCAACGGAATGTTTTTGTCTCTTCACTACAAAAAAACGGAATTCATTGTCACGAAATCCTTCGAGCTGGATCAAATAAGTGATCTGAAAATAGAAGGGAAGTCAACGAAATGAAAAAACAAACGTTTTTAGCCGTTAGTATGATGACATTGCTGTTGTCAGCAGCAGTTCCATTTGGGAGCATGCCAGCACCAGCTTATGCAGACACTCAGACGCAATTGGCCCCGGAACCAATGAAAAAACTCGCACAATTGGACAAAAATGTCGTAGAGGCTGCCAAACAAGCCATGCAGAAGGAGGCGGGCAGTCTGCCGATCGAGTTGGATGAGATTACAGGGATGAACGCCGATTGCTGGGCGATCTCAGCCAAAGACAACAGAGGCGAGGTTCTGGTTACCAAAAAAGAGGGAACGGTCGTATCTGTACATGTTAACTTCAAGTTCAGCGAAGTGGCTACAGATTTGCAAAATACTGTCATGAGCACGTTGAAAAGCATGGATGGCACACAGGCTTTTACATTTGATAAGGTAGATCGAAACAGCTCGGATGTAGAAAACAGTTGGGTGTTTAGGGGGGAGAATGTAACGGCATCCGTCGAAGCGACAACAGGGAAGCTCAGCTTTGTTTCGATAAAATATACAAGCCAAAAAATTAACCCCAAGGTGGTCGATACAGCACAAAAGGCAATGAAGGCACTATCAAACGGAAAAGCATCAGCATTGCTCCCTGAGGTTTCGCTCCTGAAAAACTCGGATTATCACTTTGATCAGGTGTGGAGCTTCATGGATCGTGACCGTACAAATAGTGTCTTCATCGGGGCGAAAACAGGGAAAGTTGTTTCAACCATCAATTACAATGACTTCAGAGATAGCAACTATGTTTCGGACGAAGATATTCCAAAAGTGTTTGCCAAACCGTTCTATACGAAAGAAAAAGCGATTGCTGCCGCTAATCCAATGGTGAAGAAAATCTTTCAAATAGATTTGACAGGATACAATGTTTCAACAAAATACAACGAGTATACCTTTACGAAAAAGGGAAAACCGACCGTTACGGCATCGATCAATAAAAAAGGGGTTTTTTATGGTTTTACCGTCACTCCGGAAAACGGCATGATCAACTAGACCGTTGATTCTAACAGGATGTGGAGGTTCGGTTGGGGAAGCTCCCGCCAGGCGAAATGTCTAGGCGGGTTCTTTACTTTATTTGCTATATTTCTATATTGAAGTTGTATAAGTAAGCATTTTTTAATTGGAAGTGGCATTCAACTATTTCTTAATTTACTTATGGGCGCAGATATTCCGGTAGTACTAGATGAAGGGGAGTTTATTCGGTTTATAAAGTATTCTGGCGTATTGTTTTCACTATTTGTGGTTTTCTTATCGTTACAACGAAAAATCTCTATACTGATCATCAATACTTTTGTTCAAATCATTATTTTTGGTTGGTGGTCAACTAGCCTAGAATCATCATTAGAAATGGAAACAAGAGTAGACGAGTTAATTTATAGTAGCCTAACGGGATTGGGCAGTTCGATGCTAATCATTACTTATTCCCTTGTTCTTTTCGTTAAATTACTGAAGGAAACCGGAAAAATTAAACTATAATGCCTTTAATACTTATCCACCGATTTCATGTCGATCATCTCTAAAATTTCATCATAAGTCATTTTTTTAATCACATTGTAGTCAAGTGCCCTGAAAATAAATTCACGACGTAATTCCTCTTGTTCATTTTTAGGCTCAGGAAGATTTTCACCAGTAGCTATAGTGTTGAAACGAGGATTAAAAGTTTCCATATTGTCGTCCGCATGAAGTTCTACCCAAATCTCTTTCGATGAGCGATCATTTAGTGTGAGAAGGTAACATACTTTTACGAGATAACCGTCATTATCGGTGTTTCTTTCAGCCATAATATTCTTTACATGTACTTCCTTTGCGGGAAGAATGCCTTTCTTCTGCATTTCCAAGTATGTTGCGAGTTCTTTATGGGTTGTAGTTAATCCTTTCTTTACTCGTTCTTTTTCGTCAGGACGTAAATTCCAAGTGAGATAAAAGTATGTATTCCATAGATCCTCTTCATTCTTTTGTGTAAATAAATGATGCCATTCAATTGTTAGTATTTCCGTCATTCGACTTAAGGTAGTATCGTGGTTCTCTAATCGATCAAGAATTTCTAGCTTTTTATTATAGTCTACCAATTGAGGCTGGGGACTTGCTTGCATGGATAACGCATTGTTACTAGTAGTACATCCAGCTATTGAAACGACAGAAAGCAACAAGAATACTTTTAACTTTTTGTACATGCAAATTACCACCTTTTAACATAATTTATATCTAAATTGAATGACAATTATTTGGATGGTTAATATAATCATAATAGTAGCAATATACTATATATGGAAGAAAATAAAGTTAAAGGTAGTCGGTGCGGGGAACGGAACGGCTTACGCATCAGGCATAAATCCATATGACGATTTTTAATTGGTATTGGGTTACTACTTATTAAGAAAGAAGTAGGGGGATATTCTAAGGATCATAAAGGAATGGATATTACAGTAAATAAGGAGCCGGTATATAGTCCTCAAAAAGGAACGGTTTTAAGTCAGTAGTCATGGACTTGGCTTAGTCCATCAAGCGTCTAATTGTATCATGCAGCAAGGAAAGTTGAGCCTTACTGATTCTACGACATTAGACGAAAATAATTTGTCCTGAAAGTACTAGGAGAAAGCAGGTGAAGTTATGAAAAAATTGATCGCTGTTTCTGTTGCTACAATTGCTTTGTTAGTAGGAGGAGCATTTTCTTATAAAGAATTAAAACCTACTGAAAAAGATTATAGAGTTGCTATGAATAAGGCCGATTTTATTTTGTTTGAAAATATCGGAGAGGTTGAAAAGTACTCCGGCTATATAGTGCAAGCTGAATTTACCGGAAAGAGATCATTAAAAGAATGGAATCTTGGCGAAGGTGATGTAAAAACTGCTTCAGAGTCTGAAGTGAAAATACAGAAGGTTCACAAGGGAAGTCTTAAAGAAGGAGATACAATCTCTGTATATGAGCCTGCTTATTTCGAGGGTGATGTTTTTGATACAGTGGAAGGCTATAATCTCATGAATGAAGAAGGTACCTACGTATTATTCTTGAGAGATACAGGTGATAAAGATGGATATGCAATTATTGGAATGTATCAGGGTAAATATGATATCAGTGCAGGTATGCAGAATACAAAGGCTAAAAAAGCACAACAAACTGATACGTACCGTAGTTTAGAGGAAAGTGAATATTTTGGTGAAAATGTTGAGCAGTTTAATAAATTGAAGAAAGAAGTTTTAGAGAAGTATAATTAAATATTAGTTAAATTATTGCCTCCGATCGATTCGGGGGCTTTTTTCGGTTGTTACTATGTGGATAAGCGTACAATTAACTACAGATATGTTGGCGTTCATATCGTATGTTGACGTAAAAGAGACTTCGGATTGGTGGTGCGATCGACCAATTGGCATGATGGAGCTGGGCGTTCCCCCCTACACACTAGCAGGTTTCAGCGTCTTCAAAATTTTGAGGCACCATTCAGTTAGATAGAAGGTGCCTCTTCGTGTTATTTGGTATATTCCATGACTTCAAAGGATTGAATCTTGCTGAATGCCACATAGTCTTTGCGTGAAGTAAATGGTCCCTTGTTAAAGTCCTTATCGAACATATATGTTTCTTTGCCACGTCCATCTGCACGGCCATTGTACCAGACGATGAAGTCCTGTACTTCCGATGCAGTTAGCTCAAATTCCTTCTCAAGACCACTGATCATTTTAATTACAAGCAATGCATTGTCACCAGTTGGGTTAGGATTTGGATCTGGGTTAGGATTTGGATCTGGATCTGGGTTAGGATTTGGGTCTGGGTTAGGATTGGGATTTGGATCTGGGTTAGTCGGATTAGCATTTTCCATCATCTCTAATTCTGTGATACCAACAACTGAATTATCAAAACCTTTTGTTATATTTATACGATATCTATTGTAGGAAGCACTGTTTGTAAATACAAATTCTTTTTTTTCGTTAGAACGCCACGATACCAAATTTTGGGTATCCAATACAATCCACTCTGTTCCATTCCAAGCTTCAAATGTGAAATTTTTTGGAGCGAGAATTTCCCACTTTGGTAGAATTGCATATTTTTCAATTCGCTTTGGTGTTTCAAATTCGTATTCTAGCCAAGATTGAACTTTATCTGAGTACCAGAACGAGCCTTTATTACGGTCGTCAAAGGCATAGTAAGCAAAGTTGTTATTAAATACTCGGCTCGCACTTGCTTTACCACTAGGAGATGTGTCACTTGTCATTACGGGAACTACATTTTCTGTATACTGTTCCTCAGCATGACCGATGCTCTGAGCTGAAAATAAAACAGAAAACATGAGGGCAAAGCTAAAGATTTGCTTCCAGAACCTTTTTGTTAAATTCATCATAGTCCTCCTTGATGTGTAAAAAATGGATAATTTACCTTAGAAATATATTACATTTCCTTGATTTGAGCAAAACAGTAAAAGGAATAAATTCAAATCAAAGGAATAATCAGTTAAAAAGTTCAATATATGTTCAAAAAATAGCAAACCCGTCCCTGTTTTAATGAGACGGGTTTGCTTGGGATTGAGTCATACAAGAAGAGCAGATTCACATTCACGCCTAAACAGCCATATCATAATCAAAGACATTTGCATCGTATACACCACATGCACTTTTTAACCTGTATTTATGTTTGAAGTGAAGCATCTCGAAGAGAGAATGGCTGCCTGTATTCCTGTAAGAAAGGGTGAATCCAATTTGGCCTGCCCATTTTTTCAGCCCGCAGTCGAATATGATACGGGAGGGACATCTCCATCCAGCATTACATCTGCTGACTTTAATGGAGACGGTTTAATAGACCTAGCTGTAGTGGATATTGGGTCCAACGATGTTTCTATTCTTATCAACAACGGTTCCGGCGTGTTTTCCGTATCTCAAACGATACCTTTCAGTACTTTATTCCCTGGGTCTTTATTAGGGCAAATTGCAGCAGCAGATTTTAATGGAGACGGCTTTATTGATTTGGCTGTAACAGATCAAACTCCCAATGACCGCGTTTTTATCCTTTTGAATAACGGGGATGGCACCTTTGCTGCACCTGTAGCTTATAGTACAGGTGTGTTTCCGGCTGTTTCGCAATCTTTTGCTATTGCTACAGGTGACTTTGATGGTGTAAACGGTGTGGACTTAGCTATAGCAAATGTAGGCCAAATTACAGGAACTAGCTTCATTACTGTGTTGTTGAATAATGGATCAGGTGTATTTACGATGGCGCCAGGAAGTCCTTTTGCCACTACCCCTGGTTTGGCCCCTTTTGATATTGTAGCGGCTGACTTTAACGGAGATGGGAACCTTGATCTGGCCACTGCCAATCGGGACACGAATGATATAACGATATTTAACGGGAATGGAGACGGTACGTTCCAAACTCCTGGAGTGAGTTTCTCTGTACTTCCAGGGGGAGCATCCCCCCTTAGCCTTGTAGCAGCTGACTTAAATGGTGATGGGTCTATCGATATTGCTGTCGCTAATATTGCTACGAGTAATGTAACCGTCTTTCTAAACAATGGGTTAGGTTCTTTTACAGAAGCAGCAGGAAGTCCCTTTTCCTTGGGCACTGATGCCTTTCCTTTTGATATAACGGCGGCTGACTTTAATTGTGATGGAGCCATTGATTTGGCTACCCCAAATGCAGGTTCTGATAACGTTTCTGTACTCATAAACAACGGGTCAGGAGGGTTCTCGACTCCCTTTCAGTTTCCTACAGGAGCAGGTCCTTTCAGCATTACAGTAGCTGATTTTAACGGAGATGGAAGAGTTGACATCGCTACTGCAAACGAGGATTCGGACAATGTTTCTGTTTTGCTCAATGGCTGCGTGCAGCCACCAACCTGCCCGCCTGACATGGTAGTACCCTGCCCGATCGTAAACTATACAACACCTGTTGCCACCTGCCCCGGAGTCACTGTTACCTGTTCTCCGCCTTCTGGATCGCTATTTCCAGTGGGAGATACTGTTGTCACCTGTACGGCACAAGATATATTTGGGAATACGGAAGTATGTTCATTTACCATCACGGTTATTGACGAGCCACCAACCATCACTTGCCCTGAGGATATCACAGTCCCTGTTTTACCAGGGCGAACTTCCGCTACGGTTACCTATGAAGTCACTGCTACTGATACTTGTGGGGTGACCTCTATTACCTGTCATGGGATGACACGGTCCTTTTCCCCTCCTGCCCCCATTGCAGTTGCAACTTTTACTATGGACTTTCCTGTAGGGATGACGATGCTCACCTGCACAGCCAGGGATCAGTCAGGAAATACGGCCTCATGCAGCTTTGTGGTTACCGTCACCTTTGGAGTCCCCAACAGTATTCAGCCAGAAATCATTCGCGTAAAAAAAGTGTATGATTGGGTTGTCCTTCAATCTAATTTTAGGCTCATACTGGATTTGAATCATAGTCGTGATGATCAAGGTAATCAAAAATGATGGAACCCGTCACCTTACAAAGGGACGGGTTTTCTTCGTTGTTTATGGCTTAATGGATACTGCTTCATTTCTTTAACCGGTATGGAACCGTAGCAATTTTTACATCTTGGCGGGCGAATAAATACGCACGGATCAATAAACTCGTTTGGTTATGAAGTAAGTTATGCCACCAGCGCTTGGTAATAAACTGTGGAATCATGACAGTAACATGGTCTGTTTCTGCCTTTTTCCATTCAACCGTATCAATAAACTTAAACAAAGGTCTTATTATACTGCGATAATGGGAACGCAGGACAATCAAGCGTATTCCCGGATTCCAGAGCTCCCATTTTTCCTCCATTTTTTTCATGTCTTCATCACTGAACCCGACGTAGACTGCAACAATGTCGTCTGACAAGGATTGTGCATAGCTAATGGTGTTTTTCACCACCTGCGAAATCCCTGCCACAGGAATAACGATGACACTCCCTTTTGGTTCGGGCTTTTCTGTTTCCATATCGAGTCGTAACTCATTTGCCAAATCTCTATAGTGCTGATTGATCTTTCTAAAGATGAAAATGACGATAGGAAGGAACACAAAAATCGGCCAGACCTGTGTGATTTTTGTAATGAAAAAGATCAGGCAAATGGTAAGGGTCGTTAGCATTCCTAACGTATTAATAATGAAAGGTGTGAACCACCCTCGGGGCTTTTTGGAAATCCAGCGTTTCATCATTCCTGCTTGTGACAAGGTAAACGGTATAAAAACACCGAGCGCATACAAAGGGATTAAGTTTTCCGTTTCTCCTTTAAACGCAATCACTAATAGGGCAGAAAGAACAGCCAAGAAAATAATCCCGTTTGAAAACCCAAGACGATCTCCTCGAACCATGAACATGTTTGGCATAAATCTGTCCTTGGCAAACATAAAGGCGAGTAAAGGAAAGGCTGCAAAAGCAGTATTAGCCGCCAGGAATAAAATAAGCGCTGTAACAGCTTGTATCGAGTAATACATGATTCCTCGTCCGAAAACAGTAGAAGCGATTTGAGATACCACCGTTTCCTTAGGATTAGGTGAAATACCATACAAATAGGCCAACAGGCTAATGCCCATGAACATAACTCCGAGGATAAGTCCCATCATGATAAGAGTTAATGCTGCATTTTTGGGTGCGGGGTCCCTGAAGTTGGGAATGGCATTGGATACGGCTTCTACTCCTGTTAATGCGGAACACCCTGAACTAAATGCTCTCAATAGAAGAAATAAGGTTATACCTGGAACAACTGCCCCATATGCAGGGGGATGAGTTTGAACATTCCCCACCAGCCATTGATATCCCCCGCCAATAATTAGGACGAGCATGGCGACAACAAACAAATAAACAGGATACATTAAAATCGTTGCCGATTCTGTGATTCCCCGTAAATTTAATACCGTCACGATGGCAATCATGAACAGTGCAATCAGAACGCGATGCTCATGTAGGACTGGAAATGCCGAAGTAATAGCGTCTGTAGAAGCAGATGTACTAACAGCGACCGTTAAAATGTAGTCCACGAGCAAAGAGCCACCTGCAACCAGTCCCGTAGTCGTTCCTAAATTGTCCTTTGCAACAATGTATGCTCCACCGCCTGTTGTATAAGCAAAGATGGTCTGGCGATAAGACAAAATGAGGATGGTTAAAAGACAGACAACCGCAATGGAGATGGGGAGAGAGTACCACATCGCTACTGCGCCCAAAGAAATTAACACGAGAAGAATTTGTTCTGTTCCGTAAGCGACAGAAGACAGAGCATCCGATGAAAGTACCGCCAAAGCCTTTACTTTATTTAACTTTTCTTCGGCAAGCTCACTTGATTTCATAGGTCTACCGAGTAAAAATCGCTTGAATTCTGAGATCATATGTAGTCCCCTTATCTGACATTTCTCGTTAGTTTTCCCTCTATCACAGGAAAATTAGTCAAATGATGAAGGCCATTAAAAGAAGGAACCTGAATAGCAGATGATCGAATAATACAAATACCATAATGTCAAAACTAAAAATTGACATGACACCAACGAGATGAGGGGTGTTCCTTGATGACAACAAGTAAAACGAATCCTAAGGTTGATGAATTTTTAGGCAAGGCGAAAAAGTGGAAGGCAGAATACGAGAAGTTGAGAAGGATTGTTCTGGACTGTGAGTTGACCGAAGACTTCAAGTGGATGCATCCCTGCTACACGTTTGAGAAAAAAAACATCGTTTTAATACATGGATTTAAAGAATATTGTGCGCTACTGTTTCAAAAAGGTGCTTTGTTAAAAGATCCAAATGGGATTCTCATTCAACAAACGGAGAATGTACAGGCTGCGCGCCAGATCCGGTTCACCAGTGTGGAAGAAATCATGGAAAGGGAATCTATTTTGAAGGCCTACATTCAGGAAGCCATTGAAGTTGAAAAGGCCGGTTTGGAAGTGGACTTTAAAAAGCATGAAGAATATACCATTCCTGAAGAATTTCAAAATAAATTGGATGAAATCCCTGCCTTGAAAACTGCCTTTGAAGCATTGACTCCGGGACGGCAAAGAGCTTACCTGCTTCATTTTTCAGCACCCAAACAAGCCAAAACGCGAGAGTCAAGGGTTGAAAAATGTATGCAGCAAATTCTCGAGGGAAAGGGATTAAATGATTAGTGTATTTGATGAGATATGAATGGAGAAGAGGCGGGAGAACCGCCTCTTTTTTTGTTTTGTTTCATTACGGTATCAGGAATAGTATACGTTTTCTATTTTATATAATGTCTGCTCGATGGTTGGGCAGAGATCGGCATTTCCTTTGTAAAATTTCAAGCGGAAGTACAAGCTCTTCAAAAAATTCTTTATATTGATTTTTTGTTTAAAGGCTGGAAGAAATTCGGAACTCTTAGTCACATCACCAAAACTATGAATCCATTGCTCTACATAGCTCTGGGTTAGTACTCTTCTATTCAACACAGTTACAATGGCTGTTACCATTCGCTCATCTTCCCCATCGGAGTAAATTCGATCGGTGATGGTCATCTTCTCGTAAACCAAATCGAGGATGCTTATGAGGTCATTTTTATCCAACTCGGAACATTGAGCTAAATCGTCTAATGCATCTGCTGCATGGGCTATGGCGTGAGCCCAGCCTTTTACTTCATCGTATCCTCGGTAATCGCGTTCTTCCCGTACGTTGAAAAATACTTTCTCTTTTATCTCATGGATGCTCTCGCTGGAGAGACAGGGTGATTCTCTATGCCTCATGAGGAGTAGCGGTATGACTAGCATGGAGAAAGAGCGAGTAAAGACGGAGTCTGTATTTATTTCACCAAGTTTAAAAAGCAAATGGTTTTTATCTAGAATGAGTGGTATTAGCTGTTCTAATTCGTTTGCAGATAGAGAATGACCAGGAATCCAATGTGATAAGGTTGTATAAATGAGGTCATCACGTAATTGGGCATCCAAAGAACCAATTTCATTGATCATTTCTAATACGAATGGAAATGTATCGGATGGTGCTTGGTAACCATTTTCTTTTATGGATATCAGCTTTTCTTTTAGATTCATTGTACACGCTCCTACTCGAATTTTTCCGAACTGACTAACTTGGTAGTTGTTGCCACTTTAGGTTTTCGACATAAATCGGTTAGGCCCTTTGAAAAAAATACGAAGAAAACCGAACCTTTTTTCGATTGAGAGACAATATAGGGTGTAAGCTGCTTACTCAGGAGGGCCCTCTGAATGCAAAACGAAGAGATGTATCAATTACTTATACAAATGAAAGAGGGTGATCAACAAGCGTTTCATACGATGTATGACGCCACCTTTCAGGATGTCTACCGGACCGTTTCCTTTCTGGTGGATCATAAGCAGGATCGGGAAGATGTCATGAATGAAATCTATATGCAAATGTGGACCTCACTTCCTAATTACGATACGAACCGTCCTTTCCAGTTTTGGCTGCATGGCCTGGTAATTCGTCAAGTGCAGAGATTTCGGGTCAAGAGCTGGAGGAGATTCCGCATATTTGAACGCATCCGTGCCTTCTCCCACGAAGAGTCTTATTGGGATAAACATACCGCGTTGATGGATGGTACAAACCAAATGATATCCCAGTCCATACGAAAACTGACCGACAAACAGCGTACAGTGATTATCTTTCGCTTTTATCACGACTATACGCTTGAGGAAATTGCGACTTTGCTCGATATTCCGCTGGGTACAGTCAAGTCCAGATATCATGCCGGGCTCCAGGCGCTTCGAAAAAACATAGGGAATCTCCCCGTGGAAAGGATGGAAAAGATCAATGACTATTGAACGCAAAATCCGTGAACATCTGCACGAAGAGGCACAAACGATGGAGTGCCCGCCGGCCATTTCCAAACGAATCGAACAATCCTATTCTCACTATTTGCAACGAAAAAGGAGCGAAATAACGATGAAAAAACGATTAATTGGTGGAATTGTTGCTGCTGCGATTTTGATTCCAACCGCAGCATTTGCGGCCCCCGTTGTGATTGAAATGCTCACGCGAGCACCGATGACTTCTGAACAAGTCAAGCTGGATGAGGCTGGAAAAGCAACACTTGAGAAGCTGTATCGTGCCATTCCTGAAACAAAATCATTTGAGATTATCAATGCAAGCTACCTTGGAGACCCCAATGATTCAACCAAAAAGGTCCAACTAAGCATCGTCTTGCAAGAAAAAGGGGGGACTGGCAAAAAGATTACCCTCCATACAAACGGTATTACGGATGAGATTCAAGACCTGACGCAAGAGAATTGGGAGCCGAAGGAAAAAGCACTTATTACGTTATCCGATCAAGAAATCCAGGCAAAGGTAGATCAGCTCATTGATAAATTGTATGGCAACATTAAAGATTACGAGGTTGCCATGGAGCAAATGGACAATCAAGATCAAAAAACATTTATCTTGAATTACACCAAGAAGGGATCAGAAGGAGGGGGTTACCAAGTATTTGTTCAGGGTAATACCATTAGTCTTTCTCCGGTAGATTTTGAACCATCAAACAATAAAGTAGAGGGCTTTTTCTCTTTGAATGGTAAGCCTGATTATAGCGCTGATTCCATTTTAAACGATGAAAAACTGCTTGCTTTACTAAAAATGAGTGCGACAGAGTTAAAAGAAGAACTAGCCAAAGGGAAAACTGTTGTCGAGATTGCAGGATCTAAAAATGTCTCGAGACAACAAGTGATCGATGTGATTGGAAGAACAATGGCTGAAGGGCAACTTCAAGACGGAAAAAATAAAGTAACGATCAGCGATGAATTACTGAAACAAATGATAAAAAGCAGTGAACCAAAAATCATACCCATAATTGAACACAAAACGGAAACAGAATGGAAGTAATAGAGAAGAGGCGGGGAACCGTCTCTTTTTTCGTCAAAAATAAAGTTGTGCTTCCGCCTACGGGAAGATTCAGGATGGCTACGTATACTGTAACGTACTATTTTGACTACACGCTCAAGTCAATCGAAAGGAGAGGTCGACTGTGGCAATTGGACAGATGACTCGGGTCAGCTTGCCGTCCCCCTCTACATGGGAAATTCAAGCGAGCTTCGGTGGAAGACCAACCACGTTGGGCACATTGGTGATATCCAATGTCTCGAATGGCAGGGTCAGCGGTACCGTTAATTTCCGTGGTACTCCGACTCCCATACAAGGAAGTTGGGATGAGAGGTCCAGGCAAATCACGATTGAATCACCTTATGCCAATTTTGTTGGCACCTTGGCTTACAAAGAAGAGCCAACAAATGGGTTGCGACATTATGTATTACGGGGAACGGTTCGAATGAAGCCCCCATCTGTGCGGGCAGGAGAAGTGGGAACATGGACGGCCGTTACGCATTTGCCGCTGTAAGGAAATAGGAGGCACCTTCCTGTTAGAAGAAGGTGCCTCCTTTTGTAATGTGCGGTTACAGCCTATTGAGTGATTCCGAGCATTTGCTTCATATCTTCTTGAGCATCACCAATCAACTGAATATGGAACAAGTCTTGCAATACTTGGAGAACACCGGGCTGAATGAACTCAGGCAATTTTGGGCCGATCCGTATATCTTGTATCCCTAGGCTAAACAGACCGAGCAGGATGGCAACCGCTTTTTGTTCAAACCAGGAAAGAACGATACTTACCGGCAGCTCGTTTACTTCACACTCGAAGGCATCGGCTAATGCAGCTGCAATCGTAATAGTAGAAACAGAGTTATTGCACTGTCCCAAATCGATATATCTTGGGATGTCGGTACCTGGTACAGTGCCGAAATCTACATCGTTAAAACGGAATTTTCCGCAGGAGGTCGTAAGAATGACTGCTTCTGGCGGTAAGGACGTAGCCAACTCACGGTAATACTCGCCACCCTTGCCAGGAGCGTCACAACCAGCGATGACGAAGAAGCGTTTGATCTTTCCTTCCTTGACTGCCTGAATAATTTCAGGGGCGATGCCGAGGACCGTTTTATGATGATAGCCAGTCGTCAATGTCAGTTCCGATTCGATGGAAACCTCAGGAAGAGACAATGCTTTTTCAATGAGCGGCGCAAAATCGTTTTCTTCGATTTTCGTCACATTTTCCAAGCCGGTTATATCATACGAAAAGAAACGATCGGCGTAGCTGCCTCGAATAGGCATCACACAGTTTGTTGTAGCCAGGATAGCGCCGGGAAATTTCTCAAACAACTGGCGTTGATCGTACCATGCTTTCCCGATGTTCCCTTTTAAATGAGGATATTTCTTCAGTGCGGGATAGCCATGTGCTGGCAGCATTTCGGAATGCGTATATACATTGATTCCTTTGCCTTCTGTCTGTTTTAACAGCTCTTCGAGAGCAAACAGATTGTGCCCCGTAACAACGATGCATTTTCCTTCTATTTTGTTTTGCGAGACGGTAATTGGCTGCGGCACTCCGAAATGATCGGTATGAGCCTGATCCAAAAGCTCCATGACTTTTATCGCGGCCTTCCCTACTTTCATGGCCATTTGCAAATGTTCGTCCAAGTTGAAATTCACATTCGTCAATGTAAAATAAAGAGCTTCCTGTGTAATCCCATCCACTTCAGGATCGATATATCCCAGTTGTCGAGCATGTGTCGCATATGCTGCAATTCCTTTTAAAGCAAAAATAATGGTATCCTGAATACTCGCAAGATCTTCATTCTTTCCGCAAACACCGATGACCTTACAACCACCTGTTGGAGTCTGTTCACATTGATAACAAAACATGTATAATCCACTCCTTCGATTCAAGATTTCGCTTTGATTATAAGTGGATTGCCGGAAAGGAGCTGTGATTAAAATCACAACGAAACCAAACTTTGCCTCTTATCATAGTGGATGAAGAAGATTTCCCAAATGAGGGGTGTTGTTTATGGTACGAAAATGGCAGTTGCCATTACAGACGTTGAGTCTTACGGTCGGGTTCATGGTATGGGTCATTCTGTCATCGCTCATGCCTTTTATCAAAGAAACCGTACCCATGAGTGCAAGCGAAGTGGCGTGGGTGACAGCGATTCCTGTTCTTCTTGGATCGTTGCTAAGAATCCCAGTTGGATATTGGAGTAACCGATTTGGCGCGAGACTATTATTTAGCATCAGCTTTCTCTTGCTGCTGGCTCCTGTTTTCTATATTAGCCAGGCGACCACGTATACCGATTTGTTAATCGGCGGGCTATTTATAGGGATAGGCGGAGCGGTGTTTTCCGTTGGTGTCACGTCTCTACCTAAATACTATCCGAAAGAGAAGCATGGTTCTGTAAACGGAATCTACGGTATGGGGAATATTGGTACAGCGATCACGACGTTTTCAGCGCCAGTTCTGGCTAAATCGTTTGGATGGGCAACCACTGTACAGATGTTTATGCTATTGCTTGTGGGATTCGCAGTACTTACCTTCTTGATGGGGGATAAAAATGAACCTAAGGTAGTCACTCCTCTTGGTCAGCAGATAAAGAGTGTCTACAAAAACGAAAAGCTGTGGTTAATCAGTTTGTTCTACTTTATTACGTTTGGTTGCTTCGTCGCTTTCACCGTGTATCTCCCGAATTTTTTAGTGAGTCATTTCCAACTGGATAAAGTAGATGCAGGTATGAGAACAGCAGGGTTCATTCTTTTGGCGACACTTGCAAGACCATTGGGAGGCTGGCTTGGAGATAAGTGGAACCCCTTCAAGGCATTGATGATTGTGTTTGCCGGTCTCGCTTTGTCTGGTATTGTCTTATCGTTTTCGCCATCGATTTTGATGTATACAGTAGGGTGCTTGTTGGTAGCGGCATGTGCCGGAATCGGTAACGGTGCTGTGTTCAAATTGGTGCCGATGTATTTCTCGCGACAAGCGGGGATTGTAAATGGGATCGTATCTGCAATGGGGGGATTAGGAGGATTTTTCCCACCGTTGATCCTAACGCTGCTGTTTAATCTGACCGGGCATTACGCGATCGGTTTCATGGCGTTATCGCAGTTTGCACTGGTAAGCTTGGTCTTGGTGATGTGGATGTTTTACCAAGAGAAGCTGCAGCTCGCCGCCACCATTATGGAAAAGACGGGAGAGGCGATACTGATTACCGATACGCGAGGAGTCATTAAAAGTGCGAACCACGCTTTTACGAAAGTGACCGGTTATGAGATGAATGAAGTGATTGGCAAGTCCCCCAATATTTTAAAATCAGGCAGGCAGAATGCCGATTTCTATCAAAAGATGTGGGACTCGATCAAGAAGAATGGCTATTGGCAAGGAGAGATCTGGAATCGCCGGAAGAATGGAGATCAGTATCTCCAGTGGTTAACGATTAGCGCGATTAAAGACGATGCAGGAGACGTCGAGTACTATGCTGGCATGTTCAGCGAGCTCGCGGAGCAAAGACATGGATAAAGAAGTTTAAATCACGGATGAAAAAAAGTCTTGGACGGACAAGTCCAGGACTTTTTTTGTGCAGGAAAGTATGTAGACTTTGCTTACATTTGACAAATATCAGGTGGGCAATCATCACAATAAATCGCTTCTTTTAAATAGGCAAGGTCCTTAATCAAGATATGCCCGTGGGGAAGCAGATCGATAGAATCCTGTTTTTTTAAATCGGAAAGCATCCGGTTTACACTTTCTCGTGTCAGACCAATGAATTGTGCCAAATCACGATTGGTAAGGGAAAGGTCGATGAGGATTCCGTCGGGGTGTGGCTTGCCGTACGTGTTACTCATGCGGATGAGCGTTGAATACAAGGCGCCGATTTTGCCATTGAGTAGCAAATCGCGAAATTTGGACTGCATCCGCCTGTTCATCAATCCCATCCAACGCAGGAAGTCTACGCAGAATTGGCCGTTTTTGATGAGCATTTTTTCCAACCCTTGTCGCGGGATGATCCATACCTCACCCTCCATCAGCATGGTTCCTGTGGAGGTGTACGTCAATTCCTGTTCGAAGAGCCCGGAAACGCCAACTAGCTCTCCTGCACCAAATACTTGCAGTGTTAATTCTTTTCCATCGTTCGTGTTTTTGGTGAGTTTGATTTGGCCTGACGAAATTAAGAATAGCTGATCGGCACTTTCACCATCCAAAAACAGAATGGCTCCGGGAACGAAATTTTTCCGAACAGAAAACGTTTCAAGGCTATTCACAAAATCGGAAGAAATCTGTTCGACAAACGTTGTACCATTTCCGGTCATGTGGGACCCCCTTACAACAAGGATACATAGGTAACTCATTATATCATCATAAATTGATGGTTTGGGAAGAGGAAATCGTCTTGATTGTGGCAGGGGTGTGAGATAAATCACAACCTGGGTTACGAGCCATTGCTACAATGGTCTCGAGCGAAAGGAAAAAATGAGCAGCAGCAGGGAGGGTGTTGTATGAACTATCTATTTGCTTCCAAAGTGGCGAAGCGTGCTTTTATCATCATTGCTTGCTTGTTCGTCCTAAGTTACGTGGGAACACGTTTTTTCACGCATATTGATTTGGCGCTATACGGCTATATGGTAGGGACCCTTGTCTTTATCGGAGGTTTCCTTTATCGATTTTCTGCGTGGGCAGATCGCCCGCCAACGAATGTCATTTTGAAAAAGGGGCTACGCCTTCTTTTTCGTAAAAGCACGGCGAATACAGCAGTGGATCATCTGGCCATCTATCGCTTTATTTGGAATCGGGGATGGTACCGCTGGACACAGCACATTTTGCTTGGATGGGGATGCATCCTGGCCGCGTTTGTCACCTTTCCGTTAGTGTTTGGCTGGATGTACTTCACGATGACGGACAATGGCTACTATCAGGTCGTGTTCATGGGTGTGGATGTTCTGACCGTACAAGCGGATGGCTGGATTGCGTTTCTCTTTTACAACGCGTTGAACATTACTGCTTTTATGGTCATCGGTGGAGCAGTCATGGCATTGTATCGCAGATTAAAGAACATGCAGGCACGGGCTGAACAATCCTTTGTCTACGACTTTTTGCCTTTATACCTGCTGCTGTTTATCAGCGTGACAGGCTTGATGTTAACCGCAAGCAATATGTTCTTAGGGGGCTTTGGGCACCCGGTCATATCAGTCACTCATCAATTTGCAGTGATTGTAACATTGATTTATCTACCTTTTGGAAAACTGGCTCACATACCATTCCGTCCCATGAGTGTGTTTGCACGCAATTATCGCGAACACTATGGTGAACAGGAAATGAAAAAGTGCAAAGTGTGCAACAATGAGTTTGTTTCAGCAGAACAGTCGGCAGATGTAATCAACGTGCTGGGTAAAAACGAAATGGCTTTTCAAATGGAAGAAGGATTCCACTTGGCTGAACTTTGCTTGCCGTGCCGCAGAAAATACCGGATGTTCCGCTTCACAGGAGTTCCTACGCACGAGATCAATGCCAGGGAGGCAAATCAACATGCCAAAGGATAAATTTTATAAAGTAATTGAAAACAAGATACATCCGAATGAGAAATTGGTCAGCACGCACTGCAGCTACTGCGGTATGCAATGCGGGATGAACCTGCGTGTAGATACAACGACGAACAAGATTATTGGAGTGGAGCCACGATACGATTTCCCTGTCAATCTGGGGAAGATGTGCCCGAAAGGGGTGACGGCTTATCAGCAGGTGAACCATCCGGATCGGATACAGCGGCCGTTGATTCGAACAGATGCTTCATTAAAAGGCACGGCAGAAGGATTTCGGGAAGCGTCATGGGAAGAAGCGCTTGACTTGATCGTTTCCAAGTTCAAGGAGCTGCAGCACAACTATGGCAAAGATACCTTGTCTGTTTACTCTGGCGTTTCCATGACGAACGAAAAATGCTACCTCACGGGTAAGTTTGCGCGGGTCGCCTTGCAAACTCGCTATATCGACTACAATGGCCGCTTCTGCATGTCCTCCGCTGCGGCAGGATTGAATCGAAGCTTGGGGATTGACCGCGGTTCTACCATTCCTTGGACGGACATTCACCAAACAGACTGCTTGTTTTTGGCCGGATCAAACGCGGCCGAGTGTCACCCAACCAGCATGTTCCGTATTTGGGAAGTGCAAAATCGAGGCGGCTATCTGATCGTAGCCGATCCAAGGGAAACACCTTTGGCACGTCGAGCTGATATCCACCTGGATCTGCGGCCCGGTACAGATTTGGCGCTGGCAAACGGAATCGTTCATCTCCTGATTAAGAATGGGCATATAGATGAAGACTTTATTCGGAATCATACGAATGGTTTTGAAGAAACAAAAGAAGTCGTTGCTACCTTCACACCGGAGTATGTCAGCGAAATAACAGGGGTTTCGGTGGAGAAGATTGTGCGGGCTGCCGACATTTTTGGAAGGGCACCCGATGCAATTGTGATGTTTTGCCGTGGTGTGGAACAGCAATCGAAAGGGACAGACAACGTATCGGCCTATACGAACATGTCACTCGTCACAGGCAAGATTGGCCGCCCAAAATCAGGGGTAGCAACCCTTACTGGTCAAGGAAACGGTCAGGGTGGGCGGGAACACGGGCAGAAAGCCGATCAATTGCCTGGCTACCGCAAGCTCGACAATCCTGAACATGTGCGTGAAATAGCGTGTGCCTGGGGCATTCCCGCGGAAGAGATGCCGCAGAAAGGTGTCTCTGCCTATGAGATGTTCCAGCTCATGAAGGATAAAACGATTCGCAGCTTATACTTACTCTGCTCTAATCCGGTTGTAAGTGCGCCAAATCTAAACCATGTTCGGGAGTCCCTGAAAAGTCTGGATTTTATGGTTTGCTGCGACTTTTACTTGTCCGAGTCAGCTGAATACGCCGATGTCGTTCTTCCCGTTACGACTTGGGCAGAGGACGATGGAACGACAACCAATCTGGAAGGACGCATCATTCGTCACCGTCAGGCACAGGAATGGTTTGCCGAATCCAAGCCTGACTGGTGGATTCAGATCGAAATCGCCAAAAGAATGGGGCGCGGACAATTCTTTACTCACTTGAAGTCTCCTCAGGATATTTTCAATGAAATACGTCAGGTCTCCAAAGGCGGAGTAGCTGACTACTACGGAGTCACCTACGAGAAAATTGATCAAAACAACGGTGTTTTCTGGCCGTGCCGCGAGGAAGGCGACGAGGGACAGCCCCATTTATTCCTGGATAAAAAATTTTATCACCCGGATGGCAAAGCCAAAATATGTGCGCTGCCTTACCGCCCGCCAGCGGAGGAGCCGGATGAAGAATATCCTTTGCGGTTAACGACGGGACGAGTTGTGTTCCACTATTTGTCCGGGAACCAGACAAGACGAATCCCGTTTTTAAAGGACATGTATCCTGATCCGTTGCTAGAGGTTCACCCAAAAACAGCAACACGTTACGGTATTGAACACGATGAGCTGGTCACTCTGAAAACGAGAAGAGGCGAGGCGCAGTACCGCGTGAAAGTGATCGAGGCGATTCGAGAGGATACAGTGTTTGTACCGTACCATTGGGGAAAAGCACAATCTATCAATCTGCTGACCAACCCGGCATTGGACCCTTACAGCAAAATGCCTGAGTTTAAAGCGTGCGCCGCGAAAATCATCAAGCACAAACATGGAGGAGTTCGCCATGGGTAAACAAGTCTTATACATCGAAATGGATAATTGCATTGGTTGTCGCAGCTGCTTGGCGGCGTGTACACAGTGTGGAGGTCACGACAACCGAAACCGAAACTACGTACTGGATGTCGACCCGTTTATCAGCAGACAAACGATTCCTCTCATGTGCTTCCATTGTGTCAATCCTGCTTGCGCCCGCAGCTGTCCTGCTCAGGCGATTCAAATCGCAGATAATGGGGCCGTATTGTCAGCCTTGGTAGAGAAATGCATTGGTTGCCAAAATTGTACGATTGCCTGCCCCTATGGGATTCCCAAATTTGATGAAGAGCAGAATCTCATGTACAAGTGCGATCTATGCTACGACCGTACGAAAGAGGGAATCCCGCCGATGTGCGCTTCGGTTTGCCCGACAAACACCTTGCAGTGGATTGAGGAAGCAGAGCTGGAAGAAAAACGGGCACAGATTCCTTTGGCCAATGGCAAATGGACTGCCAGCCACGACCCGGATGTGCTGGAAGGCGAAACCAATGTGAAAATTAGCCTGCCGGGCATTCTGCAGGGCAAACAGAAGCTATTCTAGAGGGGAGATATACCTTATGGAGAACGAGAAAACACGCCCCATTCCGTTGAAGGATGACAATTACACGCATAACATCAATCGTTCCAATGAGCGTAGTCTGGATCGACGGGGTTTTATGAAAACAATGGTAGGAGCGGCCGGTCTTTTCGCGGCATCTACTCTGCCATGGGGAGCATTAGCTGCTAAGGAGCTGATGAGTTCATCCAGCAAGTCGTATCCCACACAAAAAATCGCGAATCTCAGCGATATAAAGCCCGGAGATGCGATTGAGTTTGCTTATCCAGGAGAGCATGACAGCGCGTTGTTCGTTTATGTGAAGGAAAAGGAATACAAGGCGTATCAAAATGCATGTACCCACCTGCGTTGTCCGGTATTTTGGGACCGGGATGAGAAAGAGCTGCTATGTCCTTGCCATCATGGGAAGTTTGATATCGCCACAGGTAATCCGCTCGCTGGTCCCCCAAGAAGACCACTTCCGGAAATTGTGCTGCAAGAGAAAGATGGAGCCGTATACGCTGTAGGGGTGAAGAAATATGAAGAGCAGCTATAGAGGTGTCATCCTATTAGCATTGATCTTGTTCGCCAGCATTGTTTGCACGCAGTACACAGTCAACATGTATTTTGCACAGCGATATATGGAGGTGCTCTTGCTCAGCGGTGCAACGGTAGTGTTGTTCCCACTGGCATGGATGGTGTTGAGAAAAGACCAGCGAGATCGAAGAGAACAAGGGAAATAATCTGGGTAAGGGAGTGTGATCAGTTGCCATGAATCCGAGTAAGCGAACGATTGCCGAGCTTCACCAGGAGCTGCCTGCCTTGGTGGATAAAAAAATGGGGATACTCATTCAAGATTTGGCGGATAATGCTGAACCACACAGTCCGGCTCTCTTAGAAAGGCATCTGGCAAAATGGGAGATCACGGAGGATGAGGAGCATCTGCGACTCTATTTTAATCCTTGCCAGTTTGTTGCAATTCCCATCCAGAACGGACCGGTTGTTTTTTCGCAAGAGGATGACTGTATTCGCATGGTTGCCAGGGACAATCGGGGACAGCTAGCCTATCGCATTTCTTTTGGTAACTAACTCCCACTAGTAGATGGAGGGATTGTAATGGGACCACCGCCTATAGGATGTATGGGGATGATGCAGGAGTTTGAAGGGAAAAGGAAGCTGTGTCCAGCCCTGGAAAAACTGAAAGACGAGCACCTAGCATTAGCTGAGCAGATGAATGAGCTCGTACATCTGGCAAATAACCTGAAAGCTACTGCCGAACCTACGAAACGAAAAAAAGGCTTAACAGAGCTCCATGAGCTGGCGTCCTCGTTTCGGGCGGAACTGGAGAAACACTCCAGACGCGAGGAGGAAGACCTGTATCCCCTGATGGCTAACTATATCGAACGGGAGATGGGACCGATTGCTGCCATGGAGGAAGAGCATGATCTTATTCATGAAAGCCTGATGTCGTTCATGCGGATCGTAGAAAAGGAACAGTCTGAACCAGTTGAAATAGAAGCGGTCCACTCTCACTTGCTGAAGTCAATAGAAATCCTCATGGAACATTTCTATAAAGAAGAGAGTGTACTGTTCCCGATGGCAGAATACGTATTGAGTGACGCAGAAAAAGAGCAGTTGCGAGTACTGTTTCAAGCTTAGAAATCATGTAGCCCTCCTACTGGTAAAAGTGGGAGGGTGATTTCGTTTTCCAATTATATTCTTTTAAGGGGAAATGTGCTTGTTTCTACTGTCATTTGTCGGTTTCAATCAGATGAAACCAATCATTTACTAGTAGGGATTAATTAGAGGAGGAGGTGTTCAATGTGCCGATTGTTAAACCGTATCTCACCTCATTGAGATTTACGTCCACCATGGGTGCTGGAACTGGTACTGGTGCAGCGTTTGCCATTGCGGCAACTGCATTTACCACTGATGCTGGCGCTGCTGCGACAGCATTTCCTGGTACGTTTGCTTTTTATAATCTCTACGTCAACGGTGTGCTTCAGGCAGGTAATACTTCCACAATCACAACGACAGCGATCACGATTCCAGATGGAAATGCCGAAAACGGTGGTACACCCGTAGTTGTAGAATTTGTCGTTAACTAAGGTGAATAGTTTGGTGGCCCCAGGTGGATGGAATGTGCCTGGGGTTCACTCTATGTGTAAATCGGAGTGAACGATCGAAACACTTCGAGAAAGGACGAGTGATTTCATGAGGCGCTATGTCACACAGTCATACACCGTGAGGAGACAGTGTCTGCAAATCGTCCAGCCATTAGGTTGTCCCGGGATTTTTCCAGTAAAGCCCTCCCCCACGTGTCCTCCCTGTCCCCCATGTCCATGTACGCCTGGTATCATACGAACAGAAACCTATCAGTATACAGCAATATCAGATGGAGTCAAAAATGTGTATACCAACAGTGATGCTGTCATGCCATTCAGTACTTCCGGGATTCTGGATCCGAATGAAGTTTCGGTTGTGAATCTATTCATCAATGGAATGCTACAACCTCCCAATTTGTATGTGGTCCAGCCGGGAGTTTTGATTCTCAGTGACATTCCTGTACAAGGTGTTCCTCTTATTCTTCAGTTCATCAAAATGATTCTCTCATAAATGGTAGCTTCCATCTTGGGAAAAGGTCATGTCATACATACATGTCATTTTCCTTCCATGCTGTGCCCTTGATGGCGTACACGGCGCACATCAAGAAGGGTGGGCGAATATCATGGCGATATCGACTGAATCCGTACAGGAGGTATTTTCCATGTATCCGAGATACCCATACTACAGTTACAAAACTACTTGCGAAGAAACTCCCCTCACGTTCCCGCCTCAGCATCAGGATCGACAACCGGGGATGGAATACTTGATGGTCCCGCGACCGATTTTCGATAATCCTGACTATATCGGAAGCGGAAAGCTTCGGGGAAAGGTAGCGATTATAACGGGTGGAGATAGCGGGATCGGCCGTGCCGTAGCGGTTGCATTTGCGAAAGAGGGAGCAGCTGTAGCGATTCCTTATTTGGATGAGCACATCGACGCCGAGGAGACCAAGCAAGTCGTTGAGTATTACGGAGGGCAATGTTTGCTGCTGCCGGGAGACTTGCGCGACGAGGCTTGGTGCCGGGAGGTGGTACGCCAAACGGTTGCCTGCTTCGGCAAAGTGGATGTGCTTGTTTTGAATCAAGGCGTACAGTTTCCACAAGAAAGCATCCTCCAGATAAGTCGCGAGCAACTGGAAGACACGTTTCGCACCAACCTTTTCCCCTTATTTTACATCACACAAGAGGCGTTGCCGTATTTGCAGTCAGGTAGCTCCATCATTAGTACGGCATCGGTTACTGCCTATGCCGGTCATCCGCAATTGGTTGATTATTCAGCAACCAAAGGGGCCATCGTCTCCTTTACCCGCTCCTTGTCCCTTCAATTGGTTAAGCAAGGCATCAGGGTGAATGCAGTTGCTCCTGGACCAATCTGGACACCGCTGCAAGTATCCAGCTATTCGGCAGAATACATCACAACTTTGGGTGTCGACACGCCGATGCGTCGCGCAGGACAGCCGTTTGAGCTGGCTCCGACCTATGTCTACCTGGCCTCGGATGATTCGGGATATGTCACGGGTCAGGTATTGCATGTCAATGGTGGAACGATTACAGGGACGTAGCGGTGAATTAAAAGTCTCTCGTCTTCGATTTGGCAGGTAAGATCGCTTGCTCTGCTTTTTCATAGAAAGCCAGTAGAGTATGGACAAAACTCAATCTCGGCACGATTATATAGACCGCCAAGGCAGACCCAATGCTGATCAAGGCACCCACAATGACATCTGCCGGATAATGAACGCCTACCAAAATGCGAGAAAGCCCGACACAAACAGCAAGCAGCATCCAGAGTGGCCCCGTCGTCTTTCTAAAAAGCCAGTAGGTCATGCAAAAGGAAAAAAACAGGATCGTATGATCGCTGGGAAATGAATTGTCGACCGCTTTTTGTACCAATTGATTAACATTCGCAAGCTCTGCGAATGGCTGATTATTCGCATGAAGGCTTCCAGCTACTTTCCCGAATAGCTCAGCGATGACAAACGTAAATGTCGCACAAACGACCATGATGCGATTCTCATGTTTTCTCGTAAACCAATACACCAAAGCGCTTAACGCCAGAATAAACACCGTATATTCCGCTAAGTAAAAAGACACGGGATTGAGAGCCGGATACTCTTTCCCCAAGTCATTAATCAAGCGAAAATAGTGAATGTTAATTTCCATGCCATTCATTTTGGAGATCCCCCTTTACATGTAACAGGAGAATTTTAATCGATAAGAGAGAAATGGGAAATTGATTTACCTTACGAAATATTACAGGGTTGTAAGGTTGGTTTGGTAGCATCAAAAAAGAGACGGCAGAACCGTCTCTTTTTCATTGGGCAAAAGTTTTTTGTTTTTTGTTTTTACCCGCTGCTTTGGGATAAATGTCTTTTTTGACAGCCTTTAATTTTCCGGCACGATCCATAGTCACGTTGATGGTATGATCCGGGGAAGTGTAAATGACAAGAACCTGTGTCTTGTTTTCCTGGACGGTAGAGGAGTTGATCTGTGAGAACTTGTATTTTTCTGCTTGCTTTCCAAACAAAAGCTTGAGGTGCTCCTTGCCTTTTTTGATCGCTTCCTCATCACCTAAAACTTCTTTCGAAGAGGGGAGTGCGTTTTGAATGTCGACGCTGATCAGCTCTCCTGTACTTGCGTTTACATGGACAATTCCGAAGTCTGAGGTACCGTCTGGTTTGCTCGACAAGATCACTTCCAGACGTTCGAGCGGACCAGAAGTGGCGGCAACATTCTCCTTTACGATGGAGGTGATGTGATAGTTCTTCAGGTCAGGGATGGCTTCTTTGACGTGATTCAGAGTCGCTTTTGCTTTTTGAGTCAGATCGTTTATGGAAAGCTCTTCTAACTTGGTCGCAGTTACAGTTGCTTTTTCTTTGTGGGTAGAGGCTGCTGCGGCTTCGTTGGTCAGAATAGGTGTGTTTGGCAAAAGGAGTGCCGCTATCAAGGCAAAGGGTAGTACTTGGTGTTTGAACATTCGAAGCAACCCCTCTTATTCTTCGATAAACATATCTTTTTTGGCAGCCTTAAGCTCACCTTCGCTATCCATTGTCACGTAAATGTCATGGTCTGGTGCGGTGTAAATCACGAGAATTTGTTTTGCTCCATCTCCGAAAACATAGTTGCGAACATCGGATACCTCATACTTGTCTGCTTTCTCCCCCAAAAAATGTTTCAGGTACTCGAAACCCTTCTTGGTGGCTTCTTCCTTGTTCAATTTCGCTTCCGATTTAAGCAAACCGTTGGCTATTTCGGCGCCAATGAGTTCTCCTGTTTTTGCGTTCATTCTGACAAGTGCGTGATGAGGCTTCTCACCTTCAGGGGTACCCATCAGTTCCACTTCTAACTGGTCGATTCTATCACCGTTTCTGGTTTTTAAATTTTCATAGACTCTCACGTGGATAATGTCATACTTCTCCATATCAGGCATGACTTCTTTGACCAGTTCTAGTGTTGCTTTTGCATTGTCATCCAGGTCTTCTGCTGTCAATTTTTTGCTAATGACCTCTTCTTCGGTGGAGGATGCTTTTGCGGCAGCTTCGGTTGTCAAAACGGCAGAGTTCGACAAAAGTAAAGCCGCCATCAATGTGAATGCTAGTGCCTTACGCTTGGACATTCTCAATCAGCTCCATTATTTGTAAATTAGGCGTACATGGATTAATACGGAAAGACATCTACATAAGTAACTGTAAAAATTGTGAAAAATTATAATGGATCGAACATAAGGAAGAAAGTGTCGAAAAATAGTTTTGAAATTTTATTTCAAATCTGACAATTCATCTTGATATTTTGTTTCAAGCGTCTATAATACAAAATATGTAATCCATTACCAACGTCACACCGGAATGTAAGCGCTTAATAACTCTGTAGAATAAAGGGGTGATATCGTGTTGAATGGCGGGTTGCTGCGAATCCGCGAATCGTTGCACAATATCAAGCGTTCTGAACAAAACGAAGGAGCTGTTCTGCGCCAATCTGATTCCCACTTCCTCCTTAGACTACACAAACTCCTGCCTTTATCCTTTTATCCTATCAGTCAGTAAAGAGTCCATTACCTTCAAAGTATCCACATGTAGTTAGAAGTACGTGAGGCGTTTGGAAATATGGTTAGCTATGCAAGTTTTCATTTATTGCAATTGGGGAGGTTTTCCATGAAAAAGAGAAGGTTTCTTTCAGTACTCGGTTTGATTGGCTTAACCGCGGCATTGCTTATTTCCGGATGTAGCAGCCAGTCCTCCACACAGCAGGGGGACAAAGTCGAATTGTATATGGGCTACAACTCTGATCCGCCCACGAAGAAAAAGATGGAAGAAATTATCGCAAAATTCGAACAGTCACATCCGAATATCAAAATCAAAACAATGACAGCACCTTATGATGACTTCTATCAAAAGCTGACGACTCAGATCGCGGCTGGGAATGCACCTGATCTTTGGCAGAGCGACGGGACAAAAGTATTTGGCTACGCCCAACGTGGTGCGATTCTCGACATCACCGACTACGTCACGAAAGAAATCAACAAAGAGGAGCTCAACGGTCTGGAGTTCAACAAAGACTCTGACGGGAAGTATTGGGGCGTGCCGCAGGGCATCCAAGTCGGAGCGCTTTTCTACAACAAGGATTTGTTCGACAAAGCGGGCGTGCCATACCCTACGGCTGACTGGACCTGGGATGATTTGAAGGCGGCTTCCGTCAAGCTGACCCTCGATGCCAACGGGAAAAATGCAGACGATCCTGCTTTTGACAAAAAATCAGTGAAGCAGTACGGCTTCGCGTTTTTCGGTAGCTCACGCGGGGCGTTTAACATCTTGAAAGCGTATGGGGGCGGGGTATTGGACCCGACGTTGAAAAAATCGATTATTAACAGCCCAGAGAACAAAAAAGCGGTCGAGTGGATGGTCGACGGCATGCAGCGCAAGCTATTCCCGAATCCGGCTGATCTAAAGGCGTTCCAAAGCAACTTCAAAGCGTTTTTGAGCGGGGCTGTAGCGATGCAAATCGATATTTACGCAGCAACAACCTCGATGAATGGTGCAGGGTTGAATTACGATGTTGCTCCTATGCCAAAAGGGCCGGACGGCAAACGCTTCGCACCCGTCATCGCCAACTCATGGGTCATCAACAAAAAAGCAGAGGAAGAGAAGGTCAAGGCCGCTAAAGAATGGATCACCTACTGGACGACATCTGATGAAGCGCAAAAAGAGTGGACAGAAGTAGGCGAAGCGATTCCCGTGAAAAAATCAGTGGCGAATTCCGAAATGTTCCTAAACCCAGCCACGAAGCCGGAAAACAAAAAAGTGTTCCTCGATACCTTGGAGTTCGCTGGCACGATTGATACCAACGCTGTCTTTACCGAGTGGGTGAAGGTGTTCACGGATAATCTGGCGGAGCTGTTCATGGATAAATACGGAACGGATGAATTCATTACGAAAACAGACCAAGGCATTCAAAAAGTTCTAGATGATTTCTTCAAGAAGCAGTAGTCATCTATCAGTGAGGATGTGTGCCAACCATGCTAGAGCTGCAAACCAAGCAACAGGCGAAGCCTGCTGTGAAAAAGAGAAAATGGTTGGATAGCGAGGGGAGATGGGGACTGCTCCTGGTCTCCCCTTATCTCATCCACTTTCTCGTATTCGTCGTGGGAACATCGGTTGCGTCATTGTACTTCAGCTTTTCGGATTACGATATTTTAAATCCGCCCAAATGGACGGGCTTGGACAACTACGCAAAGCTGTTTGAAGACCCGCTGTTTTATCGCTCGCTATGGAATACGGTCTATTTTACAATCCTGTACGTTCCGGCCAAAACGTTTTTGGCGTTGCTGTTAGCGGTAGCCCTGAATCAAAAGCTAAAGGGCTTGAAATTTTTCAGGATGGTTCACTTTTTGCCAGTTATCTCCTCATGGACAGTGATCGCGTATGTAGCGGATGCGGTATTTAACCAGCGGATCGGATTTGCCAATGCTTTTCTAACCAAACTGGGTATCGCCCCGCAAAACTGGCTGATTGATGAATTCTGGGTCATCCCGGTCTTGGTTCTCATCGCCATCTGGAAATCGGTCGGATATATGATGATTATTTTTCTCGCTGGGCTGCAAGGAATTTCTTCTGACATGTACGAGGCAGCCTCGATTGATGGAGCAAACGCTTGGCAAAAGTTTTGGCGGGTGACAGTCCCGATGATTTCTGGCACGACGTTTCTGGTCGTCATCTTGAATACGATTTACTCCTTCCAAAACTTCGAGCAGATTTTTGTCATGACGGGTGGCTCTACGGAGGCAGGCTCGACAGGTGGAGCGAATAACGCCAGCCTCGTCCTGATGCTGTTCATGTTCCGTCAAGCATTCAGCTTTTTCAAAATGGGCTACGCCTCTGCTATCGCGTGGGTGTTGTTCCTTATCCTGCTTGCCATTACGCTCATCCAATTCAAGCTGCAAAAGAAATGGGTTCATTATGATTAAAAGGCAAGGAGGTAGCCATGCAAAAGCGTTTTCCACTCAATAAAATCGTCGGATACCTGTTTGTCATAGCGAGTGCGTTGATTATGCTGGTACCGTTTTTGACGACTGTGTTTAACTCGCTGAAAACCTACAAGCAGTACATGCAATTTCCGCCAGAATGGCTGCCCAATCCAACACAGTGGAGCAACTATACAACCGTGTGGGAACAGGCGAATTTTAGCAGCTATACGATCAACAGTCTGATTGTCGCGATTCTTTCTGTTATCGGGGCCTTATTGTCCAGTTCGATGATTGCCTTTGCCTTTGCCAGGCTGCGTTTTCCTTTTCGAGACACGCTGTTCATGATTGTGCTGGGAACGATGATGATCCCGGGGATCGTCACGATAGTCCCGCAGTTTATTATCTTTAAAAATTTGGGACTGCTCGACACGTTGGCTCCGCTTTGGATTTTGGAGTGGCTCGGACAGCCGTTTGCTATTTTTTTAATGAGGCAAGCATTTTTAAATATCCCGAAGGATTACGAGGAAGCGGCAAAGCTGGATGGCTGCAATCCGTTCCAGATTTACTGGCGGGTGTTTTTGCCGATGTGCAAGCCTTCCTTGGCAACACTGGCGGTCTTTACGTTTATGGGGAAGTGGAATGAGATTTTGGCGCCAGTCATTTATCTCATTTCGGACGAGAACTTTACACTGCCGATAGGGATTTTGTCTTTGAGTGGTCAGTACAAGACAGAGGATCAACTGCTGGTAGCAGGGGCCTTGATCAGCTTGATCCCGATTTTGATCGTGTTTTTGTTTGCGGAGAAATATTTTGTGGAAGGCTCCAAAACTTCTGGATTGAAATAGGGCGTAGGAAGGGAGGCAAGCATCCGATGCAATACGTACCTTGGGACGATCAATATGCGGACGCTCTGTGCGAGCTGTGGAATCAGGAGTTGGGTGATCGCTTTCCCATGCGGACGGAGCTCATGCGGCAAAATAGCTTCGAGGATCAGAATGTAGTCAAAGCCGGGTCGTGGATTGTGCTAGATGCTGTAACGCAGCGTCCCGTTGGTTTTGTCGTAGCCAAATGCTGGCAGGAAAGGCTCGACATTCAGTTGGGAAAAGACATTGGCTGGATACAGGTCTTGCTCGTGTCTACAGCACATCGCGGGCAAGGGGTCGGACGTGAATTGCTGGCAAGAGCAGAAAATGCGTTGCGAGAGCAAGGGGTGGAAAAGGTCTTGCTTGGGCGCGATCCGTATCATTATTTCCCGGGCATACCCAATGAATCTGCGGACGTAAAAGCGTGGTTTGAGCGACAAGGGTATCATTCGGAGGATCGGTTGGAGAACGATCTGTTAGGCCGATATCCCGAACCATCCGAGCTGGAGTTGCCAGAGATACCAGATGGCCGTTTTCGCTTGTTGACGAGGGCGGACGAGAATGCCTTTTTGGCCTTCTTGCATCGATGCTTCCCCGGACGCTGGGAATATGAAGCCATTCACTATTTTCAGCGGGGAGGAACCGGACGCGAATTCGTTGTGGTGGAGCTGCACGGTGAGATCGTCGGTTTTTGCCGGATCAATGATGCCAATTCCCCATTTATTGCCCAAAACGTATACTGGGCACCTTTGTTTGCAGATGAGCTGGGCGGCATCGGTCCGTTGGGCGTGGATGCGGAGTACAGAGGACGGGGGTTGGGACTGGCGATTGTGGAGGCAGGCATTGTGGCTTTGCGAAATCGCGGTATCTCAAACATTGTCATCGATTGGACGACGCTGGTCGACTTCTATGCGAGGCTCGGGTATCGCAGCTGGAAGCAGTATGCGAAGTACGGTAAAGCATTCTCTTAAAAAGAGTGGGTCAGTAGGGAGGAGGATTCCATGCAAGCCGAACATATGACGGTGGAACAGAAGGTCGGGCAACTGCTGATGATCGGTTACCCTACGCTGGACATTCCCGTAGAAATGGAAATGTGGATCAAACAAAAACAGATTGGCAGCGTGATTCTTTTTAGCCGCAATATCGGGACACCGGAGGAGACCTATGAGCGCGTACAGAAGCTCCAGAGCTTGGCGTATGAGTCTGGGCATCCCTATCCGCTGTTGGTCGGTACCGATCAGGAAAATGGTGTGGTTTCCCGTCTGCAAAAAGGGGCGACGCGCTTCCCTGGAGCGATGGCTTTGGGGGCCACAGGCAATCTCGATCAGGCCAAGCGCATCTACGAGGCAACAGGTGAAGAGCTGCGTGCAGCAGGGATTTCAGTCAATTTTGCCCCGACGGTCGATGTGAACAACAATCCGGACAATCCCGTCATTGGGGTGCGGTCTTTTGGAGAAGCGCCAGAGCAGGTGGCACGGTTTGGTGAGGCTGCCATTCAAGGCTTGCTTGCGAGTGGTGTCATTCCCGCTATCAAGCACTTCCCCGGTCATGGTGATACGAGCATCGATTCTCATGAAGCCGTTCCTGTGCTTGGGCATGATCGGACGCGACTGGATCAGGTCGAGTTGGTTCCATTCCAGCGTAGCATTGCGGCAGGAGTCCCCATGGTGATGGTTGGACATATCAGTTTGCCCAGCATGGATGCGTCAGGCTCTCCTGCTACGTATTCCAGGGAGATCGTAACGGGAATATTGCGTGAGTCACTCGGCTTTGATGGGGTCGCGATTACGGATTGCATGGAGATGGCAGCCATTGCGGGTACTATCGGGGTTGCAGAAGCGGCGGTTCGTTGTGTGCAGGCTGGGATTGATCTGGTGCTGGTGTCCCACACGTATGAAGTTCAGGAAAAAACGTACGATCGACTCGTTGCAGCCATTCATTCGGGCGAGCTGTCGGAGGAGCGGGTCAACGAAGCTGTAAATCGCGTGCTTCAATTAAAGAAACGATTTCTTTCCTGGGAACATTGCTTGCGAGCAAAAGGCCCTTCCTTTGACCGTGTCCAGCATGCAGACATGGCGAAAAGTGCGCTCGCCCAAGCGATAACCTTGGTGAAAAATCAACATCAGCTGCTTCCTTTGCAGGGAAGCACGCAACCGCTCGGTGTCATTTTTCCGGGGCTTGCCAACCTTACTTTGGCAGAGGATGGGCAAGCAGCTTCTGGCGATCTGGTCGAACCATTGAGAAAATACCGTGAAGTTGAATACTATATGATGTCGACGCTCAACCCGACAGAGGATGAAGTGGGGATGGCGGCGCATGTGATGTCAGCCACGGAGCAAATCGTCGTTTTTACGTACAATGCCCATATCTTTAAAGGCCAATCGCTGCTGGTGAATCGGCTCATTCAACAGGGGAAAAAGGTCGTAGCTGTCGCCCTGCGAAACCCGTATGATCTCTTGGTAATGCCAGAGGTCGATGCGTATCTCGCCGTTTACGACCATACGTACCAAGCCATAGAGCTTGTGGCAGACATTTTGTTCGGCAAACGAAAGGCCGCTGGACATCTTCCGGTCAGCCTGTTTCCATCGGAGAAAAAGCAGCATGGTATGGGGTAGAAAGAGAAGATGAGTGTAGATGGGTGGGAGGTAACTGGATGAAGTTTCACCTGCGTGATTTAACGACAGAAACAAGGAATCGGAATACGGAAGAGCTGGATACATTCTCTACGATGGAAATTGTCCAGATTATGAATGAAGAGGATAAAACAGTTGCGTTTGCCGTTGAAAAGGAACTGGCTTCGATTGCAGCGGCCGTTGATTTGATCGCAGAATGTCTGGAAAACGGCGGAAGACTCTTTTATTTTGGAGCGGGAACGAGTGGGAGATTGGGCTTGCTCGATGCTGCTGAATGCCCCCCGACCTTTGGGACGGACCCCTCATTGGTGCAGGGAGTCATAGCAGGCGGGGAAAAAGCGATCGTCAGGGCAGTCGAAGGAGCCGAAGACGTGGAGCAAAACGGCAGGGAAGATGTGATTGCCTATGGCGTTAAGGCAGGGGATGCGGTGGTGGGAATTGCAGCGAGTGGTCGGACACCCTATGTCATCGGAGCATTGGCGGAAGCAAGAAGGCAGCAGGCAAAAATCATTTCGGTGTCCTGCAACCAGGTGGCGCAGATCAGCCAAGGTGTGGATGTAGCGATTAATGTGGTAGTTGGGCCAGAGGTGGTGACCGGATCGACTCGCTTAAAAGCAGCGACGGCGCAGAAGATGGTTCTCAATATGATAACGACCGGATGCATGGTACGGTTGGGAAAAGTGTACAAAAATTTGATGGTCAATGTGCAGGTAACCAATGAGAAACTGAAGGAACGAGCAAAACAAATCGTGGCAGAAGCGACCAACGTCTCTACCGATGAAGCAGACGTACTGTTGCACAAGGCAGATGGTGACGCAAAACTGGCAATCGTCATGCAAAAAACAGGGCTGCAAGCAGAGGACGCAAGCCGCTTGCTCACCCAGTACAAGGGCAATATCCGGCGAGTTTTGGAAGGGAATCACAATCAGGAATGATCAGCCTAATCCTTTTGGATGAGGCTTTTTTTGTTTTGGTACCACATGACTGGTAATGAAAATCACTTGTATGATCCATAAAATGTTCATTTGAATATTAGCGAAAAAGAGGATATGATTACATTCATTCTTATATTGTAATTTTTATAAATTAATTGGACAGAGGTGATAGGTATGAAAAAGGGTGATTTTCACCATCTTGATCATGTGAAAGAACAGCAAACATCGAAGAAAACACTGTGGATTACGCTCCTTTTGACGTTGTTTTTTACGATCGTGGAGGTTGTGGGGGGCTTGATGTCCAATTCACTCGCGCTCCTGTCTGACTCCGCCCATATGATTTCTGACGTCGTTGCATTAGGGTTGAGTATGACCGCTATTTATATGGCGACACGTAAGCCGACGAAGAAGTACACGTTCGGATTTCTCCGCTTTGAAATTATTGCTTCGTTCTTGAATGGCTTGGCTCTTGCCGTAATTTCGATTGGGATCGTGATTGAAGGGATCAAGCGAATAATCAATCCGCAAGACGTTGATTTGCAGTTGATGCTGACAATTGCATCCATCGGTTTGGTTGTAAACATCGTGTTGACCATCGTCCTTTCCCGCAGTATGAAGGAAGAAGACAACCTCAATGTAAAAAGCGCGTTATGGCACTTTATCGGGGATTTGCTCAGCTCTGTCGGTGTGATTACGTCGGCGATTCTCATTTACATGACAGGTTTCTACTTGTTCGACCCGTTGATTAGCTTGGTGATTGGGGGCATTATTTTTACAGGTGGTGCCAAAATCATTCGTGAGTCGCTGCTTGTGTTGATGGAATCTGTCCCAGAGCAATTTGATCTCGATCAAATCCGTCAGGACCTTAGTGAAGTAGAGGGTGTGGAGGATGTTCATGAACTGCACCTCTGGGCGGTATCCACAGAACATTACTCCCTGACAGCGCATGTGTTCGTTCGTGAAGGCATCCAGCCATATTGTGTCATTCTGGCGATTAATCATATTTTGCAAACGAAGTACGGAATTGACCATTCGACGATTCAGATCGAGCACCCGACGATTCTGGATCACGGGGAATATGGCAAACAGTTTTTGCTTAACCAAGTATAAATGACCATGAAAAAAGGCTATTCTCCAGGCAAGCTCAGGAGATAGCCTTTTTTATTTATATCCCCATTAAAGAAACTGATTACATAGGGTGAACGTCTTACTAGAAAGGGGAGGTTTTTTATGAGAATCACAACCAAATTGCCACAGTATCATGAAAATGTACATGTTGAGTTGTTGAGAAATGAATGGGTTCCACTAAAAGAACCACAGAGCTTGGGTATGGCAACGCTTTTATCGATTCCTTTCATGCTGATCAATGCCCTCATCGCCTTTGGGATCATCCATATTTTTTCGCCAATAACCTTGCAGGACTTGGGGCTGACATCTGACTCGCTATCCATATCCATTGACTTCAGCGTGATATTCTCTCTACTCGCCTTGGTCATTATTCATGAATGCTTGCATTTGATTTTTATCCCGAATTTCTTGAGATCAGAAAAAACATGGATGGGGCTAACGTTGTTTGGCGGGTTTGTAGCAACAGAAGAAAAGATTCCAAAAGCAAGATACATCCTGATTACCGTCGCTCCATTCATTCTCATTTCGGTTATGTTGCCTTTTCTTCTAGGTTTTTTGGGGCTGTTCACTACTGTATTAAAATTTATGATTTTGATAAACGCAATCGCTTCATCGGTTGATATGCTGAATCTTTTCCTGGTGATGAAGCAAGTTCCGAAACAAGCAAGCTTGATCAGTAACGGACAAAAAACGTACTGGAAAGCGCTCCGAAACGATTAAAGCCAAAGGAGAAGCAACGAACAAATAAGCAAAATTCCTGCATTTATCGCCATGACGGGTTTATGCTTTGCCCGAAAAAGATGGGCATGGATAGCACCGAGCATGAGGATGACGAACAGGATACAAGCGAATGTTAAGACTCCAGGAATCCAAAAGGAGCTAATTACGCCGATAACTCCGACCAGCTCGAGTGAGGCAATCACGTCCATAAACCAAAGGGGGTACCCATATTCCTTCCAGTGCTGAAGCATAGAGTTTGCGCGTAAAAATTTCATTAACACAGAGATGGAAAACATCAAAGCCAAAATCAGTGAAAGAATCATGATGAATGTGTTCAACGATTTACACTCCTTTGTTCATTCGAAATCCATTGCTTAACGAGGAGTATAATGGGAGTGATCCATACAATATGTAGTCCAGCCTACAGTGAGCAGGAGGAAGTACAAGGTGATCGAAAAGGAGAAATTTTTATCCCGCATCAATTTGTTTCAGTCGTTAAGTGAAGCAGAGCTAGCCCAATTGGGACCGGTGACTCCTATGGAAGTGGTCAAAAAAGGAACGATAATTTCCTCCCCTCACCTGGAGCTAAAAAGGCTGTTTTTGATCAAGGCTGGGAAGGTTCGCCTATACAAGCTTTCGGCTGACGGCAAAGAGCTAACGATTGATTTGCTCGGCACAGGCCATGTTTTTGGCGAGATCGGGTCTTTTACGATTAGTTCAACCAATATGTACGCCGAAGCGTGGGAAGATTCGGTGATTTGTTCGATTGATAAAGGACAATTTGAAGAACTGATGCTGGAGAAACCGAGGCTTGCCTTGCATTTTATCGAGATTGTCTCCAATCGCTTACGAGAGGTAGAAGAAATGATGGAGCTCATGGCGTATGGAAGTGTGCGACAGCGTCTTGTATATTTGCTCGACAGGCTGTGCCAGAAATACGGAGGAGAGCGCCAGGCTGACGCACCAGAATGGATCGAGCTGGCAGTGAACCTGACGCATCAGGAGCTGGCGACGATGATGGGGTGTATTCGTGAAACCGTAACAGAAACGCTCCATGAGCTAACTGTAGAAGGCATCGTGAAGAAAGCGGGACTGCGTAAGCCGTTATGGATACAGCGGGAGCGGTTGAGGGAAGAGCTGGTCCCTCATTCATTCACAAATGTATTCTTTACTCGTATGGACAAGCGGAAATAGGGAATCCAGATCATTGCGGTAATGCCAGTCTGGAGCAATTTTAGTCCTGATTGCTTGACAAGCTGACTTGTGTCTCCGAAAAGACTATCAAAGCTCGCCCAAGCCAACAAATCGATCATGTTTAAGATGATAAAAAAAAGAATCATACCAACAAATAAATGGGGAGCACGTTTCTTTTTCTGGAAATAAAAAACGAGAAGGGTCAGTGAAAATGCGAGTAAACCTATCTCTAACAAAATGTTGCTGTAGTAATACAAAGTGAACGACAGACTTTGCTCCATAAACGGTTGGAGCTCTTCCATTGCTTCAGCATGATCTTGAAAAATGCCGATAATGGATGCAAGCACGGAAAATGGGCTGAGAACGACCATAATGGTCGGCCAGATTAACCAACCGCCCAATCCGTTTGGTTTCTTTACAGTTTCTTCTACTTGGACATTCATTCGTGTTTTCTTACCTCTCTGTTCGTAATGTTGTGTGTACCAAATAATGGTATAGAATGAAAGGCAGAAGGTCAATTGTTAAAACTAAGATTTTTGCAAGGAGCTGGCAAGAGCTAATCCCAAGATACGATAGAAGAAGGGAAGAAAAGCATGAACAAAATCCGTTACCATCGCAGAAAATACACGCAGGGTCATACACCAATCGAAAGGCTGGAGCGATTATCCAAAGAGTTAGGCGGACCGAGTATTTCTATCAAGCGAGACGACATGCTTGGCTTGACAGCAGGTGGAAACAAGACGCGAAAGCTGGAATATCTGGTGGCGGAGGCAATCGAGCAAGGGGCAGATACGTTGATTACATGCGGAGCTGTCCAATCCAATCACTGTCGGTTGACACTTTCGGCGGCAGTTCGCGAAGGTCTGCACTGCCAGCTCGTGCTGTCCGCGCCTGAGACGGGGGACTACCAACCGCAGGCGAGTGGCAATCATCTGTTGTTTCACTTGCTCGGAGCAGAAAAAATCGAGGTCATTCCCGCAGAGGCAGATTTGCTTGCAGCTATGGAAGAGCTTGCTGAAAGTCTGCGAAAACAAGGAAGAAAACCATATTTGATCCCTGTAGGAGGCTCCAACGAAGTCGGGTCCTTGGGATACATGGCGTGTGCGGAAGAAATCGAGCAACAGGCTTGGGAAACGATGACTCCGTACGATTATGTCGTGACGGCAACGGGAAGCGGCGGTACCCAAGCAGGCTTACTTGCGGGATTTATGGCGCGTCAGTCTAGCACAAAAGTAATCGGGATCAATGTCAGCCGCGATCGGGCTGCACAGGAAGCAAAGGTGATGGGGTTACTGCACAGTACAGCTGCACTGATCGGTTTGAAAGGGGACATACGAGCAGAAGCTGTGCTCTGCGACGACAGGTTTGTCGGGCCAGGCTATGCGCTTCCGACGGATGGCATGATCGAGGCCGTTCAGCTGGTTGCTCGGACAGAGGGAATTTTGCTAGATCCAGTCTATACCGGAAAGGCGATGGCAGGCTTGATTGGCTTGATTCGCGAAGGGCATTTTAACAAGAGTGATCACGTATTGTTCCTGCATACGGGTGGTTCCCCTGCACTCTATACGGTTCCACAGTTGTTTTTGCCGTAAAAAGACAGGCAGGGGTAGCGATGACGTACATTTCCGTTCAGAGCTACCCTTGCCTGTTCAATTATTTGTTCAGAATACCTAAATATTCGCTCCATGGCCCTACATCAGCCGTGTACCTTTTTGCCATGACCCGTACGATTTGCGCCTTATGCGTTAAATCGTGAACGACCCACGTAGAGAGCAATTCTCGTACTTTTACGACGCCAAATGCAGGATGGAGTCCGGTTAATTCCAGATGCTTTTCCGGTTCCACGAGCGTTCGCAGCCTGGCTATGTTTTGGGCTCGAAGCGTTTTGAAGTCCAGCAGCTTTTGCTCGAACGGTCTAACCGAGTTGTCCTGTAAGTGAGCGTACCGTTCAAATGGAGGAAACGGTTTCCTCTCTCCCTCTTGCAGAATGATCTCCAGACGTGGGAGCCAATTCGTTTTCTCAGCTTCAATAAGGTGTTCGATCACTTCGGTGGCATTCCAGGTGCCGTCGCCTTCGTTGTGCAGCAACCACCCATCCGATAAGCCTGTTAACAAGGATTCCAACGTTTGTGACGTACGCTCTAGAACCTCAATCGCTTCATCCAGATTAAAATTCATGGTACGACTCCTTTCGGTAGGGAATCCGGAGTTATTCGCCTTTTACCAACGTCATCCCTTCCTATTTGTTTGGAGAAGGGTGGATTTGTTTGTGTGATAGAGATCACAGATCATGTCTGGATCTTTCGTCAATCTTTTTACATCCGCTGGCTTTCATTGGCAAAAAAAAGAACCTGTGACATACTGGAGCTATCACGGTCATCGGAGGAAATCAACATGGTAGATGTGGTTGCATGTGGGGAGCTATTGATTGATTTTACACCTGTACAGCAGAAGGAAAAACCGGGCAGCATTGCATTTGAGCAAAACCCTGGAGGAGCGCCTGCCAATGTACTTGCCGCTCTGTCGCGCTTTGGGAAACGGACTTCCTTTATCGGTGCGGTAGGAAACGATGTGTTTGGACGTTTTTTGCAGCAGACCTTAATCCGACTGAATATTGGCACAGAAGGGCTCGTACTCACGGAGGAAGCGCCTACGACATTGGCTTTTGTTCATCTCGATGAGACAGGTGATCGTTCTTTTCACTTTTACCGCAATCCGGGTGCGGACATGATGCTGCGGGAGCAAGACGTGAACGAGGCGCTGATTGCTCAGGCAGCGATTTTTCATTTCGGTACGCTGTCCTTGACGCATGAGCCAACCCGATCAGCAACCTGGAAAGCAGTCGAGTACGCCCAAAAGCATCAGCGGCTCCTTTCATTTGACCCGAATATTCGAGCGTCCTTGTGGGAGGATCTGGAGGAAGCGAAGGCGTTGGCCCTCAAAGGAATGGCGCAGGCCGATATCGTCAAGCTGTCCGAGGAAGAACTGGCTTTTCTCATGGGGAGCGAGGATGTCGTGGAAGCGACAGCGAGGATGCTTGGGCAATATGATCTGCAAGCTGTTTTTGTCACGTTGGGGGAAAAGGGGTGTTTTTACCGCACACGAAATCATTTTGGCACAGTCGGTGGCTTTCCAGTAACCGCGATCGATACGACTGGCGCAGGAGACGCGTTTGTGGGCGGGCTGCTCTATCAGCTTCTTGAGGTGGGGGAAAGTATGCTGGATATCCCACAAGCCACGATAGAGGACATGGTGCGCTTTGCGAATGCCGCAGGTGCGCTCACGACAACGAGATTAGGTGCCATTCCCTCCATGCCTACGCTGTCCGAGGTAAAAAGCTTCATGGAAGCAGCACGGTAGGAGGGAAAAATCATGATTTTTGTGGAAGTCATCCTGCCCGTCCTGCTCATTTTTCTTAGCGGCTATATTTTGCAGCGCATTTTCAAAATGGATTTGAAACCGATCTCTTCCCTGGCGATTTACATCTTGTCGACGGCTCTCGTTTTTCGGACATTTTACAAAACACAGCTCGACTTGCAATTATTTTATATCGTGATGATTTCGCTGCTTTTGCTGGCTGCTCTCGTTGTGATCACGCAGCTGACGGCACGCATGTTCAAATACGACAAGCAACAGGAAAGCGCACTGATGCTCGCGACCGCCTTCATGAACAGTGGCAATTACGGTACGCCGATTATTTTGTTTGCCTTTGGGGAGGCCGGCTTTACGTATGCGGTGCAAATCATGGTTTTCCACTCGATCATGATGGGCGTATTCGGTGTGTATTTTGCCTCTCGAGGCGGGAATGGGATGGGGACGGCCATCAAGGCGATCTTCAAGCAGCCGTCCAATTACGCTGTGGTTCTCGCCATTTTGCTACAACAGCTGCAAATCGTCATCCCGCAAAGCTACTACCAGGCGATTGATCTCGTTGCACAGGCGGCGATTCCAGTTGTGATGCTCATCCTGGGCATGCAGCTCGCCAATGTATCGACCAAAGCGCTAGAGTGGCAGGGACTCAGTGCTGCGAGCGTCATTCGGCTAGTGGCGTCACCACTTTTGGCGTACCTCATCTGTCTGTTATTCCCGATTGATCCGCTTCTGCAAAAGGTATTGGTCGTTCTGGCAGCCATGCCTTCTGCCGCCACTACAGCGATCTATGCGATCCAATTCAACATGCGACCGCAATTCGTCTCCAGCAGCGTGTTGGTTACGACAGTGATCAGTATAGGAACAGTAACGTTTTTGCTAAACATTTTGCATTAGTACTGATGTAGACAAGGGAGGATGAGAACATGAACAAGACAGAAGTATTGCGGCTTTTTGACAAAGAGATGAGGGTGGAAATCACCTATCCGCCCCTCCGCCGGGAGGAGACAGAACACCTCGTTCGTCACATCTCACCCACCCCGGATGATTCCGGAGTCGTCTTGTTTTCCAGGCTGTCTGAAGAAAATGCAGAGGAAGTTATCAAGCAGGAACTCGAATATTTCTCAAGTCTACAGCAATCCTTTGAGTGGAAGCTGTTTGACTATGACCAACCGGCTAATTTGCTTGAGAGGCTGAAAGGTCATGGTTTTACAGTTGATGAGGAGGAAGCGACGCTTGTGTTGGAGGTGGCGCAGGCAGAGGAGTTACGAAGCCTTGTCATTCCGCCAGAGATACGGCAAATCACCGACGCGGCGGGCATTGATGATATCATGCACTTGAAGAAGCAGGTATGGGGCAGTGCTAATGAGGAGCTTGCTGCGAGATTAAAACGGGATTTGGCCGAAAATCCTGAGCACCTGCTCGTTTACGCTGCGTACAGTGGCGATCAGGCAGTGAGTGCTGCTTGGATGTACTTGCATGAGAAAACGTCCTTTGGCAGTCTGTGGGGAGGCTCTACTTTACCTGACTTCCGAAGTAAAGGCTATTATACGGCCCTTGTAGCAGTCCGGGTACAAGAAGCACAGAAACGCGGGTATCCGCTATTGATGGTGGATGCGAGTCCGATGAGTCGACCGATTTTGGAGAAAAAAGGCTTTGAATTTCTCGCCTATTCTTATCCTTGTTTTTATGAGTATAAATAGTATCGCGCTAAAGGAAGCTGCCCGTTGTTGTGAGGGGCAGCTTTTGTAGTTGCAGAGATACGTTTATGTAGCGGTTGTAAGAATAGCACTTGAAGCTTACGTAACGTAATGAATTATGCTGTAGATACCGGTAAAAGCCTCGCGCGAAGACGTACGCTAAGCTTAAAAATGGGAGGGAGTTGAAGAGAATGACGAAACAAACACGAATTGGTAAAACAGATTTAGTTGTCAATCCAATCGGACTTGGAACAAGCGCTGTAGGTGGCCACAATATTTACCCGAATTTAAATGAAGAAGTAGGAAAAAATTTGGTGCGGGCTGCGATCAACCATGGAGTAAATTTTTTAGATACAGCGTTTTTTTATGGGACAGGACGTTCAGAGGAGTTAATAGGTGAAGTGATAAAAGAAGCAGGAAAGCGTCATGAACTCATCCTTGCAACAAAAGGTGGCCTTACACTTGTCGGCAATGATGTTACCATGGATAATTCACCTGCTTATTTAAAACAAGCCGTTGAAGATAGTTTGAAAAGGCTACAAACAGATTACATAGATTTATTTTATATTCATGCGCCAGATCAGGATACACCAAAAGATGAGGCGGTTGGAGTCTTAAAGCGCCTAAAGGACGAAGGTAAAATTAGAGCAATTGGCGTTTCTAACTTCTCACTGGAACAATTGAAAGAAGCAAATAAGGATGGGTATGTCGATGTATTACAGGGAAACTACAATTTGCTGCAGCGTGAAGCGGAACAAGAATTTTTTCCATATACGATAGAAAATAACATCTCGTTTATTCCATACTTTCCACTAGCGTCAGGCTTGCTTGCCGGTAAATACAATAAGGATATGACATTCAATGATCTACGCAAAGATATGCCTCACTTCCAGGGCGACAAATTCAAAAAAAATCTAGAAAAGGTAGAGCAGCTCCGTAAAATTGCAAATAAAAAGAATGCCGAAGTTGCCCATATAGTCCTTGCTTGGTATTTCTCACATGATTCAATTGATGTTGTCATTCCCGGAGCACAAAGAGCAGAGCAAATGCTGGATAATTTTAAAACAGTAGACGTCCACCTGACAGAAGAAGAAATCAAAGAAATTGATCGTATTTTTAAATAGGTCTCTGTGGTGCCCTTTTGTATTAGGAGGTTAGCCAGTTGTTACTGGTTGACCTCCTTAGTTACACAACTTTACCATTACTTGTTATACGGTTCACCGTACATGATCCTAGTCTATTGACCCCGTTAGTTGAACGGTTTGGTTGAACTAATTAGTAGATTTTGTTGGTCTAATCGCTTTAATGCGTCATTGACTACTTCTTTTGAAAAGTTTTTCACAATTACCTGATTCTCTATTAAGAAAACATTATCGTCCATGCACCGCTCAATGTAATCCAACAATCCAGCCTTAGTGCAAAGGGAACACCATCTCTTTTCACCTTCACTCAAGGTGACTGTGATCTCAATATGTTCTAAAGATTCTTCACTTGAATCTTGAATCGTATCGTCAAATGCCCAGTTAACTAATACTGGCACACTACTCCCGTCAGGTACGAAATAATACTTTCTAAACCATCTTGCTCGGTTATTGTCACCAACAACCCTTATCTGTTCTTTTACTTCGTCTTCAGCTAAAACTTCGTAATGCTTACCACGTGTCAGAGCGTCAAAATAAAGACCCACATCCTTGCAAATTACGATCGTTCTCTTGTTGTCTGCCACCTTCGTTCACACCACCTGTTTCCCAATGACAAGTTTTGTATATATTTCAGTTAAGTCTTCTTTTAAACGTCACTTATTTATTACGGAGCTCTTCCGCCAAACCGATTAGAAGTCCTTCAATTCCACGAATGTAGCAGAGCCGATACGAGTCCTGGTACTGAACCACTTCTCCGACGAGCTGAGCGCCATACTTAGTGAGTCTGGATACCATTTCGTCAATGTCTTCAACGGTGAACATGACGCGCAGATAACCGAGGGCATTTACAGGAGCAGTTCGGTGATCTGATATAGTAGGCGGGGTGAGAAATCGCGAAAGTTCAAGTCGGCTGTGGCCATCTGGGGTAACCATCATAGCAATCTCTACACATTGTGAACCCAGTCCGGTTACGCGACCAGCCCATTCACCTTCGACAGTAGCGCGCCCTTCGAGCTTCAAGCCAATCTCCTCGAAGAAAGAGATTGCGTCATCAAGGGATTCTACAACGATGCCAACATTGTCCATTCTTAATAATTTGTTATTCGCCATAGTTTTATCTCCTTATGTGTACAAATTTATTCCCTGGTCATCTTCATATTTATTCTATCAAGGATTACCAATTACCCCCCAATGATTAACATTACGACGCCTCGTCAGTGAGATTTTTTGAGGCACAATCAGCACAACCTAGGATTCATTGCTTACGTATAGTAGAATGATACAAAAAAGGGAACAGAAGGTGTAAGCGATGTGCCGAAACATCAAAACCTTATTCAACTTCGACCCACCCGCGACAGAAGATGAGATTCAAGCAGCAGCCCTGCAATTCGTACGAAAGCTTTCGGGCTTCAACACGCCTTCGAAGGCCAATGAAGAGGCTTTTCATCGTGCGGTCCAAGAGGTCTCCGTTGTTGCGAAAAATCTCCTGGATTCGCTCGTGACGAATGCAGACCCACGCAATCGAGAAGTCGAAATCGAGCGAGCTCGCGCAAGAAACGCCAAACGGTTTGGCACGACAGAGTAGTGAGACGCCAAAGATGAACAGACTAGTTAACGGGCAGGCCTTCAGGGTAACTGCCTATTTTTGTTTCCTATATCAGAAATTTCAGTATCTTATCATCTCCTTATGAGATGATTTATCATTTCGTTACTATGTCTCTCTCCTGCAAATTATATTATCGTAGAGTGCAAAGGGGAGAGGATCATCATGGAAAAGGTGAACGTCGCACAACATTTATCACGCTTGCAAGATTCCTGGAGCTCTCTGGTTGTCGGAGAGATGAATGATACGTCTATTAAGCTAGAGAAGCTGCAAGGTGAGTATCCTTGGCAACAAAATGAGCAAAAAGATGAACTGCTGTTTGTCGTCAAAGGCAGACTGCTGCTGATGTACCACGAGCGTAACATATGGGTGGAAGCCGGAGAGTTTATCGTTGTACCAAAGGGAGTGTCCTACAAGCTGTTTATCCCGAATGGCGATTGTCATCTACTGGCGATTGAACCGAAAAAATTTGCTGCTCTCAAGCGCTGCTCCTAAGACGATCAACATAGAAAATCGAGCGCTATTCATTTGTGGATAGCGATGATATAGAGCTGTCAATCGACCGGTCATTTTCGTTGGGCTGGACAATTGGCGGCTTTTTTGCTATTAATATATGTTCAAAAAAGTGTTGACTTATGCGTACTTTGTACTGTAATAAATACAGATGATAGCTCCAACTCTTTACGAGGTGATGAATGTTGGACGACGGCATATATGTATTGATCAAAAAGGGAGACCCCGAACAGCTTCAAAAGCGTCAGTTTCTACATAAGGAAGAGTGTACGATTGGGAGACGGGGCAATCAATTACAGCCAGACATTGCTTTTTCCAGTCCGTATATATCCAGAAGGCATGCAGTGATAAGGAGAATCAATAACCAATATTCCATTTCTGATTTGCAAAGCAAGCATGGGACAGAAGTAAACGGAATGCCAATACAGCAAGCACCCCATTTTCTTTATCATGGCGATCATATTTCGCTGGCCAAAGGCGTGGTCGAAATGATATTTTTCGCAGAGGGTAGCGAGATGGATGTGACGAGGGAGTTCTCATTTCCTTTGATGAATCAAAAAGAAACGACCTCCACTTCCGGCTTGGTCATCAATCTGGAACGAAGGGAAATCCGTCTCGATGGCGCAAGAATCCATTTGACCGGAAAAGATATGGACTTGCTCATGCTTTTGTACCAACGTGCGAATCAGGCGGTCAGCTATGAGGAAATCATGGTACTCGTCTGGCCAGAGCGGTTGCTGAATGCGGTGAGCAGCGTTCCCGATGTTGGACGAGCCGAGATCAACGCTCTCGTGTATCGCTTGCGTAAGCGGCTGGGCAGATATGGCGAGAATGTCACCACAATCCCGCGCTTTGGTTACATGTGGGAAGAATAGTAGGCAGTACGGCAGACACAGGATGCATTTCCTGTGTTTTTTTGCATTTGATGTAACTATCTGACACTTATCATCGTACTATGAGAATAGTCTCATCCTGTCATCATCTTTTTTCCATATATTATGGTATCTGACTGTAATATCGTGTGGTAGGGAAGGTGAATGACTAGTGAAAAAGACATGGATAGTATTTTGGACGGTTTTTGTCGTTGTTCTTTCAGGGTTTTTCTATCTTTTCTGGGACTTTTGGAAGGACACCACGCAGTCGGATGGTGAGAGGGCAAAGGCCGCATTCACAGCGTATACGACAAAATGGAAAGAACAGAAGTTCTCTGACATGTACGAGCAGCTTTCTTTACATACAAAAAAGACTATCAGCAAAGAAGAATTCGTTTCGCGTTACCAAAACATTTACAGAGGAGTCGAGGCCAAAGCGATTGTGGTCGAGCCGATGTACAATGGCGACGTCAAGCCAGGAGAGAATGGGCAGATCAACTTTCATTATCGGCTGACGATGGAAACCTTCGTCGAACCGATTTCTTTTACAGGGAAAGCAACGCTTGTCAAAGAAACGCAGAACGACTTGGAGGACTGGTACATTCATTGGAATCCTACTTTTATTTTTCCCGAAATGAAAGAAGGGGACAAAGTAAGAGCTAATACGGTGTATCCCAGACGAGGCGAAATCACGGATCGGGCAGGGCGTCCATTGGCAACAGAGCGTGTCGTGATAGATGTCGGGATAAATCCGGGAGAATGGAACCAGACGTCACAAACCGGGAGAATGGCGGTCAGTAAGCTCTTGCAAATTCCGTTGGATGACCTCACCTCGAAGGTCCAAGCTACGACAAGCAAGTCGACCAAGTTTATCCGGATCGCCACGCTTCCGCAGGACGACGCACGCATCAAACAATTAGAAAAAACAGAAGGGCTCCAATTGCAAAAAAAGAAAGTCCGCTTCTATCCCTATCAGGACGCGACGGCCCATCTGGTTGGCTATGTAGGAGCGATCAACAAGGAAGAGTACGAGAAGCGAAAGGATCAGGGCTATAAAACGTCAGATATGATTGGAAAATCAGGACTGGAACAGATTTTTGAGGAGAAGCTAAGAGGGAGTGCAGGTGGGCGTATCGTCATCACGGATGCAGATGGAACGGAAAAAAAGACCGTGGTGGAACGTTTGCCCAAGCATGGACAGCCACTGGCATTAACCATAGATGCTGAAGTACAACAGACCATTTACCAGGAGCTGAAAAACGAAGCAGGCACGGCTGCGGCCATCTCACCAAAGACAGGAGAAATACTGGCCCTCGTCAATTCTCCGTCCTTTGATCCGAATGCGTTTGTGCTTGGGATGTCGGCTACAGAATGGAAGCAACTGAACGCAAACCCGCAAAAGCCGCTTCTCAATCGATTCGCGCGCGGGTTTGCGCCGGGCTCCACCTTCAAGCCGATTACGGCAGCGATTGGCCTTGGGTCAGGAGCTATTACCCCTGCGGATAGTATCCACGTCCGCGGACTGCATTGGCAAAAGGATTTGTCCTGGGGTGGATACGAGGTAACGCGGGTCAGCGATTACGGGGGACCTGTCAATTTGGAAAAAGCATTGGTGTACTCCGACAATATTTATTTTGCGAAAGCGGCGCTCTCCATTGGGGAGGAGCCATTCGTGAAAAAGAGCGAGTTGTTTGGATTCCATGAAGCACTTCCGATTCCATATCCACTAGAAAAGTCGAAGCTGTATAACGACGGTTTCAAAAACGAGATTCAATTGGCAGACTCCGGTTACGGTCAGGGCGAGGTAACGATGACGCCGCTTCACCTCGCGTTGGTGTACAGCGCTTTTGCAAATGACGGGAATATCGTGAATCCATCTCTGTTGCAGGGAGACAAAAAAGATGGGTATTGGAAGACGAATGTCATACCTGCCGATGTGGCGAGCACGGTGAAGCAGCATTTGATACAGGTTATGGAAGACCCGCGCGGTACCGGTCGAGGAGCACGCGTCCCTGGTATTCGCATGGCGGGTAAGACTGGAACTGCTGAGCTGAAACAGAAAAAAGGCGAGCTTGGGTTGGAAAACGGATGGTACGCCGTTTTTAATGTAGATGATCCGCGTTTGCTGGTTACCATGATGATAGAGGATGTCCGTGGTAGGGGTGGCAGTCATGTACTCGATGCACGTATCAAACGGATCTTCACGAAGGTACTGAAAAATTAGGGAGAGCAAGTATGAAAGAAGCAAAAAACGATCGTGTGAAACGACTGCAAATCGTATATATCGTCGTATTTCTGATGTTTGTGGGTATCATTTTGAGATTGGCGCAAATTCAAATCCAGCAAGGGAGCATTTATGCAAATGAGCTGGCAGACAGATCGTACAAAAAAGATTACATTCCGGCTATGCGAGGAAACATTTATGACCGCAACGGATATGTCATTGCCGAAAGTCGGCCTTCTCATCTCGCCGTCTTTCGTGAACAAGAGATCATGGAGAAGAAAGCGTACTTTGACCTGGTGGAAAAGCTGGGGAAAATACTGAGTCTCGACAAGGCCACACTGTTAAAAAAGATGGATGTCGGCTATGCCTACGAGAATGGCAAGTACGTGGAAGCGGCACGACAATTGCCGCGCTATTTGGAGAAAGAGCTGAAGGTGGATTTGACGGCTAAAGAAATCGCGGTACTGGGTGAGCATCGTGGCGATCTGCCGGGGATTGAGGTGGTGACAAAACCGATCCGAAAATACGATCCGAAGCAAATCGCTGTCCAGGCGGTTGGATATGTACGGCCCTTTCACATTGCTGAAAATGTGAAGCTCGCCTCCTACAAGGATGAGAGTACGCGGTATTTGCCGAACCAGTTAGTCGGGCTCGATGGGATTGAGCTGTCTTACGAAAACGAGCTTCGCGGGAGCAACGGTTACCGGATGTATGAGGTCGCAGCCAATCAGACGGTTGTGAAGCAAGTGGAGGAAGTTCCTTCCGTCCCGGGCAATCATGTGTATCTCACCATTGATCAGCGGGTACAGCTAGGTATCCGGGATTCGATCCGAGAGTTTCTTCCGAAGCTGCGTGCAACCATCCCTGAGGCGAGGGGGGCAAAGGGAGCGTACGTCGTGGCAGTCGAGGTTAAGACAGGCAAGGTCGTCGCGATGGTCAGCTATCCCGAATACGATCCAAACGTATGGATTGAGGGACCGGATCAAAAAATGTATGACCAGATCAAGCTGGCGGTGACGAATGGAACCATTCGGGAAGCCCCATACAATACACAGCCATTAAAAGGAGAGGCAGCCATCCAGGAGGGCTACAAGCACCCAGGTTCAATTGTGCCATCTGGGTCTGTCATCAAGCCGATTACGGTATTGCTCGGTTTGCAGCAAGGCATTATTACTCCCTCCGATCGTTGGAATGATGGAGGTGTGTATCACTATGGACGTGGTACGGATCGGATTAAGAATGACAGTTCAAAAGCCCATGGCATGATTAGCCCAGCGATTTCCCTGCAAAAGTCATCGAATACATATATGGCGAGAATTGGCGAGGAGCTGTCCCGTCGAAAAGGAAAAGAGTCAGCGTCCGTCCTGCAATCGTACTATCATGCGTTCGGATTAGGCGTTCAGACGGGTGTAGATTTGCCGAATGAAAACAAGGGGAAAGAAGACTATTTAGTGATGAATGAAAACTACGGTCCATTAGCATCGATGGTGCAGGCTTCCTTCGGACAGCAAGTTCGGGCGACGACGATGCAATTGGCACAGTATGCGGCTACACTTGCAAATAAGGGTGTACGTTTGCAGCCGCAGATGGTAGATAAGATCACAGACGCAAAAGGAAACCTGGTGAAAACGTACACGTCAAAAACCATGAGTACCTTTCCTCACCCAGATAAATATTGGGATGTTTTAGAGCAAGGCATGGTGATGGTGACGAAACCGGGGGGAACAGCAGTCCGCGCGTATGCGGGAATGCCGTTTCAGGTAGCAGCAAAAACAGGTACATCTGAACAAGACATTTATGTACCAGTGACGGTGACAGATGAGAAAACAGGACAGAAAAAGACAAAGTGGAAAATGCACGCCCGCATTACGAATGGTGTCAGCATTTCGTATGCGCCTGTCGACGATCCGGTCCTGGCAGTAGCCGTAATCGTTCCTGAGGGTGGTTATGGGGGAAGATCGGCCGCGATCATTTCACGTTCCGTATACGAAGTGTATGACAAGCATATCGGATTGAAATAGCAAGCTGTTCGAAGTGATTCTGCCGAGGATCTACTTCGGACAGCTTCGTTAAGCCATTTGACAGACTAGGGGGATGATTATGGCAGGGGTGGAGATAAACGATTTATTACGTTTCGTTTTGATTACTTTTATCATAAGTTTAGTCGTTATTTCCGTTGCTTTATTGCTTCAAAAGAAACGAGGTAATCTTGTCAATGGATTCACACTTAGCATGATTTCAGCAATTTCAGTAACCGTTTCTGGCACGAATCTTATAATCATGGGATATATCGCTGATGAATTTAATCTGAGTGGAGACGTTATGTCTACCTATATGTTTTTCATCATTGTAGGGTTAAACATCCTTAATTTCCTTTTTTACTTAAAAAAAGAATGAGAGACTCGGAAAAACTCGCATCGGCGGTGATACGAAGTTTTTCCGTTTTTTTATTTCGAATCTGCTTTTTGCAAAAAGCGGCGGATGACTTGCACGTATTCGTCTGTCTCTTCTAGATAGCCGACATGTGAGCTGTTTTCAAAGACATGGAGCTCGGCGTTTGGCACCAGAGACTGATAATAACCAGTTGATTCAGGCGTCGCTTCATCATAGCGGCCGCAAACGAACAGGGAAGGGATGTTGATTTGATGCAGCTGGGGTGTGTAGTCGAATGTTTTCAGATTCCCTGTTGGGCAAAACTCGGACGGTCCCCACATCGTCATGTACACTTCTTTGTTCGCTTTTGGTCGGCTTTCTGTCATGACCGCTGGCATTGGATCAAGGCGGCACACATGGCGCTTGTAGTATTCCTTCATGGCAGCCTGATATTCTTGTGAATCAGTTGTACCCTGCTCCTCGTGTGTGGCGATGGTTTGTTGCACATCCACTGGCAATTGCTCGATTAAACGATCTGCGTCCTGTTTCCAACGCTCAGCGCTCAGGCATGGGCTGGAGAAGATGATGCTCTGTACCCCTTCCGGCTTCGCATCCACCAAATAAGCTGCTGCCAGCATCGTGCCCCACGAATGCCCCAGGATGTGTACCTCTTTTAAGTCAAGGGCTTGTCTGATGCAAGCGAGCTCCTCCACAAAGCGTTCGGTTTTCCAAAGAGTCAGATCAGTCGGGCGATCAGAATTGCCTGACCCCAGCTGATCGTAGAAAATGACGGGTCTGTCGTTGCCTAAGACATGAAGCGTTGATTTGAGCGGATCATGGGTATTGCCAGGTCCGCCATGAAGGACGATCAGAGGCGTTTTCTCCCCTTCGCCGACACGACTGTACCATACTCTTCCGCCAGGAACTTCAATATAGTCTTCTTGCATACTCATCGATAATGCCTCCACTTCAGGTTCATACTGATCTCTCTTCTTTCAATATAGCATATGGAATTATTTTTACACTTTTTTTAGAATTGATTTAGAGCATGTTTAGACCCACTATTTATCATCACTGTATAGAAAGCGATGACAGTTGCTTTCGATAAGACTAGGAGGGATTAGCATGCGAAAAAAATGGTTGGGTATCGGCTTGTCGGTTGGAATCACAGGAGCATTGATTTGGGGATTCGGGGCTTCAGCGAGTGCGGATAGCACGACGATGGGCGTGTATGAATCAGCTCTGCATCAAACGAAGGAAGCGAAGAACATGACGGCCCACGCGCAGCTAGCGCTCACTGACAACGGAACGAAGTTGCTCACACTCGAGGGAGTTGCAAAGATCGATCATAACCAGCACATCGGGAATGTGAATGCGACTATTACAGACACGCTGGGCGAGAAAAGCATGCAAGCCTTTCTGGAAAAGGATCAAGTTGTGGTTAAAAAAGGGGATAGTAACGTTTATCGGGTCATGGAAAAAATGGATAGAAGACCCCAATCAGAAAATGACGCTGATAACAAACGCGGCGCCATGATGCATAAGCTGTTTGCTACGGTATTCGGCGATCTCGGAAAAAACGCGACCGTTGAGAATCTACCAGATGGAGGCAAGCGTACGTCGCTTCAGCTCTCCGAAGAGCAAATTCCAGCATTGATCCAGGCGGCCGGACCTATTCTCTACGATAAGCTCGCCGAACATAGTCAAGAAGCGTCTTCCTCTGAAAACCATCTATCTGTGAAGCTTCCCCGCTTGCAAGAGGATGTTCAAGTGGACCAAGTATTGCTGAACGCCAAGATCAACGAAAAAAATCAAATCGAACAGCAAGCTGCTGTGATACACCTCTCGGGAACGGACGCGTCTGGGAAAGAGCACAAGCTCCAGCTTTCTTTGGATATCCGCCTGTCCGATCTGGGTACGACCACACCTGATCGCATCGATCTTACTGGGAAGCAAGTCGAGAAGGTTTCCAATGAAGACATGAAGAACCAATGGAGAAAAGGCTGGGCGAAGCATTCCGATTCCGAGTAAACCATGACTGCAAAGGGGGAATGAACCATGTCGATCAAAACAAGACTTTTGCTATCCTATATTGCCATGATTATCATCCCCCTTGTTTTGTTTGGATTGGTGGCATCGGGATTGGCGAATTACTTTTGGGGGGAACGAGAAGCAGGCAAACCGTTCCTTCGTGATACGCTCAATAAACGAGACGAGTTGTTTGCTGGTGTCACATTCATGGCTAAATACGCGCCCAATCAATTGACGAACCAGAAGATGCTAACAGAGACGGATGCGGAGCTACAAGCAGTTGGCGGTGCATTAATTCTGACAAAGGATGATCATGTGCTATTTGTTTCCCCGTCGATTGATAGCGCTGACGTGCCTGATTATTTGCAGGATCAACCGGATCAGGGGCATATGCATAGCTGGAAGCCGTTTAAACAGGACGGCTACACGCTTGATACGTACGAGTTTACTTTTGTTGATCAAAGTAAAGGAAGGCTCTACTTCCTTGCGAATTCTTCCCCATATATGCAGACAGGCATTTATTTTTTTAGTGCATTGATTCTCAGTCTTCTAACGATAGTGGCGCTGACGAACGGTGTATTAACATTTCTTGTTTCACGCAGTATCATTCGACCTTTGTACGCCTTAAAGCAGGCAGCGAACGAAATCAAAGAAGGCAATCTGGAGCGTCCTGTTCAACTCTATCGCAAAGATGAGCTGGGAGAGCTGGGAGAAGCATTTGAAGAGATGCGCAGCAGATTGTATGATTCTATCCATTTGCAGCTACAGTATGAGGAAAATCGCAAGCAACTAATTTCTAGTATCTCCCATGATCTAAAAACACCCATCACAGGAATCAAAGCATGTGTGGAAGCGGTGCAGGAAGGGATTGCGGATACGGAAGCGAAGCGGGAAAAATATATGAAGATGATTGCCATCAAATCAGAGCAGATGGACCGTCTGATTGATGAGCTGTTTTTATTCTCGAGACTGGATTTGAACAAGCTTCCCTTTCACTTTGAAGAAGTCGATATGCGAGCATATATGGCAGAGTTTGCCGAAGAGCTGCGACTAGACCCGCGAATGCACGGCGTATCTATTCGCTATGACGAGCATAAGGGAAGTCCGATTCCAGTCATGGCTGATCAGGAAAAACTCCATCGTGTGCTCATGAATATCGTGGACAATAGCTTGAAGTACTTGAACAAGGATGAGAAGCTGATTCGATTGGAAGTGGAGAAAGCCAACAGTGAAGTGCTAGTGGCAATCTCCGACAATGGAACAGGGATTGAAAAAGAAGCAATGCCCCATATTTTTGACCGCTTTTATCGGGAGGACCCTGCACGTAATTCGGCCATGGGAGGAAGCGGTCTTGGACTCGCCATCGTCAAACAAATTGTGGAGGGGCACGGTGGTCGTGTATGGGTGGAGAGTGAGAGTGGACGCGGGACCCGTATTTGTTTTACCTTGCCAGATATCAAGAGAGTCGGGGGTAACACGGAATGAAGCACATTTTAATCATTGAAGATGACACGGTGATTGCAGAGGTGCAAAAGGATTACTTGGAGGCAAACGGCTACTCGGTCGATGTTGCTACTTCCGGCGATAGGGGTTTGCAAAAGGCATTGCAAGAGGAGTATGACCTCCTGATTCTAGACCTGATGCTCCCCATCGTGGATGGCTTCGAAATCTGCAAGCAAGTCCGGAAAGCCAAAAATATTCCCATCCTGCTCGTCTCTGCGAAAAAGGAAGACATCGACAAGATCCGTGGCCTGGGTCTAGGTGCCGACGATCATATCAGCAAGCCTTTTAGCTTGGGAGAACTGGTAGCGAGGGTCAAAGCCCATCTGGCCCGTTACGACCGTCTCGTTTCCGATTCCAAACCGCATACGGCAAAAGAGGAGATCAGGCTTCGTGGGATTCGCATCGACAAGCTGGCGAGGAGAGTTTATATCAATGGAAATGAAGTAGCTTTCACTTCCAAGGAATACGACCTCCTGCTCTTTTTGGTAACCCACCCTAACTGGGTATTTAGCAAAACGGAGCTGTTTGAAAAAATTTGGGGTCTCGATTCGTACGGGGATATCGCGACGGTGACCGTGCATATTAGCAAGCTGCGGGAAAAAATAGAAAGTGATCCGGCTAAGCCGCAATACATCGAGACGGTGTGGGGTGTCGGTTATCGCTTTTTACTATAGTAGTAGAAATGAGACATACATCAACACTTGGGTATTTCGTACCAAGTGTTTATTCTGTTTCCCATAAATCGACAAACTTAGGTAAAATAAATGGCAGATGTCGAATAGTGTGTAGGAATGCGAGCTAAGGGAGACACAGAATATGGAGAGAAAAATCAAAATCCTCGGAACAGGGAAATACTTGCCCACTCGGCGAGTGACAGCAGCAGAACTGGAAGAAAAGCTGGGACTTGCAGCTGGATGGGTAGAGAAAAAGTCCGGGGTAAGCGTCAGACATTTTGTGACGAATGAAACGGCAGCACAGATGGGAGCCATCGCTGCTAGGCGTGCTATAGAAGCGGCGGGACTTTCCCTTCACGATATCGATTGTATCGTATGTGCAAGCGGAACGGCGCAGCAGGAAATCCCATGCACGGCTGCTTTGATTCAAGAAGAGCTTCAACTAAGCAAATCAGGCATTCCCTGCTTTGATATAAATGCGACATGCCTCAGCTTCGTCACTGCGCTGGATGTGATGTCGTGCCAGATGGCGGTTGGTATTTACGAGCGAGTCTTGATCATTTCATCAGAGATATCCTCCGCAGGTTTGAATTGGGAGCAAAAAGAGAGCTGCGTGCTGTTCGGAGATGGATCTGCGGCTGTTGTCATCGGCAGGACGCCAGAAACAGAAAGCTCCCGCATCTTGGGTTCAAGCATGAAAACATATAGTGAAGGCGCGCACTATTCCGAAATAAGGGGTGGCGGCACGCTGATCCACCCGAGACAATTTGCGCAAGGAAGAGAAGCGGACTTTGCATTTGATATGGATGGACGGAAAATTTTTCGCCTGACCTCGCAGCTGATTACCGGATTCGTGGATCGTTTGCTGTCGTCAGCCTCCGTAACCAAGGAGCAAATCCGTACCGTTATTCCTCATCAGGCCAGTGGGATGGCGATGCGGATCATGGCGGGCAAGCTCGGATTTAGCGACCAGCAAATGGTGAACATTTTGGCGGATCATGGAAATGTCATTGCAGCTTCGATTCCGATGGCGCTGCATGAAGCGATTGGGCAGAAACGAGTACAGCGAGGCGATCACCTGATGCTGTTGGGCACATCTGCTGGCTTGTCTCTCGGAGGAATTGTGCTTGAATACTAAACAATCAGTCTTGCTGACAGGAGGACGAGCTCCAGCTACGTTAGAGCTGGCGCGCTTGCTGGGTTCTGTGGGACACCGAGTCATTGTAGCGGAGAGTGCGCGGCGACATTTATGCCAGCACTCTCGTTATGTAGAGCGATCCTACCAAGTGCCTCCACCCCGACAGCAGCCCGATGCTTATATCGAAAAGCTGTGTGAAATCATGCAGCGTGAGGGTATCGATTTGTTGATCCCGACTTGCGAGGAGATCTTTTACGTATCGCAGGGGCGGGATCGATTGCTTGACTATGGTGAAGTGCTTGTGGAAGGAATCGAGGTATTGCGTTCGTTGCACGACAAATGGCTTTTTGCCGAAATGGCGCGCGAGGTGGGAGCACTGGTCCCACAGACGGTTCGGGTACAATCTTCGGCTCAATTGCGGGAGGCCATGCTACAAGCCGGGGGACCTGTGGTGCTGAAGCCCGTCTATTCTCGTTTCGCAGCTCATGTACAAATCGTAGCTGACCCGTTATCTGCGGTAGGGCAGTCCTCACTGCCCGAACCGACAGTTGAGCAACCATGGCTAGTTCAACAGTTTATAAAAGGGAAACAGGTGTGCAGCTACGCGGTTGCTCTGGATGGAAAGCTCACCTTGTACGCCGATTACGAAACAACACATACAGCAGGGCAGGGTGCCTCGATTTACTTCGCCTATTCAGACCATCCACAGGTAAGAGATTTTGTTAGTCGCTTTGTGCAACGGCATACGTTTCATGGACAAATCGCTTTTGATTTCATTGAGAATGAGCAGGGAGAGCTTTATGTGATTGAGTGCAATCCACGCCTGACAAGCGGTGTTCATTTGTTTACAGGACAGCAAGAGGCGGCTACTGCCTATTTTTCTGATCGGGGAAAAACCGTTGTTCCTGCTGGAAAGCAAGCTTGCATGCTAGGGATGGCGATGCTGACATACGGTCTTGCTGGCATGACAAATGGAGAGAAGGCAAAGCGTTGGGTGAGCGACCTGCTTTCTGCAAGGGATGTTCTGTTTAGGTGGGATGATCCACGGCCTTTTTTTGATCAATTCACCATGCTGGCAGATTTGGCTTGGCAGAGCTTTCGAACGGGAAAAAGCATGATCGCTTGCAGTACGAGCGATATCGAATGGAACGGAGAAGAGGCGTAAGGACGTGAGGAAGAAATGAACAAGCGAGTTCTAGTAACAGGGGCGACAGGGTTTCTCGGACAGAAGCTGGCTACACGACTGCATGAAATGGGCTATGACGTAACAGCGCAAGGACGAGACGAGCGAATCGGCCAGCTATTGCAGGAGCGAGGCATTCGATTCCTTCGGGCAGACCTAAGAGACAGAGAAGCCATGGTGAAGGCTTGCCGCGATCAGGACATCGTGCAACACGCTGCTGCTTTTTCCTCCCCGTGGGGAACGTACCGTGACATGTACGAGACGAATGTGACAGGAACCATTCATGTCATCGAGGGCTGCAAGCGGCACGGCACCCAGCGTCTGGTTCATGTATCGACGCCAAGTATTTATTTTGCTTTTGACGACAAGCTGGGAATCCGCGAAGATGAGCCGATGCCCGTCCGGTTTGCCAATACATACGCACAAACCAAATACCAGGCGGAGCTGGAAGTCGACAAGGCGTTTCTTGCAGGACTACCGACGGTTACGATTCGTCCGCGGGCCTTGTTTGGCCCAGGAGACAATGCAATCCTTCCCAGATTGATCCGCGCCAATGAAAAGAAATTCGTTCCGCTGATCGACGGAGGCAAGGCGCTCATTGATTTGACCTATGTGGAAAATGTCGTGGACGCGTTGATCTTGTGCATGGATTCTCCAGCGCACACATTGGGACAGGCTTACAACATTACAAATGGGGAGCCAGTGACGATGATCAAGGTGTTGTCAGATGTGTTTCGGCGCTTGGGGGTTCCGCTGAAAACGCGCGAGCTGCCATATTGGAAGGCGTATGCCGCAGCTTGGGTGCTGGAGACACTCTCCAAGACCGTTTTGGGCTATCGCGAGCCGGTTTTGACTCGTTACTCGGTCGGTGTGCTCGCCAAATCACAAACCTTGGATATCTCAAAGGCGAAGCGCGATCTGGGCTATGAACCGCGGGTGAGCATTGCCCAAGGCATCGAGACCTTTACAGAATGGTGGAGGACGCAGGATGGACGTTAAACTGACGCTGATGGACACGGGCTACTGCCAGCAGCTCGAAATGTTTTCACGAAAAGGCGGCCGGATGAAAAACATTCCGTTTCACGCCATCGCAGGGCTTATCGAGCATCCCGTCCACGGATTGCTGCTCTTTGATACGGGCTATTCACAGCGCTTTTTTGAAGCCACGAGCAAGCTTCCTTATTCGCTGTACGGCAAAATAACGCCCGTATTATCGGAGGCACATGAGAGTATTGCTGAGCAGCTCGCAGCACGCGGAATCCAAACGACAGATATAGCGGGTATTCTCATTTCCCATTTTCATGCAGATCATATCGGCGGTTTGCGTGATTTTCCGCATGCGCGAATATACTGCTTCGAGAGTGCCTATAACCACGTGAAGGGAAAGACGGGGTGGGCGGCGCTGCGGGAGGCGTACTTGCCTGATTTGATGCCTGACGATTTCGAAGAGCGGGTGACTTTCATTGATCGAGGAGGGCCTGTGGCATTGCCTGAAGCTTATGCGCCATACACCGAAGGCTACGATTTATTTGCTGATCAGAGTCTGTACATCGTCGATCTGAACGGACATGCAATCGGGCAATTTGGTGTGTTCCTGCGCGATCGGGATCATGGGGATGTATTTTTGTGCGCGGATGCTGCTTGGTCGAGTGAAGCCTATCGCGGCAACCTGTTGCCTCATCCACTGGCTATGTTGATCATGGCGGATCGACAAGCGTATCGGAAGCATTTGCACAAGCTGCATGTGCTATCCCGCCAACGTCCCGACATGAAAATCATGCCGACACACTGCGGGGAAGTCTGGCAGGCCAGCAGAGGAGCGTTCACATGGAGATCATGACGATCTTGAAGCAGTATGTAAAAACGAAGTGGCTTGCCCGTCGGTTTTCCTCGCGTGAGCAGCTGGTGAAATGGCAAGAAGCGCAGGTCAGAGCAATGTTGACGCGCATTTTGCCAGCCTCTCCTTTTTACCGAAAGAGGTTGGGAACGCCAGAACGCTGGAGACAGATGGAGCCAATCGATAAAAAGAGCATGATGGACCATTTTGACGAGCTGAATACTTACGGGATCAAGAAGGAAGAAGCATTTGCGATTGCACTGAAAGCAGAAACGACACGCGATTTCACTCCCCAATTAAACGGCGTGACCGTAGGCTTGTCATCTGGGACATCTGGTAATCGCGGGCTTTTTCTCGTGGGACCGCAGGAACAGGCGAAATGGGCAGGGGTGATTTTGGCGAAAGCACTGCCTGGTCAGTTATGGTCGACGCATCGGATTGCTTTTTTCTTGCGAGCGAATAGCAACCTGTATACGGCGGTCAACAGGCGTCGCATTCAATTCTCGTTCTTTGATTTGCAAATACCGCTCGATCAGCACCTTGAACATCTGAACCAGTATCAGCCGACGGTGTTGGTTGCGCCAGCCTCGATGTTGAGAATGCTCGCGACTGCACAGCGTCAGGGGAAATTGCGGATATCCCCGATCAAGGTGATCTCGGTGGCGGAAGTACTGGACCCGTTGGATCAAACGTACATCGCAGAAGTGTTCGGGCAGATCGTGCATCAAATTTATCAATGCACAGAAGGTCTGCTTGCGGCGAGCTGCTCACACGGGACGTTACATGTCAATGAAGACCTCGTGGTAGTGGAAAAGGAATATCTCGATGAGAAAAAGGAGCGATTCTTTCCGATCATCACAGACTTTTCCCGGACGACACAGCCGATTATCCGTTATCGATTGAACGACATTTTGACGGAAAAGCGCACACCATGTCCATGCGGCTCGGTGTTTATGGCGCTGGAATCGATTGAGGGCAGGGCAGATGATCTGTTTGTTTTTCGCCATGAAAACGAAGCGCGTTGGATATCGGTCTTTCCTGATTTCATTCGGCGTGCCGTCATTACCTCGTCTGATGCGATTGAAGAGTATACGGTACGGCAGCTGAGCTACGAGCAAGTCGAGGTAGCACTGCTCATGAAGGATGGGGAGGGACCGTCCATGCGTGAGCGGGAACGAGTACGCCATAGTCTTGAGCGAGTCATTGCCGATCAGCAAGGACAATTGCCTGCGATTGTGTTTGCACCGTACGAGCTGAATCTCGGTACGAAAAAATTGCGGCGGGTAGAGAGGATGTTTGTTCTAGGTGAGCAGGCCATTGATTGAATGGTATGAAGGGACTTCGGCGGGGCAAATCCCTTGGGAACAGGCGCAGGATGCCGACTACGTCAAAAGTTACCTGTTGCCCATGATGACGGAACCACCCTCCCGCTATGTGCAAAATGTACAGACGCGTATGGATGCACTCCGTGTAGGTGATCGGATTATGCCCATAACGGTGAACGATACCGAGTACGATAATTCGTATGTTAGTTCGGTGTTTACCCATTACGTGACGTATGCGAAGGAAGAGCTAGGCATGCTCGGTTCAGCGGTGTTGAGGCAAGTACTGTCGACTGTACTAACAGGGCTTGGACGCTGGATGAAAAAAAGCCAATGCAACAAAATGGTCATCGTCAACAACTGGCTGTTATCGACGAATCTGTATCATGATGTGCGTGCAGATGAAGTGAAGGACATCACGGAAAGCTGCATCCAAAAGTTCCCTAGTCATATCATCGCGTTTCGATCTGTTTGTCGCAGGCTGTATCCGGATTTTCACAAGGGGCTCGTAGAGAAGGGCTATCTCATGGTCCCCAGCCGCTACGTCTACCTTTTTCATCCCGATTGGCCCGCACAGGGCAAGTGGCGGGTCCGCAATACGCTCAACCGCGATCGAAAAATGCTTGCCAAATCGGGCTATCGTATCCTACGTCATGAGGAGCTGGGAGAACAGCATGTCGAGCGAATCGTCGCTTTATACAACGCGCTGTATCTGGATAAATACTCGCGGCATAATCCACAGTTTTCGGTGGAGTTCGTCCAACTCGCGATGCACAAGAGGACATTGACCCTCATCGGCTTGGAGAAAGGCGGACAGCTGGACGGCATTCTTGGCTATTTTGAACGAAATGGTGTGATGACGACACCGCTATTCGGCTATGATACGACGCTCCCCAAAGAGACCGGGCTGTATCGGATGCTGTCGTGCCTCTTGGTACAAGAAGCACAGAGCAAGGGCATCCTGCTCCATCAAAGTGCGGGTGTAGGTGCATTCAAAGCGGACAGGGGGGCCGAGGGAGAGCCGGAATATACAGCGGTGTATGTTAAACATTTGCCGTTTTATCGTCGAGCGGTCTGGAAGGTGCTCACTGTCTTGCTGAATCAAATCGGGATCAAGATGGTGGAGAAGTACCAACTGTAAACCATTTGCACACTTCGGCCCCCATCGAACTAACCGTCAGGTACACTGCATGTAAGAAGAAGCAAGTAGCATGCCTGAAACGGGGGAACAATGCCATGAATCGAATTTTGTTCGGGATACTTGTCGTCGTGACGACATCATTGATGGGTTCGTCTTTTGCGGTAGGAAAGATTGGATTGGCCTATTTTTCACCATTGCTGCTGGTAGGACTGCGTTTTACGCTGGCAGGACTGATCATGGGAGCATGGGTATGGAAAAAGCCGCTCCCGAAGTCGGCAGGTGACTGGGGGAAGCTGTGTCTGATCGGATTTTTGCAGACGGCAGCCGTCATGGGGTGTATCTTTTTGAGTCTGCGTACGATCACAGCGGGTGAATCCTCGATCCTGACGTTTATGAACCCACTGCTTGTGGTCATCTGGGGCACATTGTTTCTCGGAATAGCCTATCGACTGACGCAATGGGCGGGGGTTCTGATTGGACTGGTAGGGGTGTTCATCACGCTTGGCTTCCATCTGCAATGGGAGACGGGAACGCTGTTTGGGATCGGGTCCGCTCTTGCGTGGTCAATGGCTACGATTCTTGTTAAAAAGTGGGGAGTCCGCTTCCATGTGTGGGTGCTGACAGCTTATCAGATGCTGTTCGGAGGAATTCTACTCCTTGTGATGGGGGTCACGCTCGAAACGCCGAAGCTGATTGTGACACCGACCGCTGTGTTTGTCGTCCTATGGCTCGCGATCATGGCTTCCATTGTGCAGTTTGCGACGTGGTTTTACTTGCTGAATCACGGAGACCCGGGCAGGACGAGTGCTTTTTTGTTCCTCGCTCCGTTCTTCGGTGTTTTGTCAGGGTGGGTGTTGCTGGGTGAAGTCGTGCAATGGCATGTGTATGTGGGAGGGTTGTTGATTTTCGCAGGGATTTTCTTGGTGAACTGGACGTTTGCTCCACGCAGGCAAGTCAGTGAAAAAGCACAGCTGGCAGAGTAGCTAGCTGTGCTTTTTGCATTCATCTACTTGTAGTCCGAACTCGGTCATAAAACCAGTGCTGCCTAGCGGCGTGACACGGACTGCCCTCCCTCCTGGCACTCGCTCGATCCAGCCAAGCTCAAAAAATCGGTTGGTGAGTGAGGCTCCGAGGCTACCTGCCAAGTGATGGCGACGCTCGCTCCAATCCAAACACGGACGGGCAAAGCGACGTCTGCTCTTTGGTTTGACCACAAGGTCTACGCCGAGTGATTGCAGCTTGATTTTTCCCGTTTCACTGAGCACGTAGTCTTGATCGGATGCCTCGATCAACTGCATCTCCAGCATTTTCTGCGTCAGGGCAACGCCTACTTCACCAGCGAGATGGTCGTAGCAGGTACGCGCATAGCGGATGGCTCGCAATTGGTCAGACTCGCGCAAGGAACGAACCGGCTTAGGTGCAGCGATCGTCATTAACGATTCCAGGGCATGGGCGACATCAGGGCTGGCTAGGCGATAGTAGCGATGTCGACCGTGTGACTCGCTGACCAAAAGACCGCCTTCCACCAGCTTTGCCAAATGCGTGCTTGCCGTTTGGGGGGTGATTTTTGCGTTTCGTGCGAGTTCACTGGCGGGGAGTGCCTTGCCGTTCATCAGGCTGACCAGGATGGAGACGCGGGATGGTTCTCCTATGAGGGACGCGACCTCTATAATATTCGGGCTGGTACTCATCAGACAGCGGACCTCCTCCATCATTTTTTATCTTCTATCAATGACTCTAGCAGAATCTTACAGCTAAAAAAACTAGAGATGTTCGCGAAAAGCAGAAGACAAAGGATGGACTGCCGCTGTCTAACAGCTATACGATTTACTTCGCGGTAATGCTTTCACCTTGACGCGGATTCAATCCGTTCTCCCACTGCACGCGAATGGATTTGCTATGGAACAAATCCTTGCCGTCAGAGACCTGATAATGCAGATGAGGCTCGCTGGAATTGCCAGAGTTGCCGCATAGCCCAAGCAAATCCCCTTTCTCCACACGATCGCCAACCTTTACCTTTGCGGAGCCTTCCTTCAAATGGGCGAAGTAGCTGAATTCCCCATTGCCATGATCGAGGATGACGACATTACCAGCGGGCTCTTGTGCGTTCATCGTTCCGACAGGGACATTATCCTTGAGATCATGGACGACATGCACGACAGTTCCTGCCTGCGGTGCGTGTATTTCTTGCCCGAATGCGAAATAGCTCTCGTTTTTCGCAGGGTCCCCCTTGTAGGATAATCCGTCTTTTACCTGAATCAGATCGTATGCATAGCGTTGGCTCTCCACCGCGTAGTGATAGTTTGAAAGGACATTCTGACCTCCCCAAAACACATACCACTCACCTGTAAACGGTGCGCTATACGCCAGCTTTGTCAAAGCATTGTCGGTGTCAGGGTAGTTTTGCAGCGGCTTTAATAAAACACCCGTAATGATCCCTTTTTCATCCGTCGTAAGGACAAGGCCTCGTTTGGCGTCCTGATCTACCCAGGTACCATAATAGCTGCCGTTTACGGTCGTGTGGGAATGCTGATTCCACGACTTCACCCCCGAGCTAAAAGCAGTATACCCTTCTACAAACTGCGTTTTTGAAACCTGCTGTTTGAATGACGGGCTTGTTTGCTCATATACCTCCCCTATTTTTCCGTGAAGGAGAGCTTGCACAATCGACTCCGCTTGATCCGTCATCGTCTTTGCACCTTCTTTTTTCTTTGTGGGGGATTCAGTAGTAGAGGGGATTGCGGTTGCCTCTGATTGCGCAGCACATCCTGTCAAAAGAATTGCTCCTACAAGTGAAATCCAAACTTTTTTCATGTCGCCACTCCTATCTTGTTCTAAGCGCTCGTTTTATTATAGAAAGCCACTATTATCGGACATGAAACGCTGGCTTACAGGATGCTTAAATCTGTCGCGGCAAAATTATGATTCCGTTAAGGTTGTTGCGGACGCGCGCCGACACTACGCATGATAAAATGGAGGATGACGCAAAAGCGCAAAAGGAGCGAAGTGATCGTGAAAGATGTAGCTATCCTTCTCGTGGACGATGAGCAAGCAATTCTCCAATTGCTTGAGACCGTACTGCACAAAGAAGGATTCCACTCGATCGACAAGGTGAAAACATCCGAGGAGGCGCTCTGTGCATGCGAACGAAAAAGCTATGACCTGATCGTTCTGGACGTAACGCTTCCGAACATGAGCGGCATAGAAGCTTGCCCATTCATCCGCCGTCTGACGGATGCGCCGATTCTGTTTTTGAGTGCGAGAGACACCGATTTTGACAAGCTAACCGGTTTTGCCGTTGGCGGTGATGATTACGTGACGAAGCCGTTTAACCCGATGGAAATCGTTGCACGCATCAAGGCATTGCTTCGCCGTACACGCAAAACGAACGCGGCTGTACCGACAGCACCCGTTCAAGGGGTCTATGATTTTGGCCGTTTTCAAGTTCATGAAGCAGCAGGCGAGCTCTGTGTGGAGGGGAAAGTCATTCCTTGTCCGTCCCTTGTTTTTCAACTGTTGCTATTTTTGTGCAAAAATCCGAATCGGATATTTTCGAAAAGCGAGCTGTACGAACGAGTATGGGGCGTGAATAGCTTACGTGACGACAACACTATCATGGTACATATCCATCGGATTCGGGAGCGCATCGAGCCCGATCCAGCGCAGCCAGAGTTTTTGCTGAACGTCAGGGGACTCGGGTACAAAATGGTGAAAAAGGGCCTTCCTTATGAATATTAAGAGCAGAATCGCACTCCATTTGATCATGTGGTTGGTGCTGGTTGGCCTCATTCTCTTTGTGCTAGCCGGGTTTACGTTATATTGGACGCTTGAAGAAATGTCAAAAGTACAGTCCTCGCGTCAATTTGAGAGCGTCGGCTTGCAGCGGCTGATCCAGACCATAGAAGTAGAGGGAGAGGATGTCCACTTTGACCCCGAGCTGTTGGAGAAGGTGCGAGATAGTGGAGGGTGGCTTCAGCGGATTGATGAAAAGGGGTATGTCACTGACTCTTTCTTTACCCCGCCTGACGTACCCAGCTACTACGGCCCTGGCCAATTAACGGCTTATTGGCTCCGGAAAAGCCCGTTCCCCTATCAGCTATCGTTATGGATACAGGAAAAGGACGGCGTGGTACACACCTTGCTGTATGGGATGACGAAGCGGGATGACGACTTCTTGCAACAGGTGATCGAGGAGGCTGCTCATAAAAATAACGAGATCCTGCTTCCTTCAAGCATCCAAAATCAATTGAAGAGGAAAGCGGGCTGGGTGCAGCTCTTAGATCCGAAAGGGGCAGAGCTGGCTTCCTTTAATAAGCCAGCAAAAGCAATCAAGGACTTCACCGTGGAAGAACTGGCGCTGCGCTCGATATACCCGGATCGCTACGGAGCAACAATCGTATCGCATTATGATCAAAAAAGCGGCCAAACCTGGGTACTCAGTTATCCGTTGCCAGGAACGACTCCCGGGGAAGAACCGCTTTTGACACCGGAAAGTAAGGCCCTATATATCGGGATGGGCATGTTGCTCTTGTCGGCGATGCTCGTCTTCGGGATTGTGTCCTACTTGTTCGGACAGCGATTTGGCGCACCGATTGTTCACGTATTACGGTGGCTGACCTTTCTGCGTGGGGGGAAGTACGAGGAGCCTGCCAATGCGGAGGGTGTTCCGCTCAGCCAAGACAAGCGAGGGAAGAGAAAGCGCAAGTACCGTATTTACCAAGATGTAATCGATTCGATGGACTCCTTGTCGCAAACGCTTAACCGCAACGAAAAGCTTCGTCATGAAACGGAGCAATTGAGAAATGAGTGGATCGCTGGCGTTTCCCATGATCTGAAAACGCCGTTGTCCTCTGTCAAAGGGTACGCGCATCTATTAGGGAATGCCGAGTATACGTGGACCGCAGAAGAGGTACATACCTTCGCCAAAATTATTTTGGACAAGTCAGCGTATATGGAAGACTTGATCAACGATTTGGCGTTGACGTATCGATTGAGGAACGGACAAGGCGCTCCTACGGTCGAGCTCGTTGACTTGAATAGTTGTACAGCTGAAGCCATTACGGAAGCAGCAAAACATCCGTTGTACCCAGAAGGCTGTATAAGGTTTACTCCCTCTCCCGAACCTGTTTACATGCTGGTCTACAAGCCGTGGTTTCAGCGTATCGTGGATAATCTGGTTGCCAATGCCTTGATTCACAACGAGAGCGGTACGATTGTGTCCATCCGCGTACAAGCAGTGGGGCCAGCTACAGCTTTGCTCATTTTTAGCGACAATGGTAGTGGAATGGATGAAGAAACAGTAGATCGACTATTTGAGAGGTATTATCGTGGCACAGACACCGAGTCCCGCACGGAAGGCTCTGGCCTAGGGATGGTCATTACAAAAGCATTAGTGGAAGCGTTTGGTGGTTCAATCGAGGTGAAAACAGCTGTCGGGCAGGGGACGACGATTTCGATTACGTGGGAAGCGGAGCAGCCGCCACGGGTTAAAATAGGCTGATAGGGAGAGGAAAAGGCTGCGTTTGCGAGGTCAGAGGTGACCGGCAAAGGCAGCCTTTTTCGTTTGAGTGTTTATGGTTACACCTTAAACTGTTGAATCGATTCATGCAGCTCGTCCGCCATTTTTGACAAGGAAGCAGCAGAGGACGAGATTTCCTCCATAGAGGCTAATTGTTGTTCAGCGGCAGCGGAAATGTTTTGTGTTCCGAAAGCCGTTGTCTCCGCAGTGGTCGCAATCGCTTCAACGGAATGGACGGCTTGCTCTGCTCCGGTTGTCATGTGATGAGTAGCAGTGGTGACTTGCTGAATCTGACGTGCTACTTCTGTCGTTCCAGACAAGATTTCCTGGAAGGCCTTGCTGGCTTCATGTACGACTTCGATTCCAGCCGAAACCTCAGATGTCGTCGTCTGCATTACGTAAACGGCTTTGTTCGTATCGACCTGAATCGCGCTAATGAGGTCTTTAATTTGCTGGGTAGATTTTGCTGATTGCTCAGCCAAGATACGTACTTCATTGGCGACGACAGCAAATCCACGTCCATGCTCTCCAGCACGGGCCGCTTCGATCGCAGCATTTAGCGCCAACAGGTTCGTTTGTTCGGCAATCGAGGTGATGACCTCTACAATATTGCTGATTTCTGAAGAGCGGTGACCAAGCATTTTGATTGATTCTGCCAGCTCTTGGACAGTTGTGTTGATAGAATTCATTTGAGCGATGGCACCGACAATTGCTTCATTGCCGTTTGAGACCAGCATGTTCGTTGTATCGACTGTCAGGGAGACTTGTTCGGAACTGGACGCAATTTGTTGCAGACTCGAGGACATGTCGTTGATCGTCTTGACCGTTCCATCGATCGTTTTGGACTGATCCTCTGCTCCGATGGCGATCTCTTGCATCGTGACGGCAATTTGCTCAGTTGCCTTGCTCGTCTGTTCTGCACTCGCCGTCAACTCCTCAGAGGTAGAAGCGACATGCAGAGAGCTGGTGCGGACACGAGAGATGAGCTCGCGCAAATTCTCTGTCATATGGGTGACGTCATGTACCAATTGCCCAATTTCATCACGGTTTTTAATCACGATGTCTTTCCCGGACAGATCACCACCAGCAATTTCCTTCACGCGCTCGGCAACCAAGGAGATGGGCTTGGAAATGAATCCGGAGGCAAACCATGTGATGGCAAACCCGATAATCAAGAAGAGTCCCAGCACGATCAGCAAATCAGATAGCACCTTTTCGGCAGGAGCATTGAAGTCTTCCATATAGCTGGTTGCACTTACGATCCATCCCCAGTGAGGGTCTTGCTTGGAATAGGCGATTTTCGGATAGAGAACATCGGGCTCCGTTGGCTTCGACCATTGATAGTATGTAAAGCCGCCACCTTCCTGACCGCGCTTAATCATTTCTTGGGTAAAAAAGATACCGTCAGAATCTTTTGCATCCCACTGATTTTTCCCCTCAATCGAAGGAGAAGCGAGCATGTCACCCTTCTCGTTCGTAACGAGCATGTATCCGCTGGCACCCGAATCGATATTTTTGTTAATCGAGCGGGTTCCATCCGATTGCTTAGGCCCGAGGATGTGAATTTTTACTTGCTCTTGTGCATCTTCTTTGCTGATTTTTCCAGCGTCGACCTGTTTCTGAAGAATATCAATCATTTCAATCGTCAGGTTCACGTTGTTTTTTAAGATGCGGCTGCCCAAGTCGTCCAAGCTGGAACTCGCAGAATAATAGCCCTGAATTCCGATGTTAAGGCAAGGAATCGCCAATAGCAGAAGACATAACAGGACGAGCTTCGTGCGTAGAGAGCTTGAACGGGAGAACTTGGCTGTTTTCATAAAGAACACCTCGTTGATCCATAGTATTTCATCTAGAAAAGAAAACACCAAGATGATTGCCCCTAGACTTACGTCAATTATCGACAATCTGAAAACGTTTTTATAGAGGATTTTCAAAAAATCAACAAAAAATATTAGATTAGGAAATAATGCTTCATACATGAGCAGATTCGAAAGCAGTACAGACAAGCAGGAAGTGGTATGATTAGGAAGATAGAACGCTTACGGATGGAGGCTCTCTCATGAAATTCATCGATAATCAAGGGATTACAGATCCGCGCATTAATTTGGCGATTGAAGAGTACGCCCTGAAGCATTTGCCCAACAGTGAAGACTACTTGCTGTTTTATATCAATGAACCTTCTATTATTATCGGGAAAAACCAAAACACGATTGAGGAGATTAATGCGACTTATGTAGAGGAAAACCATATCCACGTGGTTCGCAGACTGTCTGGCGGTGGTGCTGTTTATCACGATCTGGGCAATCTCAACTTCAGTTTTATTACGAATGATGATGGCGAGTCCTTCCACAATTTCCGCAAATTCACGGCTCCTGTGGTACAAGCCTTGAAAACATTAGGGGTAGAAGCAGAGCTGACAGGACGAAATGACATACAGGTCGGGGAACGGAAAATTTCTGGCAACGCACAGTATTCGACCAAGGGACGCATGTTCAGCCACGGCACGCTGCTTTTTGATTCGGAGATGGAAAACGTCGTGTCTGCTCTCAAGGTAAACGCAGAGAAGATCCAGTCCAAAGGGATCAAATCGATTCGCAGCCGTGTCGCCAACATCTCAGAGTTTTTGGAGACGAAGATGACCATTGAAGAGTTCCGTCTGGCGGTTCTCCGTTCGATTTTTGGAGATGGAGAGATCGAAGAATACAAGCTGACTGAAAAGGACTGGGAGAACATTCACGAGCTTTCCCGTTCCCGTTACCAGACTTGGGAGTGGAACTACGGCAAGTCACCGAAAAGCAATTACCGTCAATCCAAACGTTTCGATATCGGTACCGTGGAGATCCAGCTTGATATTGAAAAGGGCAAAATGAAAGAAGCGAAGATATACGGAGATTTCTTCGGTGTACGTGATATAGCGGAGCTGGAAGCCGTGCTGCGAGATACGCCGTACGATCGCTCTTCAATCAGTGAGAGACTCGCCGACATCAATCTTCAGGAGTTTTTCGGGAATCTGGATCAAGCATCTTTTGTCGATCTGTTACTCGTCTAAAAAAAGAACGTCAAAAACCTAACTTTTGTTAGGTTTTTTTCAGTTTCTCCTCTGATAGCATTAGTTTGCATGATTTTGTCATACAAAAGAAAAAGAGGGGGTATTTACATATGGGCAAACAGCAGCCAAAAGCCAAAACAATCCTAACAGCTGTTGTATCCACGGGTTTTTTGCTTTCTTTTGTCGGCAATGCCTATGCAGCCGTTTCCTATCCGATTAAAGAGATCCAGACAATTGGGACAGCCAGCGCTTCCGTAGCAGAGGAGCAAACGGATGGGGAAGTACGAGAGGCATCAGAGGAAGTAGAAGTAGAAAAGAACCAGTCATGGGAGTCCTTGCTAGAGTCAGAGGGGCAAACAGCGACGAATGGATTTATTGCCTATCGATTGGAGAATGCTCCAGACAAGGCACCTGCTGCAAAGAATTTCCGTTTGACAGCCGCTATAGATGATCGAAATCCTACACGGATCAAAATCAAAAACTTTATTTGGCTAGAGAAAGAGCAGCTTGTATTGCTCAGTTTCTCACCGATTCGTGCCGCGAAAAAAGAACAGACGGTTTCCCTGCGCTTGCAGTATGACGGTGAAGAAGAGGAATTTGAACCATTCGTGATTGCCGAAAGAGGGACAAAAGCAGAGCGGATGGAGCTGGTAGCGGTCGCAGAGGATGCCCAGCTATCTACCAAGGATACTACGGATAAATCGTTGCCGCTGATCGCCGTTGCATTCGATGAAAATAACCGTATCGTTACGGGACGGGAGTTACTCTGGAGCTCTAGCAATAAACGAATTGCGTTCGTCAACATCGAGGGCAAGGTAACAGCCAAGAACGAAGGACTTGTTGAAATTACAGCAAAAATGGACGATGCAGAAGCCGTCTTTGAGATAGCCGTAGATGGAGCTGAGCTGCCAGATTTGCCAGCGCTTTCTGTCAGCGAGACAGTGATAGAAGAAGCAGGGGCAAATGATGGCAGCATCTCAGCCAAACAAACACTCAAGCTATCAAATGGCAAGTTCGTTGGTGAACTATCAGCTGATGATATCGAAGTACATAATCTGCCTGAGGGGCTGGCTATTGAGGTCAACCAAGAGAGCGACGACGAGCTCAGCATTTTATTTACGGGACAGGCCAAAAAGCATAGCGTCGCGGACACGGTAAAAGAGGTCAGCTTCACGATCGACAAGCGAAACATCAAGCGGGCACAGAAAGATGTCACAAGTGACAGTTTTTCCATCCGTTTCAGAGACCCCGTCATCGTGATTCCGTCTCCAATCGATCCTCCACCGATCCCGGCTCTGCTAAAGGCGAAGAGAGCTGTTGAAGAGCTGTTTACGGATGGGAAGAAAGAGGAGCTGCGGGAAGGAACGACCCAGAAACAGATCGATGATGCCAAGAAGCTGGTCGAAGGTCTGGAAAATAGCGTGCAGGAAAAGCCTGGTCTGCTTGCCGATATCGAGAAGGCACAGGACCAGTATGACGACTTGCTGCTCGTTGAAGCCAAAAAAGCCGTGCGTGACCTGTTCACCGATTCAAATGGGGCAGCATTAAAACCGGAAGTGACACAAAGCACGATTCATGCAGCGAAGGAAAAGGTAGATAGGTTAAAGGATGGTTCGGAGGCAAAGGTATTGCTGTTGGCAGACATCCAAAAAGCACAGGAGCTATTGGAACTAGGGAATAATCTCCCGGAGGAAGTGAAGCGAGCAGTTGAGGGACTTTTTACAACGAATGATATGATCGAACTAAGGCCCAAGGTCACGCAGGAAATGATCGATGCAGCCTATTCCAAGGTCGTGCTTCTACGTGACGGTCCAGAAAAAACACACTGGATGTCCTATGTAGAAAAAGCACAAATGTTGTTCAACAATCCACGCGTAGATCGTTGGCCGGATGCAAAGATCGAGCTGCCAATTGCTCCGACCCAGAACCGTCAAGTTACGATTGGCGACAAATGGGAGCCGGCAATGGACAAAAGGGCATTGAGCGAATATCTTGAGGTATCTGTAAAAAACCAGCCTCTCTCGTACAACTATGATAAGCAGTTGGATCGTTTTGTCATCAATGAAAAGGAGTACATCACCGTCGAGGTCGACGAGTCTTTACTGGAAATGACCCATGGAGAATATGGAGTGACGTTTAAGGCCAGACCAGCGGTTACAGAAGATGACAACTCTTATGCAGTGTTCAAGCTTTATCGCGGCCAAGATTTGCTGGATACAGAGGAGATCGGTGTCGGGTTTGATGCTACAAACCCACAATTGTCCCCAGACGTTACCGAAGAGGGAACAACCTATACATTGTCGGCGTCAGAGCCACTACGTAATGACCCAAATCCCAATTTGCGGTTGTTATTCTCACCTTCCGGGAATTTTGACGACAAGAGAGAAGTGACGGGGTATGCCAGATTCCAGGTATCAGGAAACACCATTCGCGTAACGTTTCAGGATACGTTCTACAACATGTTCGGGTCTCTCATCACAGAACAGAGCAAGGTTTCCTTTGAGCCAGGCTTCATAAGGGATAAGGCCGGGAACCTCATACAAGGTACAGCAACAGCATCTGTAAAACCCAAGCAATAAGTAAGCCAAAGTCCATCGAGGAGGTACGAACATTGCAACTAGAAGAACTGACTGCTAGCACTGCACGGGCGTATAAATCGTTGGTGCACCCCAAGCACCTGGAGTGGCTGGACCAGATCAACAGTTCATCTGTTTGGGGATTCGGGGCTTCTAACAACAATCAGCCTGCGGGCATCGTTTTGGGGCGATCTGCTGTAAGCGAGGGACAGGCCAAGATCATCGAGCTTGTGGTAGCAGAGGGGCATCAACGGCGGGGAATGGGCATGAAGCTGTTGTGGCACGCCGAGCAAAAAATGAGAGAGCAAGGTATCAGCGACGGACAGTTTGCTGGTTTCATCAAAGCACAGGATTTTCCATGGCTCTCCAAAATCGCGCTCAGGGAAGGCTGGCAGTTGCCAAAGGTAAAAACCTATATGTACACACTCGGCTCGATGCGGCTGGGGGAGTGCCAGTGGGTAGAGAGGCTGTCTCTCCCTGAAGGTTTTACCCTCTTTCCATGGAAAGACCTGACCCCAGCAGAGCGTCTGGAAATTGAGCAAGGTGAAGGGCAATGGTACACGTCGCTTTTGTCGCCATTTTTTGAAGAAGGAAAATTCGATCCCGATTACAGTACAGGCTTGCGCTATCAGGGGAAAGTCATTGGCTGGGTGATCGTACAGCGAATGGCTGGGAATCTGCTTTTATACAAAACGATGTTTGTCCAGGAAAAGTATCAGAAGCAGGCAAGAGGAATTACGCTTTTGATGAAAACCATTGCACAGGCGCAGCCAGCGTTTCCTTTTGGCATTTGCTTTATCGAGCATGACAACGAGCCCATGCTGCGGTTTATGGAAAGAAGATTGGGGCCGACGATTTTGCACCGCAAGCTCTGGATTGAAACGACGAAGGTGCTGGCACGGCAATATGCAGATCACCTGTGCTAAATGGATGGAAAGCTTCCTGTATTTGTAGGAAGCTTTTCCTATTTTACCTCGTATTATTCTTGCGAATTCTGGTCCTTGCCCTCATTTTCTACCGAAAAGTGGAACAGACTTTCTTGAAGCTGCTCAGCGGTATTACTGAGAGACTCAGCTGCTTGCGCAATCTCTTTCATCGCTGTCAGCTGTGATGTTACTGATTGTTTTACCTCCCGCGTATGTTCGGAAGCGGAGCGACTGATCGCGACGATCTCGTTCATGGAAGCAGCCACTTCCTCCGTTCCCGCCGAGATTTCTTCCGTAGATGCAGAAACCTCTTCGGTCTGTCCAGTAATCTCAACGATATTTCGGTAGACGCCCTCAACCATTTCTCCTGCTTGCTCGATCAGATGCACGCCATGCTCCACTTCTTCTACGCCTGATAAAAGGGTTGCAGCAGCTTTGTCGGTCATGGACTGAATATCATGTATCATGCTGGTGATATCCCCAAGGGAGTTCGTTGTTTGTTCCGCCAACTTTTTCACCTCGCTCGCCACGACAGAGAAACCTCTACCGTGTTCGCCCGCGCGAGCCGCCTCAATCGAGGCGTTTAATGAAAGCAATTGTGTTTGCATGGCTATCTCATTGATGACTGCCACAATGGTTCCGATTTGTTTGGTCATTTGTTCCAGCTTGTCCATGTCTTCTGAGGACTGACCTACTGTTTTGCGAATACCGTGCATATGGGTGACAACCTGCTGCAACAAAAGATTCCCTTGTTCTGCGATTACCTGTGAGTCCTGGGTTAAGGCGGAGACCTCAGTTGCAGATGTAGCTACTCGTTGGACCCCTTCCGCCATTTCGTTCATCGCGAGCGCCGTCTGCTGCGCCCCTTCATGCTGAGATTCTGTCCCTCGCATGATACTGCTCATCGCCGCATCGATTCGGTTGCCCATCTGTGCGGCTTCTGTCGAGACTGCCGTCAATTGCTGTGAAGAGCCTGCAAGAATCGCAACTGTGTCATGCGCCTGCTGAATCGTAGTGCGGAACGAATCGATCATCGTATTCAGACTATCCGCAGCAACCCCCAGCTCGTCCCGGGAAGAATCACGCCATTTTACAGTCAAATCGCCCGTGGACAATATCTGAAGGACTGTAGTCAAGCCTAACAAACGCTTGAGAAGACGGCGAGTCAAGATATAGACCACAAGCACAAGTCCGCTGCCTGATAAAACCATCCCCACCAGTAGGATCGTGTTGTATTGCTCTAGTTCTGCCAGCGCTTCTTTTACGGTAATGGTTGCCCCAACGGACCACCCGGTTATAGGGATGGGAGAGTAGGCAACATATTTTTTTACACCATCGATGTCGGCTTCCTCAATCCCGCTTTCGCCCTTAATCATTTTGGTGGCGATACGGGCACGATCCCCTTCCTGCTCTGTAAACTTGGCTTTCATCACCAATTCAGTCTGCGGATGATACAGGACCGTACTGTCTGTGGACAGCAGGAAGTTGTGTCCCGACTCTCCCAGCTTATAGACGTTCATGATTTCCGGCAGCTTGTCCAGCAGGAGGTCAATTGCAACAAATCCAAGGACTTTTCCTCCGTCTTTAACAGGCAGAATGGCACTGATAACCAGCTTGCCAGTCATCGCATCCACATAAGGATCGGAAAACCATACATCGTCCTTTGCTCCAGCCTTTTCATGCCATGGGCGTGTTTGGATATCCCAATCCGGTTTGGAAAGTGTCTTCCCGTTCCCCAACAAAAAGTTCCCTCGTTCATGGGCAATCCATACCAACGACAGCAGCGGGTCTGTGCCAGCTATCGCATCAAGAGAAGCCATCACATCTTGATAACGCGTATCCGTCTGAACGGTATCCCTGTCTAGGTCGGAACCAAGCAGCTTGAGAAACTGTTGATTGGTCGCCATTTGCCGTACCAGAACCGCTTTCTCCTCTAACAGAGCATCTACATCTGCGACAATACTTTCGCTGTTCTTCTGGAGACTTTTTTCAACATTGCTCACAATTAACGCGCGTGTTTCTGAATAAATCCAGTAGCCCAACAAAGAAAAGGTAATGAGGATGACGCATGTCAGCGATAAAATCATTTTGAATGAGATAGTGTTACGCCATGCCATAAAAATTCCTCCATTGTCTGCATCTCTGCGTTAATATATTAGATAGTTAATGGATACCCTGAATTCGTTTATGTCGAAACATGGCGAATTTAACCAATTCTCCAAACAATTAAAAAATGGATAGAGATCCAGGGTTAGCTGGATTTCTATCCATAAATTTTGTGGGACGCAAGACAGTAGTTAATCTTCACCTTTGTAGTTCTTTCTTACATGGACGGAACTTTTCTTCCACTCGGTTGTTGCTTGGTGACGGAACGGTATTGGAGCTGCTTTCTTTGGAAGTGGTTGTTCCCGATCAGGGCCAGGATCACGAGCAAGGTGCCGCACAATTCGTAACGGCTGATCTCGTATCCTTGAAACGCCATCATGGCAAAGGTCGTGATCGGAACCAGGTTGATAAACAAAATGCCGTTGAGCGGAGAGAGCAGCTTAATGCCTGCATTCCAGCTCAAAAGAGCGACAAAGCCGGGTAAAAGAACCATGAACGCCATTTCATATTTGATGGACATCACCGTTTCGACAGTAGGAACCGGAAGCCATTGAAAGAGGGAGGAAGTCGTGACAATCACGAAATTCACTCCTGTTCCCAAGAGACACGTCAACGTGGAGTAGCGAAGCGTAGACCACGTGTTAAAACGTCCGCCGCCGATCGAGTAGACAACCCAACCCACGACACCGATGAAAATGAAGAACAATGGGATCAAATGCTCACTTGCAGTAGTAAAGAAGGCAAGATTGCCATTGGTAATCACAAGGACAGCGCCGACCAAGGCAACGAGAATCGTCGCCAACGTATAGGACGGCGGCAGTTTTCTAGTGGTAATGGACAAAAGTACAATCGAGATCATCGGCATGAGCACTTCCATAATGGACGCGGCAATCGTGCCTGGCTCTCCCATCAAATCCTGCCCGAGAAATACTCCCATATTGTAGACGGTAAACGCCATTGTTCCAAAAAACAGCAGAGACTTCCCGCGCCCCTCCAAACGAAAAGCAGATAAGCCTTCTTTTGCCCAGAGCAAACCGCACAAAATGACCGTTACGAAAAAATAGCGAAGAAATGAGAAGTAAAATGGATCGATCTCTTGCAGTGCGATGTGCGCAACCGGAAACATCGCCCCCCATGACATACTGGCGACCATGCAGAAAATAGACCCCAAAAGTAGTTGCTTGTTCATTATGCGATTTCTCCCTTTTCCTATGTGTTCAAAAAGTCGTCTTTTTGAACTTTCTCTTAGTTGCTTAGATGCTGACTTACCACATCATACTGGATGGAAATATGTTAGTATAATGATTGATAATAACTTTATGTATCATTTTTAGTGATGGATGAAAAGAGGGAGAGAAACGTGGAGATCAATGATTTGAAAATATTCCAGATGGTCGCCACATTGGGTAGCGTGAGCAAGACCGCAGCCGAGCTGAGCTACGTTCAGTCGAATGTGACGGCACGGATCAAGCTGCTGGAAAAAGAGCTGGGGACACCTTTGTTTTATCGCAACAAGCGAGGCATGACCTTAAATACGGAAGGGAAGCGCCTGCTCGAATATTCACGAGAGATCATCGCCAAATTCGAAGAAATGCAAAAGTACTTTCATCGGGCTTCCGAGCCGTCCGGGGTGCTGGAGGTTGGGATGGTCGAGACGATCAATGCCCTTCCGAGGTTGCTATCCTCTTATTGCAGCCAGTATCCGCATGTGGATCTTTCACTTAAGGCGGGCGTGACAGAGCATTTGCTACAAAAAGTATTGGATCTCGCGCTGGATGGAGCGTTCGTAAGTGGACCAATCAACCATCCTTTGATCGAGCAGGAGCAAGTGTTTCAAGAGGAGCTGGTGTTGGTAACGAAAAACAGTTCCTTCACTGCCAGTGATATCACAGGGAAAGCTCTTTTGCTCTACAAAAAAGGCTGCGGGTATCGAGAACGGTTAGAGACCTGGATGAAGGTGGAGGGCTTGATTCCGAAAAAGGTGATGGAATTCGGAACGTTTGAGACCATTATCGGGGGCGTAGCAGCGGGGATCGGGATTACCATTTTGCCGAAGTCGGCCGTACACCACTTGGTGGAGAGCGGAACGGTTCATATTCATCGCATCCCGGAGCCTTATCATGAGGTGACAACGGTTTTTATTCGTAGAAAAGATTCATTTGTAACGAACACGATGCAAGCGTTTCTGGACGAAATCCGTTTGCAAAAAGCGAAAGCGTAGCTGCTGCAATTTACTCCTTCCATTGTTCAGAAAAATATGGTAAATTTCATTTCAGAACAAACGTTCTGTATTTCGCTGTGCAAAAGAGGGAGGGAGCAGCTCGATTGATGGACAGGTATACCGAAATTGACGAAGTGATTGCTTATATACATCGGCATTTAGACGAGCCTTTGCCACTTTCCCGATTGGCGAATCATGTTGCGTATAGTCAGTATCATTTTGCGCGAATTTTTAAAGAAAGAATCGGTCTCCCACCTCTTTATTACGTATCGACTATGCGACTCCAAAGAGCAAAGGATTTACTGCTACGCACAAACATGAGTGTTCGGGACATTGGTCTGGAAATTGGTCAGCAGAGTCTCGGTACGTTCTCTACCCGTTTTACGGAGCGTGTCGGGGTATCGCCTAGCGAATTTCGAGAAACGGCTCAGCTAGCGGAAGACCGACTTCGTTCCTTGCAGCAGTTGACAGAGTGGAGTCGGTTACATCCGGCCCCCGAACGACCAATGACCATTGCAGGGACAATCGAGTCCACAGAGCCTTTTCAAGGCGTCATTTTGATTGGATTGTTTGCCAAGCCGATTCCAGAAGGTCTTCCTTTGTACGGAACATTGCTGCCCTCGCTAGGCGATTTTTGTTTTACCAATGTCAAGCCGGGCACGTATTACTTGATGGCGACGTCTGTTGCCTGGGGCATGCAGGCGATGGATTTTCTCTTACCTTATGAGACCTTGCGTACACGTTCCAAGAAACCAATCATTGTCACACCAACTACGATCGTCCCTCATCAGCAGGTTACTCTTCATGTACCTCATCCGGACGACCCTCCCATCTTGATTTCTCTTTCTTTGCTTATGAACAGATTCATTCAGCAGCTTCCTTAAATAAGAACAAGAATCCCTTGTTTTTAAATTGGCGGTCTTACGGGATTGCGCCTACTATCACAATAGTCGAACTTCTTTTCGCGTGCAGGATATTGGACGAAAAAGTGAAATGATAACTAGGCGTGAATATCACATGCGCAAAAGAAAGGAAAGCAGGGAAAGAGAATGTCAAAGCCTTACAAAAAAGTTTTTTGGGCAGCCGGTTTTGGCTGGATGTTCGATGCCATGGATGTTGCACTTTTATCTTTTATTATGGTGGCATTACGACAGGAATGGGGTTTGACGGGGGAAGAAGCCGGGCTATTAGGGACGGGCAATCTCGTCGGCATGGCGATTGGAGCGATTGCAGGTGGCTATTTGGCTGACCGAATTGGCCGCAAGCCAGTGTTTTTACTGACCTTGATCTTGTTTGGCTTGGCGAGTTTTGCGAGCGCTTTCGCAACTGGCTTTGCGACCATGCTGCTGTTCCGCTTCCTGATGGGACTCGGTTTGGGTGCTGAGCTGCCAGTAGCTTCGACGCTGGTAAACGAGTTTGCGCCACCGGAGAGGCGAGGAAGTACGGTTGTACTGCTGGAGAGCTTTTGGGCGGTCGGTTGGATCGCGGCAGCCGTCATATCATATTTCATCATTCCGGACTATGGCTGGCGCGTGGCTGTCATGATCGGGGCGTTGCCCATTGTATACGCCTGGTTCGCTCGGAGGACTATTCCTGAATCTCCGCAGTTTCAAAAGCAGGCCGAAAAGATTCCGGTTGGAAAGCTGTTGACGTCTCATCGCACTGAGACGATTACGCTATGGGTCGTCTGGTTTGCGATTGCGTTCTCGTATTACGGCATGTTTTTATGGATGCCATCTGTATTGGTCGACAAAGGCTTTACAATGATCAAAAGCTTCCAGTATGTACTGATCATGACGTTGGCCCAACTGCCAGGTTATTTCGCGGCAGCCTATTTGGTGGAAAAATGGGGACGGAAATGGACGCTGGCGACCTTCTTGTTTATGACTGGTGTGATGGCGTTCGCTTTTGGACAAAGCAGTGGCACCATGGAGCTGTTGGTGACGGGAGCCTTCTTGTCTTTCTTCAATCTGGGTGCTTGGGGTGCTTTGTACGCGTACACGCCGGAAAATTATCCGACACCGCTGCGCGCTACCGGTTCCGGTATGGCATCAGGTGTCGGAAGAATCGGCAGTATTATCGCGCCATATCTCGTCGGTTACTACTCGTCACATCATTACAGCTACACGTTCATTTTTAGTATGTTTACCGCGGTGCTGATCGTGGGAGCCATCGTCCTGCTCATGTACGGACGAGAAACAAAAGTCCTCGCTAATTCGGGACCTCGTACAGGCCAAGTATAGCACGCACCTGCTCCATGACCTCACGTTTCAGTTCTTCTGGCTCCAGCACTTGAATGTGCGGTCCGAAGCTGAGCACTAGTGAGCATGCTGATGCAAGTGTATGAAATTCAACCTCTGCTTCCATCCAGTCGTCTGTTGCGGCTTGGGTGGAAGCTATTTTTATATAACGCTCCTGTTTTACGGCAGGCAATGTCTCTTTTTTGACGAGCAACCGCGCAGGATAACGTGGGAGGCTGGACTTGAAGTCTAAAGTGGATTGTTCCCAATAAGAAGCGAGGTCGAAATCGCTTGGACGGAGGAAGCTATCATCCAGAAGTTGTGCATCCAATAGTCGTGAAATCCGGTACGTCCGCATGTCCTCGTCCACTTTTGCGACCAAATACCAAATGCTTCGCTTGGCGACGAGTCCGAGTGGGCAGACAATGCGTTCTACTGCCACATCCTCGCGCATGTAACGAATGAACAGCTTGCGGGAGAGCCATACGGCATCTTGAACCACTGATAAGAAAGAAAACGTCTCCGTCGATTCATGCCAGCCAGCCCCATCGATATGTAGAAGCTGACGTACGTGGATGGCATCCTGCTGAACCGTTTTTGGCAGCGCGGACAGCAGCTTGAGAAAAGCCGCTTCATAGTTTTCATGCAGCCCGAGGTCATTCAACAGGGCAGCAGGGGACGCTACGAGCAGTGATTGCAGCTCATCTATTTTCATTCCGGTCAAATTACTGCGATACCCTTCAGCCAAAGCCCAGCCCCCATCTGCACCGCGCAGCGCATAAACGGGAACGCCTGACGAACTCAAAGCCTCCATATCACGATGAACGGTTCGCTCGGATACCTCCAGCCTTTCTGCTAATTGCTTGGAAGTCATACGACCGTGGTTTTGCAAGAGTAACAAAATCGCAAGGAGTCGATCTGCCCGCATAAAAAGCCCTCCTAGAAATAAAAACAACATTACTTTGATTGTATCGTAACGAATATGACAGCGGTTGTCATATTTATTTCGCTATGCTTCATGTATGAATCGACAAGGAGGTATGACGAATGAAGCCATTACAAGGCAAAGTTGCGGTGGTAGCAGGCGGCACAAGAGGAGCAGGACGGGGGATTGCGGTCAGTCTGGGAGAGGCAGGGGCGACGGTATATGTGACGGGACGCACGGTGCGTGGTCAGCACTCTGATATGGCACGACAGGAGACAATTGAAGAGACAGCAGAGCTCGTGACGGCAAGCGGGGGAAACGGGATCGCTGTGCGAGTCGATCATACGCAGGAACAAGAGGTAAAAGCATTCTTTGAGCGAGTAAAGGTGGAGCAAAGTGGACAACTCGATCTTTTGGTCAATGACATCTGGGGTGGAGATCCGTTGACTCACTGGGGGACGCCGTTCTGGGAGCAGCCATTGGCAGACGGTCTATTGATGCAAGAACGCGCCATTCGTACGCATATGATTACCAGTCACTATGCGGTTCCACTCATGGTCGCACAGAAAAAAGGGCTGATTATCGAGATCACGGACGGAATCGACTATCGGTACCGCGACAATCTGTACTACAGCTTGGCAAAAATCTCGACGATTCATCTAGCGGTGTCGATGGCAGAGGACCTGCGGCCGTACGGGGTTACCGCGTTGGCTTTAACACCGGGCTTCCTGCGCTCAGAAGCGATGCTCGATCAATTTGGCGTGACAGAAGAGACGTGGAGAGAGGCAGCAAAGCAAGACAAGCACTTCCTCATGTCGGAAACACCTACGTACATCGGTAGAGCGGTGGTTGCGCTGGCTTCGGACCCGGCAGTCGCAGAAAAAACAGGGAAAACACTCAGTACATGGGGCCTGTCGGACGAGTATCCTTTTACGGATCGAGATGGTAGCCGCCCGCATTGGGGAAATTACGCAGAGGAACAAGGGTTTTACCGCTAGTTTTCAGGGAACATAGAAGACGGCTCCTCAGATGCATTCGAGGAGCCGTTTTCTAGTACATCCTCTTCCGTAATAGAGGGAATCTCGTCTGACACAACCCCCCATGGCGTCTTGGGTGATTATGCCAACGGCTGCGTATTCTTCTTTTTCCCAAACCAGCTTTTCACATTGCCATTCAAAATCAGATGGGTGATCACCCCCGCAATCAAGCCCCAGAAAGCAGCGCCGATTCCGCCAATGGAGATGCCGGAAATCGTGACGAGAAACGTAACCAAGGCGCATTCCCGTTCCTTCGCTTCGCTCATCGCCTGTGCGAGGCTGGAACTGAGCGAGGCAAACAGAGCCAAACCAGCAATGACAGCAATCAATTCTTTGGGCAAAGCAGCGAACACCGAGGCCATCGTAGCGCCAAACATCCCGAAGAGTAAGTAAAAGCCCCCGCAGGCAATTCCGGCAATGTAGCGCTTGGTATGATCCGGATGAGCTTCTTTTCCCGTGCAAATCGCCGCTGTAATCGCTGCGAGATTGATACCAGGTGAACCAAAAGGAGCGAGCAAGAGCGACACGATGCCAGTTGTCGTTACGAGAGGTCCAGCAGGTGTATCGTACCCGTCTGCTTTTAAAACGCTAATTCCTGGAGCGTTCTGCGAGGCAAGCGCGACGACGCACAATGGAATCCCCAAGCCGATGATCGCATCGAGAGAAAACGTCGGCATCGTAAAGACAGGCTGGACAAGGGACATCTGGACATTGTCCATTTGCAAACGCCCCAATAGAAAGGCGACACCCAAGCCGACGAAAAGCGTAAGCACGACAGCATACCGTGGTGACCAGCGTTTGGCGAACAAATAGCAAAAGATCATTGGCAGAGCCAAGGCAGGCAGGTGCTGCATGGAAACAAAGACTTCTACGCCAAAAGACAGAAGAATCCCCGCGAGCATGGCGGTCGTAATCGATTGCGGGACGTATTTCATCAAGACGGAAAACAAACCGGAAGCACCGACTAGTGTAATGACCACGGCTGAAAAAATATACGCGCCAATCGCGTCGGGAAAGGAGTAAACCGTCAAGCTGGTGACCAAAAGGACTGCCCCCGGCGTCGACCAAGCCGTGATGACCGGGGTACGGAACCAGATGCTGAGCACAATGCACGTCAAGCCGCTGCCAATCGAGATGGCCCAAATCCAAGAGGCGAGGACAGCATCGCTGAGTCCTGCACCTTTGGCAGCTTGAAAGACGATCAGCAATGGTCCTGCATAGGAGACCATCGTGGCGATGAGTCCTACAATAACGGCAGATAGAGAGAAGTCAGCAGGGATTTTTTTCAGGGTCGAGAAAGGTTTTTCGGGAACCACGACGTGAATGCCTCCTAGATGCGCCAATGCAGACGTTATGCTTTTTCGTTCAAAATGTAGCGAATCGTCCGTTTGGTGATGTTTAATTTTTTGCTTAAAAGCTGCCTGTTTCCATTTGTTTCGGTCAAGCCTTTTGCGATTATCGTTCGCCCGATCTCGCCTTCGAGCTGTTTAATCCGCTTGATCAAATAATCGAAGTCGATCCCGTCTACAGAGGTGACAAGTCGACTGATCGTATCGACAAAGCGCTCACATTCGTGATCGATGACCTGCTCGATCCGTTTGGGGACAGTGGGTGGATGCACCTGTACTGTACGGCTCCGCAAATTCGCTGGCAAATGCTCGGCACGCAGTCGTTCGCATTCGTGCAACGCGATGGTTTGATTCAGTACGTTGATCAGTTGGCGGACATTGCCTGGCCAATCGTAGCGCTGCAAGAGCTCAATGGCATCCTGATCGATTTCACATGGCTCTCCACTGCGCTTTTGCAAGTAGTAGCGCGCGATTGTGGGGATATCCTGAATCCGTTCGCGAAGAGGTGGAATCGACAGCTTGATCCCTTCCAGACGATACAACAGGTCACTGCGGAAGCGATTCATTTCGACTTCATGCTCCAAATCACGATTCGTAGCAGAAATAAAGCGAATATTGCTCTGACCGATCTGCTCACCACCGACCCTCATGAATTCTCCCGTCTCCAGCGTACGCAAGAGCTTCACTTGGATAGAAGGGGGAGCCTCCCCGATCTCATCGAGAAACAGCGTTCCGTTATGTGCCAGCTCGAACAAGCCTTTGCGTGATTTGAGCGCTCCGGTAAAAGCGCCCTTTTCATAGCCGAACAGCTCACTTTCCAGCAAGGATTCCGGCACGGCCCCGCAGTTAAAAGCGACAAAAGGCTGCTGGGCGCGATTGCTTGCTCCGTGGAGAAAACGGGCCATCAGCTCCTTGCCTGTACCCGTTTCGCCCTCAATAAGGACGTGGATTGCCTTTTTTGCTAATTTTTTGGCAATTGCGGTCACATTAGCCATCGGACTGTCAGATGAATACACGATACCATATTGGGCGGCTTCTTGGGATAGGTGATCGCTGTGTTTGCTGGAAGGGGAGAGCACCGTGTCGATGACCTGCTCCAGACTGTCCAGATCGTCGAAAGGCTTTTCCAAGTAATCGCGAGCACCCCATTGCATCGCTGTCACAGCCGATTTAATCGTACTAAAGCCCGTCATAATCAAGACTTCACAGGCGGGGAATACGGCCTTGATCTGTTTGAGCAGCGTCAACCCGTCGGCATCTGGCAGCTTCAGGTCCACGAGTGCAGCGTGAAAGCCGGTAGAATCCGAGTGAAGTAGCCGTTCCACGTCCTTGCCAGAATTGGCGACGACGATATCGCAGTCTTTTTTCTTGAGAAAATAGGTGAAGAAGGTAGTCACTTCTGTTTCATCATCCACGATCAAAATCCGCTTTTTCTCCATCGTTGTCCTCCTCGTCAGCTAACAGTGGCAAAAGCATCGTAAACTTGCTGTACTCTCCCTCCACGCTTTCGGCAAATAGCTTCCCGCCGTGCGCTTCTGCAATTCCAAGACTGACGGAAAGCCCGAGACCAGTCCCTTTTGTCCGTTCCTTCGTCGAGAAAAAGGGCTGAAAAATCTGCGAAAGCTGCTCTTCACAAATGCCTGTACCGTTATCGTACACGGATAAGCCTACGTAAGAGCTATTCTCCTCTTGTACGAGGAAGGAACGGATGACGATCTGTGGAGCTTCCCTGCCTGCCACAGCGTCCCGTGCATTTAACAGGAGATTGATGACAATTTGCTCGATCTGATGACGACTTCCATGAAACAGCAGAGGAGGCTCATACATTTCCCGGGTTATGGTCAAGCCGGAAACAGACAGCTGGTAGCCAATCAGCCCCAGTACGTCCTCTACGACCTCGTCAATAGAGGTAGTGGAAAACAAGTACTCTTCCTGCCGTGAGAAGGTGAGCAGGTTTTGAATGATCTTTTTGCAGCGTACCCCGCATTGATAGATGTCTTTCATCAGGGGAGCCTCTGGGGCATCTGTCCTCTCGCGCATGAGCAATTGAGAGTTTCCGAGGATGGCCGTGAGCGGACTGTTCAACTCATGGGCAATGCCAGCAGCCATCTCGCCAATCGCAGCCATTTTGGCAGATTGAATCAGTTGGGCTTCGATTTTGATTTTTTCATTCACGTCTTGAAAAAGCAGGCTGTTTTCTACGACGACACCGACATGGCTGGCGACGAGCTGGATCAATTCGGCTTCGTCCCGATCGACTAGCTGCTTTGATTGGCGTAAGAGCGTCAGAAATCCAAAGGTCTGATTCAACTGGCTGCGCAGTGGAACAGAGGTGGCGTGATGCTCAGGCAGCACTTCGGCAAGAGTAAGATGAACCTGTCCAGTGAGGACAGGGGCTTCCACAGAAACGGTCTGTGTCAGCGTATGGCATTGCCAATCCGCATCATTCCACTTGGCGAGATAAGAGGAGAGCATGCCTCCCTTCACGATGGTCAGGGCAAAATGCTCGAACACGAGAATTTGCGAGAGCTGGGCGGCGATATAACTGGTTGTTTGTTGCCAGGTGGCGTTGATCTGGATTTGTGTCAGCTGGTTAATGACGGCCAGCTGCTTGTTTTTCTTTTTCATCTCCTCGATCAGATAGACGAGCTCGCTGTAATAGCTTTTTCGCGAGGATTGAATCCCGGTCAATTTTTCTAGAATCTCTTGTTTGGTATGCATGGCGAACCTCCTACAAGGCTTGGCGAAACAGCGTCGCGACATCGTGGACGGTCATGTCACGGGGATTGGTCGTCATGCACACGTCCAGCACAGCGAGAGAACTGAGCAGGTCGATTTGCTCCGGATGCAGCCCGATGGCCGACAACGATTGGGGCACCTCCAGATCACTTACCAGCTCCTTGACCGCTTTGAGTGTGAGACGAGAGGCGGCATGTGTGCTTAAGCCCGCTGTGTTTTCACCGAGGCACTCTGCGATTTGCCTGTATTTTTCCGGTGCCGCGATGTAGTTGTACTCGAGCACATGAGGAAGCAGGATGGCATTCACCTCGCCATGTGGAGCGTCGAGGAATCCCCCGAGCTGATGGGACATGGCATGGACAGCACCGAGTATGGCGTTGGAAAAAGCGATTCCGGCTTGAAGACTCGCCATGGCCATCGCTTGCTTGGCCTCTGTATTGTATTGACTGGCGACAGATGGGCGCAAATGCTTGGCGATGAGCCGCATGGCTTGCAGGGAATGCACTTCGGTCAGCGGTGTTGCCGCAAGCGAAATATACGATTCAATGGCATGTGTCAGCACATCTATGCCTGTATTGGCAGTGAGCAGCTTGTCCTTGGTCATCAAGGTTTGCGGGTCGATGATAGCGATATCGGGTATGAGCGATTTGGAGATGATCGCCATTTTCACCTTGCGGGCACTGTCCACAATAATAGAAAATTGCGAAACCTCCGAACCGGAGCCCGCTGTCGTCGGTACCATCACCATGGGAGGAAGAGGATGCTGGATATTGTCGACGCCTTCGTATTGGACGATGCTGCCCTCGTTGGTAGCCAACAGCGCGATGGCCTTGGCTGCATCAATAGCACTGCCTCCGCCAACACCGAGAATGGCATTGCACTCCTTGGCCCGATATTCGGCAATCCCGGCATGAATCTCGTAATCTTTCGGATTGGCTGTCACGTTGGTCCATAGATGGTAGTCGAGCTTTTGGTGCTGCAAGTAAGAGATAATCCGCTCGATCCAGCCCGCGTTTGCGACTCCAGGATCACTGACAAGAAAGACGCGAGAAGCTCCCAATCGGCGCAAGCTTTCCCCTACCTGGCCGAGAGACTGGTTCCCGAAAATGATTTCCGGCGTCATGAACTTGGATATTTGCATGTGTTCGCCCCCTTTTTCCACTACGTAGTAATACCGCAGGCAAGGAGGAATACCCTTTTTCGGCCAAAAGGTTGGCAAGTGGGCCGTTTTTTCGGCTAATGTGCCGTAATATCGGCTGCTTGAAAGAAAAGAATCCGCGTAATGGTCTTATTTTTGAAGCGCTTTCATTTTGGCATACTGCTTGCAAGTAGTAGGAGGCGGGAAGAATACCTGCCCTTTGCGCACATGCCTGAAGGGGAAAAAAGAGGAGGAAGGTCAAGATGAAAGCAGCAGTAGTCAACGAGTTCCATCAAAAGCTGGAAGTAAAGGAAGTTGCCATTCCAGAGGTCGGACACGGTGAGGTTCTGGTAAAAATCAAAACATGTGGTGTCTGCCATACGGACCTGCATGCGGCACACGGGGATTGGCCTGTGAAGCCAAAGCTGCCTTTGATTCCTGGGCATGAGGGCGTAGGTGTTGTCGAAAAGCTGGGGGAAGGCGTAACCTCGCTGAAAATCGGTGACCGAGTAGGAATTCCGTGGCTCTTCTCCGCTTGCGGCGAATGCGACTACTGCCTGACAGGGTGGGAGACACTGTGCATGCAGCAGTTAAACGGGGGCTATTCCGCAGACGGTGCCTATGCCGAATATTGCGTAGCGCCTGCTGCTTATGTCGCCCGGATTCCTGACGAGCTGGGCGATGTGGAGGCAGCACCGATCCTGTGCGCTGGGGTAACGACGTATAAAGCATTGAAGGTAGCAAACGTGAAGCCGGGTGAATGGGTGGCGATCTACGGCATCGGTGGCTTGGGGCATGTGGCTCTCCAATATGCCAAGGCGATGGGCTACAACGTCGTAGCTGTCGATATTCACAAGGAGAAGCTGGACTTGGCAAAAGAACTAGGGGCAGATGTGACAGTAAACGGCAGTGAGGTAGATCCGGTACAAGCCATTCAAGAGCAGGTGGGCGGTGTCCACGGTGCGATCAGCGTGGCCGTTACCAAGAAGGCGTTTGAACAAGCCTACAAATCCGTTCGACGTGGTGGTTCTCTCGTCGTTGTTGGCTTGCCGAATGCCGAGCTGCCGATTCCGATTTTTGACACGGTGCTGAATGGAGTGACAGTGAAAGGCTCCATCGTGGGGACGCGCAAGGACATGCAAGAAGCACTCGATTTTGCAGCACGCGGCAAGGTTCGCGCGATCATCGAGACGCAACCGCTGGATCAGATCAACGATGTATTGGAGCGTTTGGAAAAAGGTCAAATCAATGGTCGGGTTGTTTTGACGATGGAGTAGTTGAGGGATAGGTGAAGCTGTTGTCGGGCTATGCTTTCTCAAGCATTGTCCTGGCGACTGCTTTTTATTTGTAGATCATTATTCATCTGACCGACCAGATTCAAATATAGGTGACTACGATGCCCTATTTCCCGTGCTGATGGGGCATGGTAGTTAATCTTTGGCTACGAATCTTCAGTACTGGGTAAAAGAATTTATCTTCAAAATTTAATAAACCTGAATTTTAGAAAGTACATAGTACTTATGCAAACCGACCCCTTTTGATAAAATTTGACAAATAAAGAATATTATGAAATTATATTTTTACATTATTTGGAGGTGTTTGTAACTTGAGTAAAATGAGTAAAATTATTTTTTCTATTACAACTATCCTCGGGCTAGTTGTTGGTGGAGGCACTATTCTCGCTAGACCGGATTATGTTTGGGACTTTGAAGACTTTTATTCGTATGCCAAAGACTCAAAAGCAGATCCCGGGAATGTTCTTCTTAGTGGTTACACGAAAGGAACTGGTCCAGATTTAGAAAAAGTCACGACTTCCTCTAAGTTTTATAAAAACGGCACCTATGTCACATCTGAAACGGAAAGTGACACTGGTAGAGACGCTTGGACTCAGACATCATACTATACTAGACCGGGTACAACGGAAGCAGAGGTAAAAACGGTTCACAAAGTTTATACTCTTGATAGCTCTTACTTATCTGAGACTAGTGCAGCTAGTTGGAAAAAGAAGAAATAGGAGGAAAAATTAAATGATGAAGAAAATGTTACCTTTGTGCATTGGACTTGTTTTTGTAGTTTTGATTGGTCCTAAGGTATTGGCGGATAAAGGAATTCCTCAATTAACAGATTCCTCACAAAAATATCAGAGTGAAACCTTAGATAAACTGGGAATACGATCTACTAATTCTTCATTCATGAAGAACAATTCTTCTAGTTTTTCTGCTCTTGATACCGTAGTGGATAACGAGGGCAAAGAATGGATCTATGTTTCGTATTTACATAGCAACTTAATAGAAGAGCAATTAAAAGAGAAATACTCTAGAGAAGTGGCTACTTCATTTATAGATGTTCAAGAGCAAATTTTAGATCCAATTATACAGGAAGGAGATACTATACCTGTCTTGTTAGTCAACGAGAATCTTATGTTTGGAAAAATAGCTTACTTACAAGAGGAAGGGAATGGAGATCTTATCCTTGCTGAGTTCGAATTAGACAAGGATAACCAACAATGGGTAATCACTAAAAAAGCAAAATAATAAATGAATATATGTAGTGAAGCCAACATTCGGCTATCTCATAAGGCTTATTATGGCCAAGGGATAGCTTTTCATTTTTTCTAGTCCCTGCAATAATTTGTAAAAAACCAGAAAAAAGACCTATGTAAAAACATGGTTATATAACCTAAAATTTATGTGTTATGTTAAAAACAGGGATAATGGAGGCGTTTTTTTGAAGAAGTACCTAAGAATATTTTTAGCATTCGTTCTATTATTAACAGGTTCAGTCCCAATAAGCTATCTTCCAAATGCGGTGCAAAGAGTGTCTGCGTCTAGTTTACAAGAGGTGAATCTCTCAAGTTCTGAAGAAGAGAAGGTTGATCAAAAAGTAAAATCATTATTCGCATCTCATGAAAAAGTGGAATTACGAGTCGGGGAATCGACAAACGTTCGTATCTTTAGTGACTTCTATAGCAACAGTGGCGATGTAACTCAAGAGGTCTCTTGGACCCCAAAAAAGAAAGGCATTGTATCTATTAAAGACGGACAGTTTTCAGCAACAGCTATTGGTTCAACTTTGGTAACTGTTCAGTATGGAGAACAAGAATTAAAAATTCCTGTTCAAGTATCACCTAATCAAGAGAACCTAGAGATTAAGGCAAGTGAAAATGAAGGAAGTGCCATTTTAAGCTGGGAAAATGTAGATGCTACTAGTTATACAGTGAAACGAGGAGAAAGTAAGAGGAAGTACGAAGTTCTTGCGGTTGATCTGAAGAAGAACACTTTTTCTGATGATACAGTCAGACCTGGTACAACCTATTACTATAGGGTTGAAGCAAACTTATCTAATGGCGATTCCGTTGTTTCAAAGCCAGTGAAAATCAAAATGAAAAAAGGACAGAATGACTTTACATTAGAAACTGATTCTACTAGGCTTGACCTTCAAGTCGGTGAATCCAAATCAGTAGAAATAATTGCAAGGTTTACAGATGGTACGACTAGAGATGTAAGCACCAAGATAGAATGGAAAGTCGAAGATGAGAGTATTGTTTCGATAACCACCGAAAAGATAGAAGCAATGAATGCAGGGAAAACGAGGATCATCGGCTTTTACAATCAAAAAGAAATCCAACTGGAAGTATCGGTTGGTACCGATGAATCTATTCACCTTAGTGCGCAACAAGAAAACGAAGAAATCCAGTTGACTTGGAGTGAATGGTCAGAAAACTCAAAGTATATTGTACAACGTCGAGTTGGCAATGAAGACTTCGAACAAATAACGGATGAATTGTGGGCAACAAATTATAAGGATACCTCATTACAAAAGGGAGCCACTCATGAGTATAGAATTATTGGGCTTGGCACCGATGGATCACAAACTTTATCAAATGTAACTGCTGTACAGATATACCAGGATGAACCTACATTAATTCCTTCTCTTCATAACGTAGCTTTAGATGTAGGTGGTGAAAAACAAGTAACCGTTGAGCTTCAAAATCCAGATGGCACAATGAAAGACGTCACCAACGAGGCTCTTTGGAAGGTAAAAGATGAAGCGATAATTAGTGTTAGTAATGGCAAGATAACTGCACATGCTGAAGGAACAACACTGATCAGTGTTTATTATGAAGATAAGACGGTAGATATTGAAATTGATGTAACTGATCCTCAAGAACGTATTAATCTTGATGTTACTCCAACAATGAACGGGAATGTTCTTCGTTGGAATACGGAAGACAAAACTACGAGCTATAGCGTAAAAATGCGCAGCAGTAATTCTCAAAGTTATGAAGAGTTAATTTCAAAACTAACGGAAACCTCCTATGTAGATCATTCCATTGATCGAAATTCTGATGAATCTAGATACTATGTAGTAACGGGTATGACTGAAACTGGTGAAATGCTTATCTCGAATGAGGTAGAAATTACCTCACAAAAGAATGCATTGAATTCCGTTTTGCCAGAGGAGATCAAACCATTAATAACACCTGGTCCTGTCGAAGATACAATCGGAGCTTCAGGGTATAACTGGTATTCTATTACATTACAAGAGAATCATACGTTAAGCGTATTTACACCTGATCTTCAGGGGAGAGGGACCTCTAAAGACATTTACAGTGATCCAAATCAACCATCATTAGCTTACACAACAAAGAATACTTTAACGTATACACCCAAAACCACCGGTACTTACTATATTAAAATAAAGGGCAACAGTGGACAAAAAATTACTATCTCTGCTGGTGATGGATCTAGCATTGACCAAGCATATGCAATCGTTTTTGATAAAGACGATAAAAAGAGTATAGGAAAATTCTCAAGTCCTAGTAACGATAGTATCTACTTTGCTGCGGAGTTGACAAAGGGATATAACTATCACATTTGGGGAGACCCATTAGTTAAAGGCTGGGTTTTGTACGATAGCGCACAAAGAGAGGTTTTATCCGGTACTACTTCACGTACTGATATCAAGGTTGATACAAGTGGAACATACTACATTAAATTGTTAACCGGTGAGAATGCTGGGGAGCACGAATACTATATTCTCAAATCGATCCCTCTATCGGTATCTACGCCTCAAAGCTATACGATTGGGCCAGAAAAGAAAATATGGTATCAAGTGAAAGCAAAAGCGAATCATACCTTAAGAGTTTATACACCAGGTTTGAGTGGTTTTGGTGCCGGTATGTACTTATACGATGATCCGAACAAACCTGCTATAAAAACGGTTTCTTTAGACACTCTTACTTTTACCCCTGCGGAAACGAGAACCTATTTTATAGTAGTTTCAGGAAATAGCGGAAAGACATTTTCTATCACAGCTGGTGATGGGTCTGATCTTAATCAAGCATATTCGGTTTCTTTGGATGGGATAAAAGGAACGATTGCTACTTTTTCCACTCCGAGTAATGATAGTATCTTCTTTCGGACGGAATTAAAAGAAGGATTGAATTATCATCTTTGGGGAAAAGGCTCTTCACCGCTTGAGGGTTGGGTCTTGTATGATAGTACAAAAAAAGAAATCCTATCTGATACGACTTCACGTATGGATGTAAGGATCGAGACAAGTGGAACGTACTATATCAAGATGCTAACTGGAGGAAGTGGTGGAGAAAATAAGTATGAGTGGCTCGTATCCACGCCAGTATCGTTCCCAGCGCCTCAGACAGATACTTTTGGCTCATCTAAAGACATTTGGTACATTGTAAAGGCACAAGCAAATCAAACTATCAAAATCGTGCAAAAAGGACTCAGTTGGACAGGATCAATAACTCTTTTAGATGACCCAAATGGTTCAAAAATTGTATCTTCTTCGAGTGATACTCTTACCTATACTCCTTTGAGTTCGGGGATCTATTTCATTCGGATAACCGATCAGAATAAAGCTCCTGGTGATGTGGTTACGATCAATATAGAAGGGGTAGAACCATGGCAGCCCCCCTCTACATCGCCATCTACTAACCCAGAACCTGAGAATATTGAAATTTTGAAAGAAAATGAGCCTATAGATGTAACAGCAAACTCTGGTAAGAGCTTGTACTACAAGTTTACTCCTTCAGTTTCTGGGAACTATCGATTTTTTACCAGCCCATATAAGAACGAAGGACCCGAAAACGATACGTACCTTCAATTATATTCTGATGATTCATTCACAACATTATTGGCAGAAAACGATAACGTTCCGGATGGTCCATATGGAAAGCTCTTCTCGAAGCTTGAATATAATCTGAGTGCAGGTACGACTCACTATTTAAAATTAGGCGCTACTAATGGAAGCCTAAATACTCGTATAACAGTTGAAACTGTGGATGCCGATAGTGCAAGAGAAGGAGCAATTCCATCTGAGTGGGACGAGATATATAGTGATAGATTGTCCTCCAGGTTTGATGTGGATTACTATCGCTTGAATCTAAAAGAAGCCGCACAGATTCATTTGTTCGTCTCAGCAAATGCTATAACATTAGAAGATGAGTCTGGCAAATCGATTCAAACGTTCTACCCTGATGAACCAGAGACAATCTTCTTTGCAAATCAACCTGGTACTTACTTTGCAAAAGTTCAGTATCATGAAAACGCATCAGAAAATACTACTAAAGCATTGCTTACTTTACCAGATAGCCGCGGTTATCAAACTACTCATAAAGAAATAAAGTTAAGCCCGTCATATGCTGTTATTGATGCAACACCAGGATTTAAAAAAAGTGCTACATTCAGATGGACATTTAAAAGTCCACATGAAACAACATATATTCAAATATTTAACGATAAAAAAGAAAAAGTATACGAACAAATTAGAAAAAACGTGAAAGCCGAGGATCAATTTTTTGAATGGGATGGGATTGTTTCTGCACAGTTTGGTACCTTTGCACAATCAGGTCGTTATAAAGTAAAGATCGTAACAGCTGATTTCCCGCAGTGGCCAATCCATGCAGATGTAGTTGTCAAAAATACGGTCGATCTTGAAGAATTTGAATTGGTGCAGTTACTAAATAAATTAAACGCTACAATTCCAAGTGAGAAGATCAGTAGGATGCAAGAATATTTAGAGAAAATCGGGTTTTACGATGGTGAAAATACTGGGGTTTACGACAGTGACTTACTGATGAGTGTAGTCGCATATCAAGTAACCCTTAACAAGTGGAGTACCCATGTTGCAAAAGATGTTTATGAACGAAACATGGGGTATTTACAGGAAGACGGAATAATCACTGATCGCTTGTTAGGGTATGCTTATGCAGATTCATCACTAGGACATGATAGGTATGGTGAAACAGTCGAAATCTTCCTTATTGGAGATGCAGTTATTGTTGCCGAAGCAGCTGGATGGGTGGTAGGTCCAATAGTTACTGGCACTATTGTCTATCTCAGAGGTGGAGAGTTTGTAAAGCGTGCATTCACTTACTTAAAAAGTGAACGTGGGAGCATCATATTTGGTAATGTTGCGAAGTTAGGAACAGGACGTGTTGGAGATTTTATTGGAATAAGAGGATCTACAGTAGATGATATTATTTCAAGAATTCCTACTTATGCAAAAAGACGTGAATTAACTCCAGTTAAAGGGAAGGTAGAAAAAGGATTTGAATACCACTGGGAAGAAAATGGGGATGGGGTATCATGGCGAGTGAGAGTTCATGGCCCCGACGCATCAGCTCCAGAAGGAAGTAATGCAAGAAATAATTGGATAGTAAGAGTTGTAAGAGGAAACAAGTACTTGGATTCAAAAGGAAATTGGCACACAAGAGGAATTTACAATAAAAACAGCCCCAATTATAGTGAAGAGTTTGGTAATGATACTCATATACCAATTCAAACACCCATAGGAGGATAATATGATCGACGTCACTTATCTGAAAAGGTTATTCCTAAATAGAGGTGATGATCTATTTAACAGATTAGAAGAAATTGGTGATTTAATAGAGTATGGAACACTCAATCGGGATGACGTTATTAATATCACAGAGTATGCCCTAGACCTTGCGATAGTAGAAGAAAACTTTGCTATAAAAGAGAGTTTGTTTCGAATAATTGCGAATGCAGTAACATTTCAAGAAGTAGCCAAAACCATAGAATGGGATAAATTAGCAAACGTTTTACCAACTCTAAACGACCCTATTCTAGATTATGCATTAACCATAATTGGTGCTTCAAAAAACCAAAAATTTATCAATGTAATTGAACCTTACTTAAATTCTCCGACTGATTATATTAGGGAGACTGCTGCCGAAGCATTGGTGGAAATCAATTACGACCCCGAAAAATCACAGTAAGGAATCTTGGATACTTGTGTAAGGAATGGATTCCACATTCAGTAAATCAAGTGCTCTATTCGCATAAAGGCTATATCCACACAAATTTGGATGTAGCCTTTTATGTTGTCAAGTATAGGTATGATCGATCCATTTTTTCTTCCTTCACTCTATTAAAAAGTGTAATCTATTTAAAAATGATTCAAATCGATTATATCATTCGTGGTTTAATGTGCTATCATATCCATAAAAAGGAATCATCAGGAGGGTGTATTTGCTGTGATTTCAGAGGGAAAGACCTTTGGGGGCATATTACGAGTATATCGAAATAGAGCAAACTTAACACTGACTGAGTTATCAGAAAGAACAGGTGTAGCTTCTGGAACCATTAGTAAGATAGAATCCGATGCCTTTACTTTACCAAATATGCAGCATGTAATGAAGCTGGCAAAAGTACTTGATATTCCACTTTATACAGCGATCGTACCCTATTTACATAAAATTACGCGCGAAGCGACACTGCGGTCTCTATTAGAGGCTGTGATGCAAGAGAAGAATGTGGTTCTTACCAACAAAGTAGCTTTGCAGTTGCTAAATTGTCCCAAAAGCAATACATTTCTTTCTTTAGACTATCTGTATCAAAGCGCGGGAATGGAAGGGAATGAAGAACTGCGCTTGGCTCTTTATGACGTGATTTGTGATTACTCACGTGAACACGGAATTCCTTTGTATCTGGCAAGATCGCTTTTCCAACGCTACATGATTCGACGTGAAAATTTAAGCCAATTAGATCAGACTTATGTAGAAGGCAAGGAGCTATTACACTACACGTCCTATCTGCATATCAATGAGCGAATTTTGACCTACTATAAATTTTCCTTCCATGCATTACGTCTTGGATTCTATTCAGATTGTATTCATCTGTGTAAACAAGGACTTGAAATTGATCATAGTCAGAGTGAGCAAAAAGCAGCAGCGATTCTTGCGATCATCATTTCCTATTTTGAGTTGGAGGACTACACATTAGGACATTTTTATCTGGAGAGATACGAAATGTTCGATTATCCCGAGGTACATAAACATGCCAGACATATTCGGGGGAAACTATACGGAAAGACAGGGAAATTTGATAAAGCCATTCCGGTATTACAAGAGTGTCTTGCACAACAAGCACAGGATGAAAAAATTGTGATTGCGAATGATTTGCTAGAGATTTATATCCAGGTAGGAGACGAAGAGAAAATCCGTGAGCTATTTTTGGCAGAAGCATCGATCTTGCCAGAGAATTTAACTACTCCGAATCAATACAATCAAATGGGACTGTATTTCCGAACAAAGGGCACCTTTTTCATTCAAAAAGACGAAGCAGACTTAGGGATCGATAGTCTTGTGGAGAGCGTGAATTACTATCGCGCAATCAATGAGATAAAACAAGCCGATAAGAGTCTGAGCGTACTTTTTGAATTCTATGTGTCAAAGAAAAAAAATCTTCCTTTTGGTATACTCCATAAATTGGTAAACGTGTATAATGGAAGTAATCATAGATCCAAACAGGAGGTATAGGTCATGAAGAAATGGATATTGTCTTTGTGTATGTTAACCGCCTTCATTGCAATGCCAGTTTTAGTAGAACAACCAGCCAAGCAATCTAATCTAATTATACAATATGGCTGGCCGGAGCCTTGGTAATCATCTTTTTTCTCTGACAATAGAAACATAAGCAACATACTGAACCATACAATCAATGCCCTCCAATCGGAGGGCATTTCTTATACGCAAAAAGGTGACTTCGGAAGACAACATTTTTACTTGAGTAATTCGTTATAATTAATTATAACTAGTTATATGTAGTTATAATTGGTATGGAGGTAGCGGATGCAGATGGTGACGACGCCGATGGTCAATTCGCAAAAATTATGGATGGTGGTTAAGCGGATGGAGCCTCATTTGATCCGCAATCAAGCCAATATGGAGAAGCTTTTGAAAATGCTCATGATCCACGATGTTTCGAACGGTGATAGCAAAGAGCTTTGGAGCGAGTTCGAAAGCAATGAGACGTATGAAGCGAAGGTCGCTCATGCCATTATTCGTCTGAGCGACCAAATCGAAATGGAACGAAATTGAAATCAAGATGTAAATGACTACCATATGCTTTGTCCCATACGGACAACGGCTATGGTAGTTTTTTATGCTTTCGCACACAATGGGCGCATGTGCCATAGGCTGGTGGTAGCTTTTTTGCTGAGGTGATACACATGAGACGCCCGGATAATCAGCCAGATTTTATCGGTGCCCTCCTAAGTATGTTTCTTGGAGTCGTCCTATCATTCGAGGCCTATCGTCTGGAGGCATTTTCGACGTCCTTGTACGTAGGGGATCACACGTTGCCTGCCATTCTCGGCTTACTGTTTTTCATGCTTGGAGGTGTGCTGCTGGTCCAATCATTCCGTGTGACGGAGCAAGCCTCTTCGCCAAATCCCGGACCGCTTTTTCCTGGAAAAAGGCTGCGCCTGCTGCTTTGCTTTTTATTCCTGTTGCTGTATGTCTGGCTGCTCGGCGCGATCGGCTACACAATGGCGACGCTGTTTGTCTCCTTTGCATTTTTTATATTGATCGGCAGCTATCGGTGGCGTACGTCCATCATGTACTCCGTCCTTTTGACAGGGGGGCTGTATGTGGTGTTCATCTACTCGCTGCATATCACGCTGCCTGGAGGCGATTGGTTTTAGAGCAAGTATGATAAGGAGGTGCTGATCATCGAGACGTTCCCATTACTACTGGCTGGTTTTGCTTCAGCCCTCGCGCCGGAGCATCTGCTCATGGCAGCACTCGGCGCTCTTATTGGCACCTTTGTAGGCGTATTGCCCGGTCTCGGTCCCACTTCTGCCATCGCGATTCTGCTTCCGGTGACAGCCGTACTGGAGCCGACACAAGGAATGATCATGCTGGCAGGGATTTATTACGGTGCCATGTACGGTGGCTCGACGACTGCCATTCTGCTCAATATCCCGGGGGAGCTATCGTCAGTCCCCACGTGTTTGGATGGCTATCCGCTCGCGAAAAAAGGGAGAGGTGGGCCGGCATTGGGGATATCCGCACTGGCTTCGTTTGGTGCAGGGGTACTGGGGGTGATCGGCCTCGTCTTTTTCGCACCGATTCTGGCAGATCAAGCCTTAAAATTCGGACCGCCTGAATACTTTGCGCTGATGATTTTGGCTCTCACGCTGATGGTCAGTCTATCAGGAGGATCATTGGTCAAATCGTTTTTGATGGGGGCATTCGGTTATACGCTAGCTCTAGTTGGACTGGGGCCTTCTTCGGGCATGCCGCGCTTTGATTACGGCGTTCCCGCATTGGTCGGCGGTTTTGACATGATTAGCATCATTATCGGGTTGTTTGCGATCACGGAAGTCCTCAAAGGGATTGATGAAAAACGCACAGCTACCCTGATTGGCAAGCCAGGGAGTGTCTACCCGAAAAAGGAAGACTTGAGAGTAAGTGCTGGGCCTACGCTGAGGGGCGGGATTATCGGCTTTTTTCTTGGATTGCTGCCGGGCTGTTCGGCTGCGATCACGTCGTTTTTGGCGTACGATATGGAGAAAAAGCTATCGAAGCATCCCGAGAAGTTTGGTCAGGGAGCGATCGAAGGGGTGGCGGCACCAGAGGCAGCGAATAATGCGACGAGCAGTGCAGGCTTCATCCCGCTGTTTTCGCTCGGGATTCCTTCCTCACCGCCGCTGGCGATTTTGTTAGCAGGCTTGATGATCTATGGATTGACGCCAGGCCCTGTTTTGTTTGAACAAAATGCGAGCTTTGTCTGGACGGTCATCGCTTCGATGTTCGTGGGGAATGCGATGCTTCTCGTGCTCAATCTCCCGATGGTATGGGTGTGGGTCAAATTAACGAGGGTACCGTATGGCATCATGGCTCCAATCATCCTGATGTTCTGCACGATTGGGGCATACAGTGTGCGGAACAGCATGTTTGATGTGTGGGTAGCGTTTTTGTTTGGCGGACTTGGGTATGTTTTCTCCAAATATAAATGGCCCGTTGTTCCGCTGGTGTTGTGCTTCATTTTGGGACCTCTTCTGGAAGAATCCTTCATTCAAACGATGGCGATGGGCGCGGGTGATTTCAGTATTGTTTTGTTTCGGCCCCTATCGTTGACCATCTTGCTGGCAGCTGGAGCACTCTTGATCATCTCTATGATGCTGAACCGCCGGACACAGCAACGGCTGAAAGAAGAGCGAGACCGGGGAGTAGATGTCGTCGCGTAGGGAGGAAGAGTCATTGAAAGGGTATAAACAATGGGCAGCTGTCATCCTGTCGTTACTTTTGGCGGCAGCCGTTAGCGCATGTGGAAATCAAGGTGCAGCCGAGTCGGCTTATCCATCGAAGCAGGTGGAGTATATCGTTCCGTATTCTGCCGGGGGCGGAGTCGATCTCGTGGCCAGAGCGGCAGCAGATTATTTGAGCAAGGAATGGGGGCAGCCCATCATCGTCGTCAACAAGGCGGGAGGTGGTGGGGCGGTAGGAGCGGAGTATGCTTTAAAGCAAGCCAAAAACGATGGTTACACAGCACTTGCTGTCAATGTATCCAATACGACGATGCTCGCTGCCGGGATGAAAACACCGCCGATTACAAACGAGGATCAAGTCTATACAGCCAGGATTGGCAAAGGGACGCTTGCTTTTGCTGTGAAAGCCGACGCAGCTTGGAAAGATTTCGCTGAATTTTCCGCGTGGGTGCGTGCGAATCCGGAGCAGTTAACCTGGACTTCTGTAGGGCCAGCAGGCTTTTCCGCTTTTGGGGTAGCAGAGTGGTTGGATGTGATTGGGGCTGACTTCGCCAAGACGAGAATGATCGTGACGAAAGGCGCATCCGACTCTGTCCCGAAAGTGGCTGGAGGGCACGCGATTTTGGCGGTGCATACAGTGGGGGAGATCATGCCGATGCTGAAAGCGGGCAAGGTCAAAATCCTCGCCGTATCCGGTGACACGCGAAGTCCGTTCCTGCCTGACGTTCCTACTGCGGAGGAGCAAGGGATTCAAGGCTTGTCGGTTTTCTGGTGGACGGGAGTGTCGTTTGCCAAAGGAACGCCAGCGTCGATTATCCGCAAATGGGAAGAAGCGATTGCCAAGATGGAAAAAGACCCAGCCTTTTTGCAAAAGCTGAGTGAAATCCATGTGGAGCCAGCATACGCGGTAAGTGAAGCATTTACGAAGGAAACACAGGCAGAAACGACCTACTACTTGGAATTGGCGACCAAGAAGGGCATTCGAAAATAAGGGCGACAAAAGAAAAAAGGGAGAATGGCCTGTAGCTGTTCTCCCTTTTCCATCTATCTATTTAGGTATCCGTTTTTCGTACCTGAATTTATAAAAACCATTTGTTGCGTTCGGCTCAGTTTCGCCGACCTTTTTGTAACCGCATTTCTCGTAAAAGTGTTGGTTGCGTATCGCTTCATAGCCAGTATCGAGCGTCCACTTTTTGATGTGTGGATACGCGGCTTCCATGAACTGCATGGTTTGGGTTCCGATACGCAGGTTTTGCTTATCAGGATCGACATAAATGATCCCCAGCTCCAAATGCTCATGGTCGACTGGAATGAGGCAAAAGCCGCCTACGATCTGGTCATCCAGCAAGATCGTATAGTAATGGGCCTTTTGCATGAACAAAATATGCTGGTCAGGCTGGTCATGTCCGGCAGGGCCCTCTCCGTACTTTTGGACGTCTTCTGCGAAGCAGCGAGTGGCAATTTGGGTGAGTTGCTCAGCGTTCGCGGGGACAGCCTTTTTGAAAAAAACCATAGGACTCATGAGATCATCTCCAGTTCGTCTGACTACTTCGAAATAGGTGCATGTATGATTAGTAAAATTCTCCTATATAGCAGACGGATGAACCGACAGATTGGTTACCTACTTATTTTAGGCATGAAGCTTTCTAATGGTCCTCTCTCGAACCAATGTCCGGTTTTTACCCATGTTTTGAACCACCAGATAAAGCAACATTCCGGTCACAAATAAAAACAAGCTGGATAAGCACAACTGTCCTTTGCCCGGACACAGCTGTCTCACACCTGTCTGGATTTGAGAAGGTGCAGACTGCTTGTCGCTGCGTAAAAACCACGTGCGACAAGGGGGAGCTCGATTGGTATCCAACTTGCAGAGCTTTTTTCTGAATGCGGATGCAACAGCAGAGGAAGGGAGAGAATGGCTTGGATATGCGGGAAGTGGTTGCCATTGTAACGGGTGGTGCTTCCGGTTTGGGAGAAGCCGCTGTGAGGAATGTAGTTCAACACGGGGGAAAAGTAGCCATTCTTGATTTGACGGTGGAGAAGGGGCAAGCGCTGGCGAATGAGTTGGGGCGCGAGAATGCATTGTTCGTGCATACCGATGTCATGAGTGAGGCGAGTGTAAAGGAGGCCATTGATCAGGCTGCTGGCACATTCGGTACGATTCACGCCCTGGTCAACTGTGCGGGGATTGGTTTGGCACAAAAAACGCTGTCGAGAAGCGGTCCACATCCACTGGAAGCCTTCAGCAAAGTCATTTCAGTCAATCTAATCGGTACTTTTAATGTTATTCGGTTGGCGGTGGAGCAAATGGCAGGAAATGAGCCGAACCAACAGGGGGAGCGGGGTGTCATCATCAATACCGCATCAGTGGCGGCTTTTGAAGGACAGGTGGGGCAGGTTGCCTATAGCGCCTCCAAAGGCGGAATTGTAAGCATGACCCTGCCGCTAGCAAGAGATCTGGCTTGGTATGGCATACGCGTGATGGCGATTGCTCCAGGGCTATTTGACACGCCGATGTTCGATCAGCTTCCGCGCTCTGAAAAAGCAGCGTTGGGTGCGACTGTTCCTTTTCCCGCACGCATGGGTGACCCAAAAGAATACGCGATGCTCGTGAACAGCATCCTCACCAATCCGATGTTAAATGGAGAAACGATCCGGCTGGATGGTGCAATCAGGATGGCACCGAAATAGAGAAGCAGTATTGACACGAAAATAGTTAGGTGCCATACTATGCCCATGACAAACCATTCAAACGGAAGAAAACAAGAAGATGCGATCCCATCGCTAGTTCAATCGCAACGCCAGATTGACCGGTATGGACTCGATGTTGATGCACAAGCTATACTCGTCGCCGCCAGGCTGATGGAGGCAGGAGCCAAACTAGGGCATGCGGCCGAAATACATTTTGCCAGATTCGGCTTATCAACGGGACGATATCGGTTGTTGGCAGACCTTGAAGATAACGGAGGGGAAGTACTTCCGTCACAATTGGCAGAGCATCTGGGTGTAACTCGTGCAACTGTTACCGGTCTGATCGACATCCTCGAGCGTGATGGCCTAGTTTCACGACGAGCGAGTGCAAAAGATGGCAGGCAAAAATCGGTCATGTTAACGGAGCTCGGGGCAAGCAAGCTGCGTGAAATAGCGCCTGAGCACTTTGCGAGATTGGAAGCGATGGTCGGGTTGCTCAATACCCAGGAGCGCAGTGTGTTTCTCGACCTGCTGGACCGTGTGACACAAGGTATCTCGGCACTGACAGAAGAATAGTAAGCAGTAAAGCGGGCTAGGCAGCTAGCCCATTTTCATCCTTGTATAGTTAGGTTCCTAATTATTTTTTCTAGAACAGAGGAAAGGAGGTGAAAAAGATGCATGATCCTGCAAAATCGGGAGGAGTTTATCCAATCAAGAGGGCAGGTCCCGAGCGAAAATCGTTTGTTTTATGGCGAGAGGTCGTCATGGCTTATTTGTCTCCTGCGATCATGGCGAGCATTGGAGGATGGATCACTGCTGACAAAGGGCTGCAAATAGGAGCATTGACCACGATTGGCGGTACATCTGCATTGATTGCCGCACTGCTTGGACGATGGCTACAGAGCCAAGGTATACATAAACGCTGGGTCACCCACACGCCTCATTTGGCGCTGGTAGCGATTATGGGGATGACAATGGCGGTGATCGGTCTGTTGGCAGCATGGCTAACAACGGAGTTACTCGTCATCGTGGCTCCCGATGAATCGTTAGCATGGTTAAGTCGTGTCTGGATCGACTTCCCGCTATCAGCGATAATCGCCAGCACGTTAATCACATGGCGGTGGCGTAGTGCCATCAGCCATAACCGACAAAAATGGAATCAGTTACGGAGGAGAGATAGATAATGATCGTAGTCATGGGAGCGACAGGAACTATAGGACGTGAACTTTTGAAAAGATTGATAGAGCTTGGTGTCCCAACTCGGGCATTGAGTAGAACACCGGAAAAACTTCAGATGCTAATGGGAGAACGGGCAGCATCTACGGTGGAAGTCGCAGCAGCGGAAGCTTCTGACCCTGAATCATTGCGCACAGCATTCACTGGTGCGAATCAGCTTTTCCTTTCCCTTTCAAACAGTCCCGATCAGGTCGAGCTGGAAACAGCGATGATTCGCATAGCAGCTGAGGCTGGAATCCAACATATTGTCAAAATATCCAGTCCAGCCTACGACGGAAAGGCGCCAGTCGCCGTAGCGAGATGGCACCAGGAAATCGAGAGAACTTTATTAGAATCGGGTATGAAAAATACTGTGCTTCGTCCGTACGCCTTTATGCAGAATTTGCTCCGTTTCGCACCGACAATTCAGACGCAACATGTTTTCTTCGGCGCGATGGGCGAAACAGCCTGCAACTTTATCGATTGCCGGGATATCGCCGATGTTGCCGCAGAGGCATTGACCCATCCCGAAAAAGCAGGTCGTGTATACACACTGACGGGTTCTGAGGTTTTCAGCTATTCGCAAATTGCGAGCAAGCTGTCCGAACTGCTTGGCCGCCCGATAACGTACATCAACAAGGATAGCGAAGCACTCCGACGTGATCTGATGGAGTACGGAAACATGCCGGAGTGGCTCGCCAGTCATGTCGTTGAAATTCAATTGATGTCAGTAACAATCCCGGAAAAGCCGACAGACGATGTATGGCGTGTCCTCGGCAGAGAACCTCGCCAGCTGGACGCTTTTCTGCAAGAACATAGTGAAAAGTTCCGTTAATCGACAGGGTTATTTTCTAACAGCGAAATTTCTTGGGCTTTTAGAAGAGCCTGTGTGCGATTGGTAACACCGAGCTTGCCATATATCCGATGCAAATACACCTTGACGGTCCCGAGTGTATTCCCTAGCTCATCGGCGATTAGCTTGTTGGATGCTCCTTCGGCCAGCATGGAAAGGATAATCATTTCTTTTCCGGTTAGCGGCTCAATCAAAGGAGCTTTTCTTTTCTCCATTTTCTTAGGGAAAAGGGATAGCAGCTGATTGACGTACACAGCCGATACGGCCGGACCTGGCTGTTGGGATCGTTTTTTCAAGCGTAGCTGGTAATCGTGCAAGAGGTGAGACATCGCCGTACCTTCGTCCAGAAAGCTTCGGACGTAGCAGTTGTTTCCGCCAATCAAGAGTGCTTCGTGGAGGAAAGCCAGTGCTTCTTTTTTGTTGCCACACTGTTGGTGGGCGAGGGCTTTCAGAATGGCGATGTCTACCTGGCTGATCAACAGCTCCTCGCGAATACTGGATGGCTTTAGGATCGTTAAAATACGCAAGGCTTCCTGTTCCTGCTGCTGGGTGAGCAACAAACGGACATAGGTCAAAACCTCTAATTCTCTCTGAATGCTAGGCTGATTCAAAATGGAAGGGGGAAGCTTGGACAACTCCGTTTTTGCTAAAGCAATGTCCCCTTCCTGGATTGCGATGTGTGCGAGAAATGCTTGTAATGGGTTTAACCAATACGAAGCACCCCAGCTTGTGACCGTCTCCCGTGTCTCTGAGATGATTTTTCGTGCCGCAACAAAATTCCCCTCCACTAGCTTGTGCTTGGCGGATGTCAGCGCATTTGGGACGAGCAGGCCAGGTATTTGCTTTTGTAGTGCGACCAAACGAACTCGCTGAAGATGATCGAGGCTTTCTTCCAGCCTGTTTTCCTCATACAGCCCCTCCGCCAACGCCTGAATGGTGTACAGGTTGATCAAAGAATCCTTCCAGCCATGAGCTTCGAGTATGCTGGAAAAATGCTTGCCGACAGCCTCTGTTTGATCGGACAGCATCCCTTTTAACCCGAATCGCGTACGGCGAATAAACGGCTCAGTCGTGTTGTAATTAAAATGGTAAAACAACGGACTCTCTGGCAGCTCACCACTTAACTGTGAGGAACTGGCAATCCAACTCTCAAAATCCCCGGTTGCAAACACTAGATTCGCTCGGACAAAAAACAGCCCGCTCAAAAACTGTTGATGCTCCGTTGAGTCTTCTAGGCTCGCAGCGCTTTGCTCCAATTGGGTGAGGGCAAGCTCTGCCCGATCCGTAAAACCGCAAGCAACCAAGAGGAACACATAGATCAGGCGAAAAAGTGGTGAGAAATGGTTCGCGTGATCAGGGATGCTGTCCAGCGTTCTGAGAAAGCTGGAAAACTCGCCGCGTTGGAGCAGTACCGGAATATGTTGCGCAAGGAAGCTTGCTGCAAGCGTGTAATCGGCAGCGGCAATCGCATGATCGATCGCTTCGTCCATCATTCCACGCTCCGCATAGCTCTCACTGGCTAGCCGATGCAGCTCACGTGCTTCTCCGGGAGCCGTTTGCTCCAATTGACTGCGCAAAAAATCGGCAAACAAGTGATGGTATCGATACCACGTCCCATAATCATCCAGTGGGATTAAAAAAATGTTTTGGCGGTGCAAGCGGGTCAGCATTTGTTGGCACTGGGGCAGGCTGGTCAGAGCTTGGCATACGTGAGCGTCCATTCTCGCCAGCACAGAGGTTTTGAGCAAGAAGCTGCGCTCCTCTTCTGGAAGTCGCATGATTACCTCATGAAACAAATACTCCGAAATATTGCGATGAGAGCCAGTAAATCCGGCAAAAAATTGATCGTGATTCTCCGTATTCACGAGTGAAATAGCTGCGAGCTGCAAGCCGGCGATCCAGCCCTCCGTACTTTTCACCAGCTGTTCAATTTGCGTTTCGGTTAGAGGTAAATCGTGAACCTGCCGGTAAAAGCTATCCGTCTCTTGGTGACTGAAAAGAAATTGTCCTGCCTCAATGTGACATACTTCATGGCGTACGTTCCATTTGACTGTAGAAAAAGGCAACCTGTTGCGACTGGCGATGTACAGATGGACGTGACTGGGGAGATATTCCAAAAAATAAGCCAAGCTGTTGTGAATCGTCTCATCCGAGATGACGTGATAGTCATCGAGAATGATAGCAAGTGGCTGTGTCGTAGCAGCGAGTTCATTGAGCAGGGAATCGATGAAGGTAAAGATCGAGGTATGACTGGTTGCCTTCATGGCTGGTTCCATTCGCTCGGAGAGTTCAGCGAAGCCAGATTCAGACAGCGTAAATACGATGTATTTCCAAAAGCGAATCAGGTCATTATCCATCTCATCGAGTGAGAGCCATACGGTGGAACCGCCGTACTGATGAGCCCATTGACTGAGCAAGGTCGTTTTTCCGTAACCGGCTGGGGCGTATAGAGTGGTTAGTCGGCATTGTAGACCAGCGTCCATTTTTTGCAGCAGTCGGCTCCTGTGAACGCTATTCGACCGAACGGCGGGCATTGCTGTTTTGGTTTTCAGCATAATGGAATGATGGAGCATGTTTGTACCGTCCTATGTATTAGAATCTTTTGTATTCATTATACTTGTAATCGGCAAGAATCGACATTTGGAAAAATGAGGAATATTTTGACTTGAAGAGCAAGCCCCAAACCGCCATCTTTTGCATGCCCGTCACTTTTCGGCGAGAAATTTCCACGGAAGCCAGACATGCTTCAACAGGCTTCACATCCCGCGGCTTCTAGAATGGAAGCAAAAAAGAGAAGTGGGCGAAAGAGGCATGAAGAAGAGACGATGGAAACAAGCTGTAATGGTGGTAGCTGCATGGATGCTCTGTGTTGCGATGGGAACGGAATCTTCTGGCGCCGTCGAGGCGAGTAGCGAAGCGGAGTTGCAGGAGCAGGATTCCATTCAGGTAGCGTTTGTCGGGGATATGATTTTCGATAAGAGCGTCGGGAATCAGATCGGACGGTACGGCGTAGATTATCCGTTTCAAAAAACCGCCGATTTTCTCAAGCAGGCAGACCTGACGATTGGCAATTTGGAGACACCCGTCAGTACGCGGGGACGTCCGGAGAAAAAGGAATATACCTATCGTGCGAAGCCAGAGTCGTTGAAGGGGCTCGTGAACGCGGGCATCGACGTGGTCAACCTGGCGAATAATCACTCGCTGGATTACGGAATGGACGCGCTCACTGATACGATGGATCATCTGAAAAAGGCAAAGATCGGTTACGTGGGGGCAGGGAAAAACGAGGAGGAAGCATTCGCTCCCTACATCCAAACGATCAAGGGAAAACGCGTGGCAATCATCGGGATCAGCCGTGTCCTTCCAAATGAGGGTTGGTATGCGCGAAAAAACAAGCCAGGCCTCGCACATGCCTACTCGTATGAGCCAATGCTGTCCTATGTTAAAAAGGCAGTGGCAGAGTCAGACATTACGATTGCGGTCATGCACTGGAATTTGGAATATAAGGATTACCCAGAACCATATGCGCGTGAGATGGCGAAAAAGCTGATCGACAGCGGCGTGGATGCCATTGTCGGGTCGCATAGCCATTCGATTATGGGCGTTGAGTTCTATAAAAAGGCGCCGATCTACTACAGTGTAGGGAATTTTGTGTTTACCACCTCGCGCAATCCGAAAGGTCGCGAAGCCATGATGGTTCAATTGACCTTTTCAAAAGACGGGAGCAAGAGCCACGTAATCCCGGTGAAGCTCACGAACGGTCAGCCTGCTCCGATGGATGAGAAAAACAAACAGAGGATCATTGACAAGCTCAACCGTATTTCCTATGGAGCGAGTATATCCGAAAAAGGGGAAGTAACCGAGTCTAAGCTTCAATAGCGAGTCGCCGCTTCATTTCTCTACGTGTGAAACCAAACATTAACTAAGACAGGCGTTTGCCTGTCTTTTTCGACTCCAAAAATAACGTTTTTGACTGAATGGGTTAAGCAAACTGGTAACTTGACTTAGAGTCAACTCAAAGGTGTAAGATTGGACCAAGTCGACAACAGAAGGAGCTCCTCGAAATGAATATTAAAGAAGTTGCGGAAAGAACCGGACTTTCTGCACATACCATTCGATTTTATGAAAGAAGTGGGTTATTTCCTAAAATAAAGAGATCCAAAAATGGAATACGCGAATTTAGGGATTCTGATGTAAACTTTCTTATTTTCATGGCAACTCTCAAAAAAACAGGGATGTCACTTGAAGATATTTCGGAGTTCACAAAAGATGGCTGCATACTTGAACGTTTGGAATCCGAGGAGATGCCCAAAGAACCAGTTAGGAATCGACTTTCGATTCTTATGGATCATCGGAATAAGTTGCTCGAACAACAACGAAATATTGAATTATTTATAAATGCTGTAACTCAAAAAATTTCATTTTATGAGAGTTACATTGAAGGTACAGATAACAATGAAGTGGAGGATTTTAAAGATGGCTGAAATAAGGTATGAAGTCGGTTCACAAGTAATGAATCAGGTTGTCGGAGAATCTGGTGTTCATACTCGCGAGTTTTTGAAAGGAATCGCGCCTGACTTTGAACGTTTTTTAGTTGAATTCCCATTTGGGGACATCTATAGCCGACCAGGATTGGACTTGAAATCTCGTGAGATTGCGACCGTTGCTGCCTTAACCGCTCTTGGGTACGCAATTCCTCAACTGAAAGTTCATATTAACGGTGCCTTAAATGTTGGATGGACAAAAGAAGAGATCATGGAAATAATGATGCAAATGGCCGTTTATGCTGGTTTCCCCGCCGCTTTAAATGGACTGAATGCAGCTAAGGAAGTTTTTACAGCTAGAAATTTATAAAAGGGGAGTATCAACATGTTAAACCGAAATATTTCTTTTACCTGGATTGGTTTTGGTGGATTTTATATAGAAACATCTGGAAATAAAAAAATACTTATTGATCCATGGATTAAAAACAATCCCTCCTGTCCCGAAACGATTAAAAACATAGAAAAAGTAGATTACATTTTTTTAACACATGCACATCGAGATCATGCTGAAGATGTCGTTTGGCTTGCGCAAAAAACAGGTGCCAGCGTATTGGCAGGCTGGGAACTGGCTTTTATTCTCCAGAAAAAAGGTGTTCAAAATATCGTTGCCATAAATAAAGGTGGAACTCGACAATTCGAAGATATAGCGGTTACTGCTGTACATGCAGACCATTCCTCGGCTTTCGTTGATGGTGATCAGATTCTCTATGGCGGGGAGCCTATGGGGTACGTAATCAAATTCGAAAATGGATACACTGTCTATCACGCTGGGGATACAAACGTATTTGGTGATATGGCTCTAATTGCTGAATTATACGTTCCAGACCTGGCACTATTGCCTATCGGTGATGCTTATACGATGTCCCCCAGAGAGGCTGCTAAGGCAGTCCGCCTGCTAAATATAAAAAATGTTATACCGACACATTTTGGCGTATTTGATTTTTTAACTGGTCGGCCAAGCGAACTCTCTGCTTTGCTTTCTGATGTTAAAGATTTAACAGTTTACGATATAAGTCCTGGTGATACTATTTTTATCAATCACGATAAATGAGAAAGAGAGATAGTATTCCGTTAAGGATGTTATAACGGCAATGACTTTCTGGTCAGTCTAGAACCTTATTTTCATTAAACAGTCCCTTTGTTGAGAAAGACTATGCAAAGAGTCCGGGGGCTAAATGGGACCTTGAGAAAAAAGTATGGTATATCCCGGATGGGGCATAGTTATGCATGTTTGAGGAATGGGCAGAATGGAGGTGTATAACATCACGAAAGGGAGTGATTGTCAGTGCAAGCTATCACTACGTTTTTCATGTTCCACGGACAAGCGGAAGAAGCGATGAAGTTTTACACTTCTATTTTTGATCGCTCCGAAATCAGGCAGGTATTGCATCACGAGAATGGACAAGTCCTGCACGCTACTTTCACCTTAAAAGACCAGACCTTTATGTGTATCGACAATACGAACGGTGACTATCATGCTTTTACTCCGGCGATTTCGTTGTTTGTGGACTGCGACACAGAGGAAGAGGTTAACCGGATTTTTGGACAGCTTTCAGTAGATGGACAAATACTCATGCCGCTCGGGCAATACCCGTTTAGTGAAAAGTTCGGATGGGTTCAAGATCGTTACGGATTATCCTGGCAGGTTAATTTACCGAAAAGATGATAGTTGAAAAGCCGGTACACCGCTTGGTACTGGCTAACTTTTTGTCTTTTTATCGTTGCTGTAGTGGGGGAAGAAGCGAATTTCCAGTCTACGCTTCGGCCTACGCCCAGCAGGGGGTATCACTGTCCGCTTCGGAAAAAATGGCGGGAGCGCTTCAAACGTAGAAGTTTCGGGGAGGGCATTCATAAGTGAAGCTGAAATTCCCCGCCATTTTTTCCTACGCTGAGATGGGCTCCAGAGGCGCTTGGACTGGAAATTCGCTTCTTCCTACGTAGCTTTTATTCATTCGTTGAAAGTGGTTCTGAGATGATTTTTTCTAACTGAGTGGATCTTTTTGAAGCTTGCCCTGTGTTAACATGCAAAACGCTTTAAACCTACGAAAGAATCTACAGCTTTCCGGAAGCACTGTCACATGTTTGGAAGGAGACCGCCCGAACGCAGAGAGGATACAGGCGACTGGAAAACATGTGGCAGGGCTTCTCCCGACCACAACCGATGGAATACATCTTTTTTTCTACATCGCCATCAATTGGCGAAAACTACGTAGCCAGAGATAAATGCTTCGCACATGTCCAATCCTTCTTTGCGGAAATAGAATCGTACATGGATATAATGAAGGTAGGGCTGTATAGATAATCAGACAGTGGAGAATAAAGGGGGAAACATGATGGATGAGAAATGGACACGCCTGGTACATAACATGAACCCTACAGCCAAGCTCCTCCGCGCATGGGAGCTAAAAGGCGGGATTTCTGCACAGGTCACCGCGCTTGAAATGGAGATTCCTGACGGCAAGAAGAAAATAGTAGTCGTCCGCGAGCATGGTCAGGCTGACCTCAAACGAAATCCGCAGATCGCATCCGATGAATTCAAACTTTTGCAAATACTGAAGTCCGCTGGCTTACCGACTCCAACGCCCTATCATCTCGAAGCATCCAGCGAGATATTCCCCACACCGTGCCTTGTCATCGAATTCATAGAAGGCCAGACAGTCACCAAACCAGCCGACTTATCCAGCTATCTACAGCAAGCAGCTGAGGTGCTGACTCGCATCCATTCGGTAGACGCTTCTAGGCTGGCGAGCACTTATTTGCCGAAACAAGAAGAAGCGATAACGGAAAAGCTCTACAAAAGACCTGCGATCCTGGACAAATCATTGGATGAGGGACTCATTCGCGAAGTGCTGGAGTCCGTTTGGCCGCTACGTCAAGCGAATGCAGCAGCGCTTTTGCATGGCGATTTCTGGCCGGGAAATACGATGTGGAAGGAAGAGAAGCTGGCTGCTATCATCGATTGGGAGGATGCTGCGATCGGCGACCCCTTATCTGATCTCGGAAATGCCAGACTGGAGATTTTGTGGGCATTTGGAGTGAAGGCCATGAATGATTTTACACTTTGCTATCAATCTGGCAGCAAGAGACTCGATTATACCCAGCTTCCGTACTGGGATTTGTGTGCTGCACTGCGACCAGCCTCGAATCTATCTGATTGGGGATTGGAAAAGAGTATGGAGAAAACCATGCGCGAGCGACATTCTCTATTCGTGATGCAGGCGTTTGAAAAACTAGGCATTCCGTATAAAAGACATGCCACTTATGAGAGCCTCGAATAATCGGGGCTTTTTTTTGTTTGGAAAAAAATGTTGACCGTTCAGGTGTAGATACCTATAATCTAATTCATAGTAAACATGTAGGAATTATAAGTTATTATTTTTTGATCCGACCGGACCACCGGAGGAACGGTTTCACTGAGTGAGTGCATATGAAGGAGGATCACCATGAAAAAAAGGCTTTCGCAAATCATTTCAACTTTACTGCTAGGGACGCTCCTGGTCACAGGGTGCAGCTCAGAAGGCAGCGCGCCAGCTACACAAACGGCAACTCCGTCGGCAGATGCAACAGCACCTGCTGCCAGCAAGGTGCAAGACATAAAAGACGGCATCAATTTGGCTACGGATTTATCCAAGCTACCGGAAGCAGCAGCCAAAAGGACCGATACATTCATTGCGGGACTGACGGAGCCGGGCGGCGTGTTTAACCCGTTTTTTTACCACAACGGCTACGATGGCAACGTCACCTCAGCCATTTTCGAATCACTGGTGGATGTCGATGCAACAGGAAAGCCAGTACCCAAGCTCGCGGAAAAATGGGATGTATCACCTGACCAGCTTACGTATACGTTCCACCTGAGACCGAATCTGAAATTCAGCGATGGTTCACCGCTGACGGCAGAGGATGTAGCCTTTACACTGACGATTCTGCACGACAAAACGTACGACGGCGAAACGGACATTTTCGTAGCAAGTATCAAGGGTGGTCGTGAATACAAGGAAGGAAAAGCGAACACCATCGAAGGGATCAAGGTAATTGATCCACAGACGCTCCGGATCACGACGGAGAAAGTGAACGCCAAATCTCTCGTCCTGTTAGGCGGGCAGGTGCTCTCCAAAGCGTACTACGGCAAGGAGTACAAACCAGGCAATTTGGAGTATCTCCGCACCTTACACGGCAAGCCATTGGGAGCTGGACCTTATAAATTGGAAGCGTACATTCCTGGTCAAGAAGTCCGCTATCTCGCAAACGAGCACTATTACAAAGGTAAGCCGCAGGTTGAGCACTTTATCTACAAGACGACAGAGGGCGACGCTCTGCAATTCATCCAGACAGGGGAAATGGATTACAACTCCTTTACCGTCAACTCGGATAACATTGAGCAGCTGCAAGAGCTGGGATACGTGAATATCAATCTGTACACATCCAGCGCTTATTCGTACATCAAGTTCAATCATTCCAAGCCATTTTTCAAAGACAAGCGCGTCCGCCAAGCCTTCATTTACGGACTGGATCGCCAAAAGATTTTGGATCTGACCTACCAAGGATACGCGCAAGTCGCCAATGTACCGATCAGCCCTGTTTCCTGGGCCTATACGGAGGACGTTAATCCGTACGCCTACAATCCGGAAAAGGCGAAGCAGCTCCTGGATGAAGCGGGCTGGAAGCCGGGCGCGGATGGTATCCGCGAAAAAGACGGACAAAAGCTGATCGTGCATTACTACACGACTAAAGGAAAGCTGGGAGAAGTTCTGATCCCGATTGCCAAAGAAAACTACAAAGAGCTGGGCATCCAGTTTGAAGCAGAAATGATGGACTACAACGCCGTATTGGCACGGACGGAAAAAGGCGATCACGACCTCGCTTCGTTCTCAACCACGATGCTGATCGATCCAGATGACGGTGTAGACGCCTTCTCGACGAAAAAGGGCAAGAGCGGATTTACCGGAACGAATGGCTACTCCAATGCCAAAGTAGACGAATTGCTGGAAGCAGGTCTATCTACGCTAGACATCGAGAAGCGGAAAGCAATCTACAAAGACCTGTACAAAGAGTTGAGCGATGACCCACCGTACATCTTCCTCGGCTACCGCAAAATTTTGTCTGCGCACAACGGCAAGATCAAGGGCTTGGAGCCGAATCCGTTCACGGGCATTTCAACCAGCCTGCCTGGCATCAAAATCGAGTAACAAGTTCGAGTAACTGACTCACGAATGTTGTGCCCGGCCCTGGGGCTGGGCTTTCTTTTTTCCCCAAGCATGAAAGGAGGCCAACGATGACGTCCTACTTCCTGAAAAGGGTCTTTTACATGGCATTGACGCTCTTCGGCGCATCCATTTTGATTTTTTTCCTGTATGCCCTAACGCCCGGTGATTTCGTCGATACGAGTCTCAAGCTGACAGCCGAACGAAAGCTGGAGCTAAAAGAAATGTACGGGCTGGATAAGCCTGTCGTCGAACGGTATTTCATCTGGATGAAAAACGCCCTCCAAGGCGACTTTGGTTATTCTCTGCAATACCAACAGCCGGTGATGTCGCTGTTAAACGATTACATCTGGAATTCGTTTTTGCTGGCGATTACCTCCACCTTTTTTACATGGCTGATTGCGATCTCAATCGGAGTTCTGTCTGCTGCAAGGCAGCATTCCTGGTTCGATGCGCTCGTGACGATTGGTGTTTTTGCTGCGATGTCGTTGCCTGTCTTCTTCGTCGGGCTGCTGTTTATCAAGCTGTTTGCCGTCGATGCCAAGCTATTTCCGGCAGGGGGCATGATGATGATCGGCAGCAAGGAAACAGGGCTCACCTATGCGTGGGACGTGGTTCAGCATATGTTTTTGCCTGTGACAGTGCTGACTTTGCTGAGCGTAGGGACGCTGACCCGCTATTTCCGCACGAACATGCTGGAGGTCATTCAACAAGACTTCGTGCGCACGGCCCGGGCAAAAGGGCTGAAGGAAAAAGTTGTTCTGCACAAGCACGCGCTGCGCAATGCGCTCCTGCCTGCCATTACACTGCTAGGCTTTGAGCTGCCAGCTCTGTTTGGTGGGGCGATCATCACGGAAAAAATCTTTAACTGGCCCGGTGTCGGACAGTTGTACATGCAGGCGTTTTCTGTACGGGACTACCCGCTCTTGATGGGCTTTACGATGTTCCTGGCGATTCTCACCGTCATCGGAAACTTATCTGCTGATTTGCTGTACAGAGTGGCCGACCCGCGGGTTCGGTTGAAATAGGAGGGAAAAACGATGGCATCAACGGTAAGTGAAGTAGCAGAGGTGACGAGACCGGAGCAGGTAGCGTTGCGTTCTTCCTTGTGGCACGAGGCGTTTTTGCGACTGAAAAAGAAGCGTCTGGCCATGGTAGGACTTGTGTTCTTACTCGTCATGGCAGTGGTATGCTTCATCGGTCCGTTTTTTTCTCCGTACGCATCCGGCAAGATTAATACGGTTATGATTAACAAGCCGCCAAGCTTCTCCCATTGGCTCGGGACGGACAGCTTGGGCAGAGACATTTTGACGCGATTGATGCAGGCTGGCCGAATCTCATTGACAGTCGGCATCGCTTCCATGGTGCTCTCCGTTTCCATTGGCGCCCTTCTCGGGGCACTGGCTGGCTTTTACCGCGGGTGGGTCGATCAAGTAATCATGCGCGTAGCAGACGTGCTCATGACCATTCCTGGTCTGCCGCTCTTGTTTATTATGGGTGCAGTCCTCTCCGAGTGGAAAATCCCGACCGACTATCGCATTTACATCGTCATGGTTATGCTGAGCCTGATTGGCTGGCCCGGCTTGGCGCGAATGGTCCGGAGTCAGATGCTCACCCTGCGCGAAAGTGAATTCATGCAAGCAGCAGAAGTACTTGGTCTGCGCGACAGACGCAAGCTGTTCTTTCATTTGCTGCCCAATCTGACACCGCTCTTGATTGTCGTTGCCACCTTGAACGTCGGAGGTGCGATCCTGAGCGAATCCGTATTATCGTACTTCGGCCTCGGAGTCGTCCCGCCAACGCCGACATGGGGCAATATGATGGATGCGGCAAACACGTTGATCGATTTTCAGAAAAGACCGTGGCTGTGGGTTCCTCCTGGGATTGCTATTTTCGCTACTGTCATCTCGATTAATTTGCTGGGGGATGGACTGCGGGATGCTTTGGACCCGAAGCAGAAGCGTTGATGAGTTTTTGAATATCACCATCGTGAACCAGCTTTTAAAATAAAGCAGCGTAGGGAGAAGTGATTTCCAGTCCGAGCGCCTCTGGAGCCCATCCCAGCTTCGGAAAAAATGGCGGGGAATTTCAGCTTTTATTACATACAAAAACGCCTGCGCGTTTTCTGGTTTGAAGCGCTCCCGCCATTTTTTTCGAAGCGGACAGTGATACCCCCATGCGGGCGTAGGCCGAAGCGTAGACTGGAAATCACTTCTCCCTCTCCACTACAGCTCCTTCAAATACACGAAAAGGCAGGTGAGCCAAGCATGAATGCTCTAGTCGAAATCCAAAATCTAAGCACCTACTTCAAGTCCGAACAAGGCGTGGTCAAAGCAGTCGATGCCCTCGATCTGCGCGTCCATGAAGGAGAGACCGTATGCATCGTAGGCGAGTCAGGCTGCGGCAAAAGCGCGGCAGCCATGTCATTGATGGGACTAATCCCAGAGGCGGTAGGCAGTATCGTTTCGGGTGAGATATGGTTTGCAGGCCGTGATCTGCGAAAAGTCAGCAAAGAAGAAATGCGCAAGCTCCGCGGCAATGAGCTGGCCATGATTTTTCAGGAGCCGATGTCGTCACTCAATCCCGTACTGACCATCGGTGAGCAAATCATGGAACCGATCATGGAGCATCAGGGCTTAAGCAAAAAAGTAGCCCAAGCACGAGCCATTGAACTGATCGAGCTAGTCGGAATCCCACGGGCAAAAGAAATCGCAAAATCATACCCCCATGAATTGAGCGGAGGCATGCTGCAACGCATTATGATTGCGATTGCAATATCTTGCAATCCGCGCCTATTGATCGCCGATGAGCCGACGACTGCTTTGGATGTGACCATTCAGGCACAAATTCTCGATCTGCTGCGCAAAATCAAGGAGGAAGCCAAAACTGCGATTCTCTTTATCACGCATGATCTGGGTGTTGTTGCGGAAATGGCTGATCAAGTAGTCGTGATGTACGCAGGGAAAGTGGTAGAGGTGTCTCCTGTCGTCGAGCTGTTTGAGGAGCCGAAGCATCCGTATACACAAGGCTTGCTCCGATCCAAGCCTGTGTTGAATCAACGCAGAGCCAAGCTGTATTCCATCCCTGGTCAAGTACCGAATCCGACGACACTCGGTGAAGCCTGCTATTTTCTTGACCGATGCGATCAGTGCTTGGCCATTTGCCGGGTGAAGCAGCCGCCTTTGCGTGATGGGGAAGACGGTAGAAAGGTCGCGTGCTGGCTGTATGAGGAGGAGATCGCCCGTGGAAAATAATTTGCTGGAAGTGCGCCGATTGAAAAAATATTACCCGATTACCGGAGGGCTATTAGGCAGGACGATCGGCCATGTGAAAGCGGTGGATGACGTCAGCTTTTCTATTCAAAAAGGGGAGACGTTCGGGCTGGTCGGTGAATCAGGCAGCGGGAAAAGCACGACAGGTCGCACCATCCTGCGCCTTTTGGAAAAAACAGAGGGAGAAGTCCGCTTCCAGGGTATCGATGTGCACGCACTAAATCGCCAAGAGCTCCGAGCACTGCGCCCCCGGATGCAATATATTTTTCAAGACCCGTACAGCTCGCTGAATCCGCGCGTCCGAATCGGAGAAGCACTGGGGGAAGCGCTGCTTGATCATGGGCTGCTCCCACAAGCGGAGGTCAGGGAAAGGGTCTTAGAGGTGATGGCTTTATGTGGATTGGCGCCCTATCATGTTGATCGGTATCCGCATGAGTTCTCGGGAGGTCAGCGTCAACGGATCGGTATCGCACGGGCCATTATGATGAATCCTGATTTTATCGTCGCGGATGAGCCAGTATCTGCTCTGGATGTGTCGATCCAAGCCCAAATCATCAATTTGTTTGCAGAGTTACAGGAGCAAAGGAAGCTGACGTACTTATTTATTTCCCATGATTTGAGCGTCGTGGAGCATCTGTGCACGAGGATCGGGGTCATGTATTTGGGATCATTGCTGGAGCTGGCACCACGGGATGAGTTGTTTTTGGAGCCGCTCCATCCGTACACCAAAGCATTGCTCTCCTCTGTGCCGCTCCCGCTCCCAAAGTACAAGCGCGAACGCATCGTCCTGCAGGGAGACATGCCAAGTCCGGCGAGTCCTCCGGCAGGATGCAAATTCCACACGCGCTGCCCGTATGTGAAAGAGATTTGCCGACAGGAAATTCCTGCTTTTCGTGAGGTAAGCACTGACCGATTTGTCGCCTGCCATTTGGTGTAACGGGAATGAAAGCAATCGAAGGAAAATGAGGTGAGAAAAGCCTCTTGATGCCTAAACTGTTTGACATTGACAGCAGTCGGGATCAAGGGGTATTATCAGATTATAAAACAAACTAAGTAGGTCGGAATAATATGTATTGATTTTAACAAAACAGGAAGGTGATCCCCGTGGCAAAGAATGAGATTTCCCTAGATGATCTCTTATTAGAGAAAATCGCACGCGCACTGGACGGTCTGGAATACGGCTCCCTACATATTGTGGTTCACGATTCACAGGTCGTTCAGATTGAGCGAACGGAAAAATACAGGCTCCCGGTGGAAAAGCCTGAGGCAAAGATTTCGCAAGCGCGGACCGGGAAATAGAAGAAAAAGCGTGAGAAAAAGAGAGGAGGAAGGACTATGGCAGGCGTTCTTGTGGTAGGAGGAGATCGGGTAGCAGAAATCGAGAGCTTGTTGCAGAACAAAGGGTTCCAGAATGTCTATCACGTATCAGGTCGAAAAAAATCCGATGTGAAGGCGACGATTCCTTCTGATACGGAGCTTGTTCTTGTCTTTATTAACTTCGTGAGTCACAGCTTGAGTAAAAATATCAAGAAGCTGGCGAAGCAAAAGCATGTCCCGATCGTTTTTTGCCGGCGGTCATGTGAAGCGGTAGCCATTTATGAACCAGCGATAAGCTAGAGAGGACAGCCCCATATGCGCGAATGAATAGAAGTATTCAACGATGAATACTTCTTTTTTGCGTGGCAGAGACTACTGGTAGGAACTTGTCGGACCGACTCGGGTAAAAGTATTCAGCAGGGAATAAAACCAACCAAAGAACAAGCGAAAACACGAATGGCATAAAATTTGCAGAATATTTATTCAATAATCTGAATCCGACTCAAACAAGGGGGGTACAGCATGAAAAGACCAGTTGTCATGACAAGTCTCTTCGTTTTGCTTACGGGACTATTTGCAGGCTGTAGCAGCGGAAATACGCCGACTCAAACCACACCAGACAAGCAGCAGCAACCAACGCCAGCACAGCAGGCAACTGTGCAGACTGCGGCAGAGCAGACGTTGCACATGAATGCCGCCGAGCCTGAAACACTTGATTCAGGCATGTCCAACGATGTGATTTCTGGTGCCTTCATTCGTTCGCTGTACGACGGGCTCGTTCGATTGGACAAGGATGGCAAGCCAGTCCATTCTGTTGCATCCGACATTCAAGTATCGGCGGACAAAAAGGTGTACACCTTTACTTTACGCGACAGCAAATGGAGCAATGGTGACCCGGTTACGGCTCAAGACTTCGCCTTCGGCTGGATGCGCGTGCTCAATCCGAAGACAGCCAGCGGCTCCGCCTACAAGTACTATCCAATCAAAAATGCCCGCGCCTTTTACGAAGGAAAGGCGAAAGCAGAGGATGTCGGCATTAAGGTCGTCAATGACAAGATACTGCAGGTCACCTTGGAAAACCCTACTCCTTACTTCTTGACACTTGCGACTTTCTACTATCCGGTCAATCAAAAGGTGGTAGAAGCCAATCCCGATTGGGCGAGAAAGCCCGAATCCATCGTGACCAATGGGCCGTTCAAGCTAGTGAATTGGCAGCATAAAAACAAAATTGAGCTGGCAAAAAACGAGCACTATTGGGACAAAGACGTCGTGAAGTTTAATGAAATCGAGTTTTCCATGATCGAAGATACGAATACCGAGCTGGAGCTGTTCAATAGCGGCGAGCTGGATTGGGCAGGCGGCCCGATTAGTGGACTACCTGCGGATGCCATTGGACCGTTGCGCGACGAAGGCAAGCTGCAAACTATGAAACGTGCGACCAACTACTATCTCTTGTTCCAGACAGAGAAGCCGCCATTTACGAATAGCAAAATCCGCAAAGCATTTGCCTACGCGATTAACCGTAGTGACATTGCTGAAAACATTGGTCAGGCTGGACAGACTCCCTTGATGGGCTTCGTCCCACTTTCCGCTTCCCTGAAGCCAGAAGGATATTTCAAGGATAACGATGTGGAGACGGCGAAAAAGTTATTGGTAGAAGGAATGAAGGAGATGGGTATCACCAAGCTGCCCGAAGTCACCTATCTTTACAATACCTCCGACCTCAACAAGAAGATTGCCGAAGCGTTGCAGGCGCAATGGAAGCAAGCTCTCGGTGTGGACGTCAAGCTGATTAACAAAGAATTAAAGGTCATGTTTGACGATCAGGAGCAAGGGAAGTACATGATTTCCCGAACAGGCTGGACGGGAGATTACAACGACTCCGTTAACTTCCTGGAGCTGATGATGGAGAAGTACAGCTCCAATAATTCTACCTTCTGGTTTAGTGAGAAGTACGTAGAGCTGGTGAAAAAGGCGTACGCCGAACCAGATGAGGCCAAACGCAATCAGTATCTGGTCGAAGCGGAGAGCATCCTGATGGAAGAAATGCCGGTCACGGGTGTGTACTCTAGCGTCAATTCATGGGTGCAAAATGAAAAGGTAAAAGGCATCACGGTCGACCCTTTGGGCTACATCGATTTCAAGTGGGGATACAAAGAACAATAGCGCTGAAAAGAAATGGCCGATACGAAAATCCATGTGTGGGCCGTTTCGCGAGCGATGGGGGAGGAATTTTCATGACATGGCAGCAAGCAGTAGAAGACGTGCTAAAGGAAGCGCCCGGTATTTTTGGAATCGCAGCTATGCATTTGGAAACAGGAGAGACAGCAGGGCATCTGGATGAAGAGTTGTTTCAACTGGCGAGTGCATTCAAAATTCCGATCATGGTCACCTTGATGCGCGAGGTGGAAGCAGGACGAATCCGTCTCGACCAGCGTGTGGCACTGAAATGGGAGGATCGCGTGCCGGGGTCAGGCATTTTGCAAGAGCTGGATGCCGGAGCAGCCTTAACGGTCAAAGACTTGGCGACACTGATGACGATTGTCAGCGATAACTATGCGACGGACCAAATCCTCGAGCTGATCGGCGGCATCGACAAGGTGAATGATCACATGCATGAGCTGGGTCTCTCGCAGATTCACTTGCGGCATAATTGCTGGGAGCTCCTCAACCACTGTGTAGGTATGAATGAGCCTGCACCTTCGCAGGCGGGGTTCGATGAGTTCATGCGACGGGAGGAGTCAGGCAATTACGAATTGCTCCACGATGTATCGATGCCTACCCATGACAATAACGTAGCGACACCAGCCGAGCTGAACCGCCTGCTTATCATGATTGCGCGAAAAGAAATTCTCACGGAAGCCTCCTGCGAGCTTATGCTGGACATCATGCGACGTCAGCATTACAACAGCCGTCTGCCGTACTTGTTGCCAGAAGGAACAAAGGTCGCGCATAAGACAGGGACCGTCAATGCAGTCGTCAATGATGCTGGCATCATTTATTTGCCCGAGGAAAAAGGGATGATTGCGATCACTGCCTTATCACGCGGTGTGACTGACACAGAAGCCGCAGAACTTACCATCGCCCGTGTTGCAAAAGCCATTTATGAGCAAGCGATTCGTGTACGCTCAGCAGATTGAGTCACCATCAAGAAAAACAGATAAACAAGGGTAGGAATCCGATGGGTTCTTATCCTTTTTCATTTCAATCAGGTAGCCCTTTTGTCTTTGTTTTGCTTTCTATACCCGATCCAAGCCATAATAGAGACAATACATACAGGATGTGATTACGCTTGCAGATCATTGTTTTTGACCTTGAAACGACACTGACTTATCAGAGAGACAAGATTCCGGAAATTATTGAGATCGGAGCGGCAAAAGTCGTACCCGGAAAAAATGGCGTGGAGGTCGACACATTTCAGCGCTATACCTTTCCAGCCATTGAGCGCCGAATCTCAGAGAGAACGCGTAAGTTCATCGGTCTCGATAAAGAGAACATGCCCACCTTTATTCCGTTTCGCCGGGCATTCGCAGAATTTATGAAGTGGATTGGCAACGATTCTGAATACTACCTGTGTACATGGGGGCAAGACGACAAGCGGCTGATGATTGAGCATTGTGCGCGGTTCGGTTTGGACTTCAACTGGATGCGTAATTACAATGACATCCAGCCGCCAATTAGCCTGCTTTTGGCTGATCGCAAACAGATGAGTCTGAAAGAAGCGATCGACACGGCAGGAATCATCCAGGAGGGCAGGCTGCACTCGGCCTTGGTCGATGCTATCCACACAGCTCATTTGCTGATCAAATATAACAAGACCGTACACTTGAAAGAAAACACGCCAGAAGAGAACTATAATTTGTCGAGCTCGTTGTATATTACGTGCCGATCATGCAAAAAAAGCAAATACTACACGGCTTTCGGGCGAAAAAGCAGAAGGTGCGAAGCTTGCCTGCAACATCGCAAGAAGTTGGAAAAAGCCGCAGAAGCAGCAACCGTCCAGCAGAGCTAGCGGGAGAGAACGGAGGAGTGCGTAAGATGATACGACAAGCACAATCCAATGACAAAGAGACAATCGTGACGATGATTGGCGAGGGCATGCTTTGGAGGAGCGAAGAGATTGTTGATATCGTGGAAAAAGCTACGGTTTTCATCTGGGAGGAAAACGATCAAATCATCGGTTGTGGCACATATGATTTGAACTCCTCTGGAGAAGACGGGACAGCAGAAATATACGTCTATACACGACCAGATCATCGGAAGCGAGGAATCGGCTCCCAGCTGTTTGATCAGCTATGGCTGGAACTGCAACAGCACGAGGAGAAGCCGAGGGCAGTCATGGCTACCTATCGGGTAGACCACGGGCAAGGTGCTGATTTTTTTGCCAAGAGAGGCTTTGCTTCTATCTGGGGACATCATCTGATGAAATACACAGGAGAGATCGGGCCTGCGCCGACACTGGACGTACGAAAATTCACCGAGTCCGATATGGATATGTACATCCAATCGCAGAGTGACGCTTACTATGAGGTGCGCAAAGGCATCGATCTTCAGCCATACCGATTGGCAGACTATCCTGAGAAAACGATGAACGCATGGAAAAGCTGGCTGCTGTGTGAGATGAGGGAGGACATTTATTTGTTCGAGCATGAGGGAGTATTCGTAGGCTCCCTGATCATCACAGGACATGGCGAAGTCTACGATGTATTCGTAGATCCCGTGCATCAAGGCAAAGGCTACGGCAAAGAGCTTGTCCGCTTTTTTGTAAACCAGACGCTGGAAAAGGGCTTGAAGCCGTATCTCGTCACAGGTACTCACAACGAACCCGCGATTGCGTTGTACGAACGGACAGGCTTCCAGACGTTTCAGACGACTACGACAGCGAAGAGAGACTTCGCATGATCACTCATAAAAAAATGCCGCAGGGATTAGAACCAAGCGGCATTTTTCGTTCTGACCGATAATAACTATACTCCGAGAAGGAGCAGGATAATAGACGTCAGACTAAAGCAAACACTGATCAAGCACAGGAAGGTGACGACTTGTTTTGGGTTGAGTCCAGAACGCAGCAGGCGATAATGAACCTGACTGGCATCTGCTTGGTAGATCGGCTTTCCTTGCAGGAAGCGCTTGGTCACCACAAACAGATTATCAAAAATCGGCACACCGAGTGCTAAAATCGGAATGAACAAGGAGAGAACAGTTGCCTGCTTAAAAGCACCATCCAACGCGATAACCGCCAAGATAAAGCCGAGGAAGGTCGCGCCTGCATCTCCCATGAAAATTTTGGCCGGCGGCTTGTTGTACCGCAGATAAGCCAGGGCAACACCGATCAGACTGATCGCCATAATCGCAGATGTGCTTTGTCCTTTTACCAAAGCGACTACGAAGAGCGTGCCTGCGGAGATCGCGGAAAGTCCTCCAGCCAAACCGTCCATGCCATCCGAAAAATTGATGACCGTCGTTACCCCGAAAATCCACAGGATGGTCAGGATGAACTGCAACCATTGCGGGAGCAGGATGTATTCGCCACTTAATGGATTGTAAAAGCCGGAAAAAGTAATACCCGACAAGTAGACAATCACAGCGGCTGATATTTGGACGATCAGCTTGGGCAGGGCGGAAAAATCCTTGCCTTGCGTTTTGTACCAGTCATCAATGGTACCAATAATCAGCAGCAGTAGTGAGCCTGACAGAACAGCGATCGTTTGCCCAGTCGATTCTTTCGAGAAGAGCAAAAACGATGCAGCAAAGCCGACAAAAATAGCGTAGCTGGCGGTCAATGGGATAGGCTCCCGGTGAATTTTTCTTTCCACGTCTTTACGTGGCTTGTCCACAAAATCAAGGCGAAATGCCAATTTAGCCAGAGGCGGAATCAGCACCATAACGATACAAAACGACAGTAAAAACGAAAGAGCGTACGTTATCGTGACCATCTCCTACAGGTAGTGAGCTTTCTATATGCAAAGATACCCGCATACCGTGTTGTTTGACAAGTCTATTATAGGAAGGATTCCAAATTTTGTCGACTCTTGTAATCACGTGAGGGTGAGGTACCAAAAAAAGTTGGTACTTATCTCCAGCAGAACGGGTCCCTATAATCCTTCATAGGAGGGATCCAGATGGAATACATGGCATTATGGTTTATTCTGGGAATTGTTTTTTCCATAACACTCGCCACGAAACAGATCAAGCCTTGGCTGAAATTCGTTATATTCGGTTACTATCTCGTGCTATCTTACCTATTTATCTCTCGTAAAGAAGAGATATATAGTGAATATCATCGGGTGCCGGTGCCAGAGAAGTTCTGGGAAACCAACTCGGATTGGGTGGGACTTATGCTCGGCTTTTATTTTGTCCCATTTCTTCTCATCCTGCTGTTCATCTACTTTTGGCTGTTTCGAAATGCCAACGGTGTGAAGAAGCGGTTTCTCATTTCTCTTACCATTGTACCCGCAGCGATTATCTATCTATGCTTGCTGTTTGTTTTCAGTATGTACGGATATCGACCTTAAAAAACTAGAGTGCAGCTACAAGCGGACGGTTAACAGGCGTCCGTTTTTCTGTTTAAATAGTATGAAAAGTTTCCGATGCGAGGAGGTCCTTATGAAGGGATCCAAATTGAAGTCTGGGCAAAATGTCATCATTCGATCAGCGGAGCTGGCAGATGCTGAAGCCTTGGTTGCGTTCATACATTGCGTATCAGGAGAGACGGATAATTTGTCATTTGGACCGCAAGAATGGACAGTCACCCCTGATGAGCAAAAAGAAAACATCAAAAGATGTCTGGAAGCTCACAATCGACTTTGTTTTCGAGGAGGTATCCGATCGCGGACGCAGCATGTAGGTGAATTTGGGGAATCCTTGCTGGAGTGGGCCAAGGAATCAAAAGTCATTCGGAAAATCAATCTGAAAGTCCGTTCAGACAACGATTCTGCTATTCATTTGTACAAAAAGTTGGGCTTCAAGGAAATCGGTACGTTGACGAGAGAGTTTTTGATTGGGGATACATTCTACGATTGTCGCTACATGGCATCGAAATAGACTGAGGAACAGACCGTCAGGATTTTGGACCTGACGGATTTTTTGATGAATAAAATACTGATTATTCAAACAGGTTGAAAGGGGCCATCATGAAAAGGAAAGTCTCGATGCTTTTTTTTAACGGAACACTGCGTGCGAAGATTCTCACGCTTTTTCTCTGCTTGATCGCAATCCCGTTGAGCTTACAAGGGGTCATCACGTACAGCAAGTTTACGGCTTCAACGGAATTGAGAACGGCTGAATACACGGGGCAGATTGTGGGGCAAATCAACCGTAACCTGGAGCGCAATATACGGGAGATGAAGCGTTTATCACTCATGCCGCTCTACGATCCGGAAGTCCTGTCCATTTTAAAAGAAATTCAGACAAATACGTCGGCTACTTCTTTTCTCTCCATGGAAAAAAGGGAGAAGATGACGCTGTTTATCTCCAGTCTTTCCTATAGCCGACCGGAAGTAAAAGGTATTCAAATCATCGCGGGAAATGGCATGATTTTTTCCAATCTGGACCCCTCTGTCATGAAGAGCAAGGGAGATTTGGCAGAAGAGGGATGGTATTCGCGCGTGATCAAGGAACAGGGCGCAGCCGTCATTATTCCACAGCATCGGCCCAGCTATTATTTGGATGCCTCTGGGGAGCGCTATATGTCAGTGGCTCGGTTATTGCGTGAGCCGTATACGAAAGTACCGCTTGGAATCATGAAAATCGATATGAAAATGGACATGTTTGACCAGATCTTGTCTGATATGCCTTTTACCAAGGATGGGAGCTTGATCATCGTCAACGAGGGAAACGAGCTGTTTTATGAAAAGAGGGAGAGCGAAGGCTCGCCTGGTTATCGTACTTTCCTGCAAGAAACCCCTGCGATCAATCGTGGGGATGCGAATCAGATGGTGATTAAGGGACAGCCATATCTCTTCGTGGATCATCAATCGAGAGAGACGGGGCTTGTGGTGATTAGTCTGATTCCGCTCGAGATCCTGCTCGCAGAATCCAATAGCTTGCGCAGCTTTACGATGCTGATTGCGGCGATGTTTTTGCTCGTGGCTGGCGGACTCGCGATTTATTTTTCCTATTCGCTCAGCAAGCCGCTCGTTCAATTGAAAGAAAAAATGCTGCAAGTAAAGCGGGGAAACTTTCATGAACGAGTTCCCGTCGCTTCCCAAGACGAGCTCGGGAAGCTGAGCGAGCAATTTAATCAGATGGTCGAGGAAATCAATCGCCTTGTCAATGAGGTGTATCTCAGCAGCTTGCGTGAGCGGGAGGCGGAGCTGGCGGCCTTGCAAAGTCAGATCAATCCGCATTTTATTTACAACACACTCGAATCGATCAATATGATGGCGATCCGCTCGGGTAATTACGATGTGTCCGATATGGTTGCTTCGCTCGGAAAACTCATGCGCTATACGATCGCGCGAGAGGATGGGCAGGTTACGCTGACGCAAGAACTGATATCGTTAGAATCCTACATCCGTATTCAAAAGATTCGTCTGGAAGAGCGCCTTCAGGTGTTTATGGACGTAGAAGAGAGCCTGTCGGATCAGCGTATCCCGAAGCTACTGCTACAGCCATTGCTTGAAAATGCGATTGCACACGGGATTGAGCATCAGGAACAGGGAGGGACGATATGGCTCACGGCGCTTTGTCAGGAGGGTGTGATGCAGATTAGTGTGAGAGACAATGGCAAGGGAATGTCAGAGCAAACTTTGAGTCGTCTGCTCGCAAGTCTGCGTACGCCTATGCAGCAGCATGAGATGACAGGAAACGCACACAATGGGACAGCCTTGCGAAACATTTCCCAGCGGCTGACCTTATTGTTCGGGGATGAGTATGGGCTAACGATTGTGAGCAGGCTGGACCAAGGCACGGAAATTACGATGAAGATTCCACTCGATTTTCAGAAGGGAGAATCACGCCATGTACAAAGTATTGCTGGTGGAAGATGAACGAATGATTCGGGAAGGCTTGAGAGCGTTAATTGAAAAAGGAACATCTGGTTTTGCGGTCATGGCAGAAGCGGAAAATGGAAAGGATGCCTTGCAATATCTGCGCACGGAAATGCCTGATTTGGTTGTGACAGATATCCGCATGCGGGAAGTGGATGGCTTGGCGCTGATCGGGAAAATTCGGGAGATGTACGAGGAGCTGCCCATTGTGATTATTAGTGGCTATGGTGATTTTCACTACGCACAGAAAGCGTTGAAGTACAAAGTCTCCGACTACCTTTTGAAGCCCATTGATCGAGTAGAACTGGTGAGCACGCTCGCAAAAATCAGGGAGGTGCTGGATCGCAAAAAGAAAGTCCGGGAAGAACAAAACACCGTCGACGGCAGCCATAGAGAAGAAAGACAAACCATTCGCAAGGTAAAAGCATTCATTCACGATCATTTGGGCGGCGATCTGAGACTCCAGACACTGGCAGAATGTGTTCATTTGAATCCAATCTATTTGAGTCAATTGTTCAAGACCGAGACGGGGGAAAATGTCTCGGACTACATCACGCAGGTGAGGATGAACCGCGCCAAGCAGCTTTTACACGAGACGAGCCTGAAGGTATATGATATCGCGCGCTTAGTGGGGTATCAGAGCGCGAAGCATTTCATGCTGGTATTTAAAAAGGAAGTCGGGATGACACCTGGGAGCTACCGAGATCTCGTCGGCAGTAAAGATCTTTAAATCTCATACCAAATCTAAATCCTGTATGATTTATCTTACTATTCATTCAATTTTATACTGGTGACAGGGAAAACAGATAAGGAGGTACGCCATGAAAAAGGCAATCCTGTTGGCATTGTCAACTGCTTTGACAGCGTTTACATTTGGGTGCAGCAATACTGCGACGACTCCCGGTGACTCCGCAACGGGCAAGAAAGAAGCAGTTGAGCTTACGTTTTTGACATGGGGCAACCAAGCCCACTTGGACCTGTATACGAAGCTCTCTGAAAAATTTACGCAACAAAACCCGACTATCAAGGTGAAGCTGGAATCTGTGCCATTCCCCGATTACCAGCAAAAGGTGACGGTGCTGGCTGCAGGTCAGGAGCTGCCTGATATCGGTTGGGTGTCTGAGCGAATGGTGCCGCAGTTTATGGAGAATGGGATATTGGAAGATGTCTCGGATGTAAAGAACGACGCTGCATTTAAGCTGGATGACTTTATCCCGTCGACGCTTGAGCTGTTCCAAAAAGACGACAAATTGTACGGACTGCCGTTTTCTACCCCACCTACCGTGATGTTCTACAACAAAGACTTGTTTGACAAGGCTGGCTTGAAATCGCCGAACGACCTAGCGAAGGAAGGAAAATGGACGTGGGAGGAATTCGAAAAGTCAGCGCAGGCGATCTCGAGCGGAACCGGGGCGAGCAAAATCTACGGGGCCAACTTCTTCCGCGATTGGAAAACGTGGATCATCCTGTCTTCCTATTCATGGTCAAATGGCAGCGGCCCGTTCAACAAAGAGATGAATCAGTTTACGTGGAATGACCAATACGGAGTGGAGACACTCAGCATGCTCCAACGGATGATGTTTACAGATGGGTCACATCCGAAGGCAGGTGAACAGGTCAGCTTTGAATCAGGCAAAATTGGCATGTTCTTTGATGTGTACAGCTACGTTTCGAAGGCGCGGACGATCAAGGATTTCAAGTGGGACATTGCTCCGATGCCAGCGGGTTCACAAGGCTCGGCACCGATGCTCGGTCAGGCAGGGTATTCGATTTTCAAAGGAACCAAGCATTTGGAGGAGACCAAGCTGTTCCTCAAGTTCCTCGCGAGTGAGCAGGGTGTCCAGGAGACCTCGACTTACTTTGTCCCGCCGCGTTTGTCTGTGTTGAATTCCGATCCGTTTTTGAATGTTCCAGGCAACCCTGATCCTGCACACATCAAGCAGGCCGTTATCGATGAAATGCCTAAGGCACATCTGCAACCAGGTCATGTGGACTGGCAAAAAATCGACACGACGATCCTGGCCGGTTTTGATCAATTATTCGGTCAAACGGCACAGCCTGCGGATATTGTGAAGTCACTGGAAGCGAAAGTTAATCCGATCATGAAAAAGTAAGCAAGCTCATCACAACGGTCTGGGATACAGGCCGTTGTGAATGGAGAGGGAGGTTACGATGAATCGTTTTCGACAGGCACTGGAAGAGAAGCCGTTTCTGCTCATGGTCAGTCTCCCGCAAAACGATGAGACCTTGGCCAGAGCAGCGATGGAGGAAGGCGCAGATGGCTTGAAGATGCACATCAATGTGTACCATCGTGCCAGTGGCAACCGGTTCGGGCCTCTGGCTGAATATACGGACTTTCTCCAAACGATACGCAGCCAGTTCGCAGGGCCGATTGGCATTGTTCCTGGCGGGTCAATGGAGGAGCTCAATCCCGAGGAAATCAGGCGGTTCGATTCGCTGGGAATCGACTTCATCTCCATCTATAGTCATCATTTGCCAGCGTCCCTTTTGAAAATAGAAGGGGTGGCGAGTACGTTTGCCATTGATGATCAGTTCGATTTGAAACGATTGGAAGCCGTGAAGCATTTTCCCATGACCGCATTAGAGGCGTCGATTATTCCGGGGAGCGAGTATGGTAAGAGGCTTACGTTTGCCGACCTGCTTGCCTATCGGTTTATCGTAGAGAAGGCAGGCATCCCCATCATCGTCCCGACACAGCGAAAAATTGTGGCGGAGGATGTGGAAGCTCTACGTGAAACGGGGGTTCGCGTCCTGTTAGCTGGAGCGATGGCGATCGGGAGAACCGAGGATGAAATCCGCCGTTCCATCCATGCATTGCGGAATGCGATAGACAACTAAGGAGGGATCGTATGGAGAGCAAGTTGAGTGTCCGGCTCTCTCCTGACAAGAGAACACGTGGAACAAGAAAAAAATCCTTCAACCGGGACGCGAATCTGGCAGGATGGCTGTTTGTCAGCCCAATGGTTATCGGGTTTGTGGTGCTGTTGTTAGGTCCGCTTTTACTCGCGCTGTACATGAGCTTTACGGATTGGCCGTTACTGGGGGAAGCCGAATTTATTGGGCTGGAAAATTACAAAGCGATTTTTCAAGATGCCGAATTTTGGACGGTCGTGGGCAATACATTCGCGTTCTCGGCTGGACTGGTCCCCTTAAACATCGTGTTGGCGTTGGGGTTGGCCTTACTGCTCGTGCGCAAGCTGCCGGGGATCGGGATATTCCGCACAGCGATTTTTGTGCCAGTCATGACATCGCTGATCGTCTGGGCAATTGTGTGGAAGTATTTGTTTGCGACAGACACGGGGTTTATCAATCAGATCTTGCAGATGTTTGGGATTACAGGCCCTTCATGGCTGTACAATCCAAAGCTGGCGATGCCGGTGGTGATCGTAACGAGTGTCCTGAAAAATGTGGGCTTGAACATGGTTCTGTTCATCGCTGCTTTGCAGCAGGTGCCTGTTCACTTATACGAGGCGGCGCGCATTGATGGAGCCAGTCGGACGCGCCAATTGTTTCAGATTACGATCCCGATGATCAGTCCGACGGTGTTTTTAACCATGTTGTTGACGATCATCGGCTCGCTCAAGGTGTTTGGGCAGATTTACGTCATGACCCAAGGGGGGCCTGATAACAGTACAAAGGTGCTTGTCTATTACATATGGGAGCGTGCCTTCAAAAACTTTGAATTCGGTTATGCGTCTGCACTTGCCTTTGTGCTATTCTTTATCATTTTAGTATTTACGCTCTTGCAGTGGCAGTTTAGAAAAAGGTGGGTGTTCCATGAAGAGTAATCGCCACGGATTACAAGCGGGCAAGTTATTGGGGATTGGCGGTCACTATGTCGCGTTAGGAGCGATCTCTCTACTGATGCTGGTGCCTTTTTTGTGGATGCTTTCTACATCATTAAAAGAGCCGGCCAAAATATTCGTCTTTCCGCCAGAGTTTATCCCTTCGTCGATTCGCTTGGAGAACTACACAGAGGTTTTGGCGAATACGCCGTTTCATCTGTTCTATTGGAACAGCCTGTACATTGCGATTCTAGTCACGGTTGGAACGGTTTTATTTTCGTCGATTGCAGGCTATGCGTTTGCCAGAATCCCGTTTCGGGGACGTAATATCGTCTTTCTGGTGCTGCTGTCGACAATGATGATCCCGCATGAAGTGACGTCGATTCCAATGTTTTTGTTCATGCGCATGCTTGGATTTATCAATACGCATGTACCACTAGTTGTCCTTCCCATTTTCGGGGCAGGCGGAATTTTTGGTGTGTTCGTCATGCGCCAGTTTTTCCTCGGGATTCCAAAGGAACTGGAGGAGGCGGCGATGATTGATGGTTGCTCGCGTTGGCGGATTTATTGGAGCATCATGCTGCCACTGGCGAAGCCAGCCATCGCAACGCTGACGATTTTTACGTTTTTGACGAGCTGGAACGAGTTTTATGATCCGCTCATTTTCATCAACGACAGAGAGCTGATGACGCTGCCGCTCGCTTTGTCCTTGTTTACCGATGAAGTAGGGACAGCATGGCATCATTTGATGAGTGCATCCGTCATGGCAACCTTGCCGCTTTTGATTGTGTTCTTTTTCGCCCAAAAGCAGTTTATCGAGGGCGTATCGATGACGGGCCTCAAAGACTAGAGGAAGCATGGGTGGGAAGGAAGTTCTACAAGGAGTGAGTGCAGATGAATCGAGTAGTGGAAGCAGATGTAGTCGTGGTAGGCGGGGGCCCGGCAGGAATCAGTGCCGCTCTTGCCAGCGGACGATTGGGAGCCAAGACAATCCTGATCGAGCGGTACGGCTTTCTCGGAGGGATGTCGACGATTGCGCTTGTTTATCCGTGGATGACGTTTCATACGGAAAAAGGCGAGCAAGTCATCAAAGGAATTGCACAGGAAATCGTCGACCGCTTACAAGAAAAGGGGGGATCGCCTGGACATTTGCAGGATACGGTGGGATTCGTGAGCACAGTCACGCCGTACCATCCGGAAATTTACAAGCTGGTCGCTGTGGAAATGCTCAAGGAAGCGGGCGTCAAGCTGTTTGTCCACAGCTTTGTCGATCAGGTGAAGGTAGAAGGGACTGAGATTACTTCGGTTACGCTCACCAGCAAATCGGGCAAATACGAGATCAAGGCCAAGGTGTTCGTCGATGCGACAGGAGATGCAGATATCGCTTATTTATCGGGAGCGCCGACGAGCAAAGGGCGAGATGCAGACGGGCTGACACAGCCGATGACCATGAAGTTCCGCATGCGCGGCGTCGATCTGGAGCAGGTGAAGCAGTACATGCTTGACCATCCAGATGAGTTTTATCATAAGACACCGTTTGCACAGCTGCCGTCCATTCCACTGACGGGTGTCCAAGGCTTTTATACGCATTGGAAGATGTCAGGTGTTCCGATTAATCGGGATCAAGTTCTGTTTTTCACAGGGCCTGAGAGCGATGAAGTTCTGATCAATTGCACGCGGGTGCAGGGGCTGGATGGAACAGATGTCGAGGATTTGACGGAAGCGGAGGAAGAAGGGAGACGTCAAGTTTTATTGATGTCTGAATTTTTAAAAAATAAAGTTCCTGGTTTCTCGAAAGCATCCGTCTCCGCAGTCGGAACGCAAATTGGCATCCGTGAGACACGCAGAATCGTCGGAGAGTACAGTTTGACGATCGAAGATGTGGTCGCGGGCAGGCGTTTTCCGGATGTCATCGCACGTAGCGGCTATCCGGTTGATATTCACGATCCTTCTGGCAAAGGCGTAGTGGCAGCAGATATTGAAGGGGAGGGCGCTTATGACATTCCGTATCGCTGTCTGATCCCTCCGTCCATTGACAACTTGCTTGCAGCGGGGCGTTGTATCTCTACGACCCATGAAGCGCTGGCGACGACCAGGCTTACCCCGAGCTGTATGGCGACAGGGCAAGCAGCAGGTACTGCCGCCGCCATCGCGTTTCATGACAAGACCATTCCGCGTTTGATTCACGTGGGTAAATTACAGGAACAATTGCGTCTAGCGAATGCCGTCCTCGATTAAACCTTTTCATTTTGAAAGGAGATTGGATCTATGAAAAAGTTGCGCGTTGTCATTTCGACATTGGCTATGGCAGCACTAGTAACAGGCATGGTTCCATTTACACAGACGAGTGCAGATGCGGCGAAAAAAGCGTCACCCAAGCCAATTGCCAAAGTCGCCCTTGTCCCCCTCGATGATCGCCCGGTCAATACGTATTTTCCGCAAATGACAGCACGGGCAGGCGGGGTGGAGGCGATTATGCCGGATGAAGACATACTTGGTCACTTTATGACCCCGGGCGATGGGGATGAAATTGGCGAGTGGCTGATTAAACAGGCAAGCAAAGTGGACGGCTCGGTTATCTCTGTCAGCATGCTGGCGTATGGCGGGCTGGTTGCGTCTCGTACCGATCAACAGTCCTATGAAGATGCCCTGTCGAATATCGAAGCCATTAAGAGGCTGAGAGACAAACATTCCAAAAAGCCGATCTACGTCTTCGATACGATTCAACGCCTGGCGGTGACGGCGACTGATCCTGAAACATTGAAATACTATGAGCAAATCAGAGAATGGGCGAGTTTATACGATGAGGTGCACAACCTCGGCATGACGGAAAAAGAGGATCGACTCGATCAGTTGGAAAGGGAGATTCCCGAGTCTGTGCTGGAAGATTACTTGAATGCCCGCGAGCGGAATCACAAGATTAACTCCTTGTTGATCGACTGGGTAGAGGATGGGACCATTGATTATTTAGTGCTTGCTCAGGATGATGCTGCTCCTCATGGTCTTCACCGGGCAGAGCGGGAGACCTTGGTCAAAAAAGCAAAGGAGCTGGATGTAGAGGATCGTGTAGCGATTTTCCCCGGAGCGGACGAAGTAGGGACCGTCTTGTTGAGCAGATTTGCCTTGAACGAACTGCGCATCCATCCAAAAGTAGCCGTCGAGTATTCGGGTGTAGACGGCGATGAATGGACGGCGCCTTTTGAAGACACGACCTTTGATGTGAATGTCGAGAAGCATATCGTCGCAGCAGGCGGCAAGCCCGTTCGGGATGAAGACGACGCAGATATCGTACTCATGATCAACTCGCCGAAGAAAAAAGGACAGAGCAACGCAGAGAGACGCGAAGATCTGGATGAGTTCGTCGAAGAAATCAATGATCTTCTGGAGGAAGGAAAGCAGGTCGCCATTACAGACGTGACGATTACAAACAAAGCTGACCCTGAGCTGATCAAGCGACTACAAGAAGAGGTAAAGCTGCCGGAGCTATTCGCATACACGGCATGGGGAACGGCAGGAAATAATATGGGAAGCGCGTTGGGACAGGCGTTGCAACGATCAGCCTTTTTGGAAAAAGGAAATCAGTTCGGTGTGCCCTTAACAGTAGATGCGGCAGAGACCCATATCAATCTGCTCTTGTCTTCGTTTGTAAATGACCATCATTACCGAAATAAAGTCATGGCAGAAGCACGAAACCTCGTAAAAGAGTTAAACGGAAATGAATGGAACCTCGGAGATGACTACGACGAAGTCAATGATTTTGTGAGGGATGCACTGACACCACATGCGGAAGAATGGTACGAAAACTACTTTGCCAATCAATCGCTGGTGATCGGAAAGAGAGGCAAGAATACGTTTGAAGGAGAAATCGTCGAATTAACGGATAGCAAGATCAGGCTTCCCTGGGAGCGGTTGTTTGAAGCCTTTGTCGGGCCAGAAGTGAAGATTGAAAGGGAGTAAGCTTTAGAAAAAGACGGTCTATTTTTTGATTCTGCACATATCATGTCTCTATCGCAATAAGAAGGTGACGAGGATGGAGACTCTTCAATGGTTGTATGTGCAGTATGACTTGGAAATGTATGTGCGGGTAGTGGTGAGCGCGATTCTCGGTTTGTTCATCGGGTGGGATCGCTCGCACAGAAACAAGCCTGCTGGGCTGAAAACGTACATGTACGTGTCTGTAGCCTGCACGCTCATCACACTCGTTTCTATTTACAGCACAAAGCTGTACAGTGCGCCGGGCAACGGAACGATGATGGACCCGATGCGCTTGGCTGCGCAGATTGTTACAGGTCTTGGCTTTTTGGGAGCAGGCGTCATCTTGAAGGACGGCTTGAAAGTAAAAGGACTGACCTCCGCAGCCATGATCTTTTTCGCTGGAGGGATTGGCATAGGAATCGGTGCTGGATTTTACGGTATTGTGATATTCTCGGTCATCATCGCCTTTGTACTCGCCAGGATCAGTCAGCGTGTGGAGGATGTCCAGCATAAGCGGTTAGGAAAGTGAATCATGGAGAAGCGGTGCAGGGCAAGTTCCTTAGCATCGCTTTTTTGTATGAAAAGGGGCTGTAGTGGGGGAAGAAGCGAATTTCCAGTCTGCGCTTCGGCCTCCGCCCTGCAAGGGGAGGTAAGACTGTCCGCTTCGGAATAAATGGCGGGAGCGCTTCAAACGTAGAAGTTTCGAGGAAGAATTTCATAAGTGAAGCTTAAATTCCCCGCCATTTATTCCTACGCTAGGTTGGGCTCCAGAGGCGCTTGGACTGGAAATTCGCTTCTTCCTACGTAGCTATTCGTTCATTCGTTGAAAGTGGTTCTAAGATGTTCTATTTCAACTGAATTGACTTTCACAAGCTTCCTTGCGTTAACTTGCAAAACGTTTTAATAACACGAAGGAATTTACTGCTGTCCGAAAGCCCTGCCACATGTTTGGAAGGAGACCGCCCGAACGAAGAGAGGATATAGGCGACTGGAAAACATGTGGCAGGGCTTCTCCCGACCACAACAGTGTGGTGATCACTTGTTTTCAGATGATATTCCTCTGACAAACGCACGCTATGCTGGAAGAGTAATGATAATCCGGAAAGGACGCGTGTCAGATGAGAGATGAGAGACTAAGCAAAATAGCCGACAACTTAATTTCGTACAGCCTGGATGTGCAAGCTAAGCAGCATATTATGATCATGGTCGTGGATGAAGGAGAAGCGCTGGCAATGGAGTTGGTGAAGCGCCTGTATGCGAAAGGAGCGTATCCTCACCTGCGTTTTGTGCGGCCAAAGGTCCAGCGGGAATGGTTGAAAGGGCTAACCGAAGAGCAGCTTGCCCAGACCGTGCAGTTGGAAAAGGACCTGTGGTTTGGCATCCAAGGCTATATCGGCATTCATGGCGAGACAAATGACAGTGAGATGAAGGATGTTCCGCAGGAGAAATACCGTCTGTACGCAGAGGCGTATGATTCCATTTTCCATCATGTCGACAATCAAATTACAGGACTACGCATTAACTACCCGACCTCGGCCCTTGCTCAAAAGGCCAACATGACGACAGATGCGTTTGAAGATTTTTATTTCAACGTATGTTCACTCGATTATCGGAAAATGGCCGAAGCGTGCCAGCCGTTGTACGACCTCATGGACAAAACGGACAAGGTGCGCATCGTCGGACCAGGGACAGACCTGACGTTTTCGATCAAAGGGATCGGGACGCGGACAGCGGTAGGCAAACGAAACATTCCCGATGGCGAAGTGTATACCTCTCCCGTGCGCGATTCGATTCACGGGACGATCAGCTACAATACGCCCAGCAACTTCAAAGGAACGACGTTTGAAAACGTCCGGTTTACTTTTCGGGAGGGAAAGATTGTCGAGGCGTACGCTAACCATACAGATAAGCTCATCGAAATATTGGACACGGACGAGGGGGCACGCTACATTGGTGAATTCGCCATTGCGTTTAACCCGTACATTTTGCACCCGATGGGGGATACTTTGTTTGATGAAAAAATCGCTGGCAGCTTCCATCTCACACCGGGTCGAGCCTATGATCAGGCGGATAACGGCAACCGCAGCGCGATTCATTGGGACCTGATCTGCATTCAGCGTCCGGAATACGGTGGAGGCGAAATCTGGTTTGACGATGTACTCATTCGAAAAGACGGAAGGTTTGTACATGAGGCGTTGCTGGGGCTGAATCCGGAGCAATTGATCCTGTAGGGGAGGGCGATAATGCCCTCCTCCTTTATTTGAGTTTGAATACGACTACGCCTGCGATCATGATGCCGATTCCGATGATCTTGTTCAAGGTGATCGGAACCTTTTGCACACCGAACAGGCCGAGAGAATCAATGAGCAGAGCGACGAGCAATTGTGAAATGAGCAGAATCGATACGGCATAGGCGGGCCCGATGGACGTAATGCCTTTCATCACACTAAAAACGATCACTGCCCCGAAAACGCCCCCAAGCAAATACACCTTGTTCACTTCCCCGATGCTTTTCCAATCGCCATCACGAACGTAAAGAAAGATCGAGAACGATACAAGAAAGCCAACCGCATGAACAAACGCCAGCGACTAACGAAAAGAGAATGCCTTGCACAATAAGACCTCCTATGTGGTTGATCACTCATAGATGTTTCCGCTTGCAAGCTCACTGATTTTTTCTCGATCTTTGATAATTAGTGCGCTTTTTTTGCGTTCGATCACGGATGCTGCGCAAAGATTGCGGATGACCCGGTTCAAATGCCGATAGCTCGTACCCAACAGCTCGGCAACCTCCGTTAGCTTCGCCGTCTTTAGCTCCTCGGAAGCCGTCGACCCTGTATCGCTGGACAATGTGGCGCGCGAAAAAAAGGACATATGTCCCTTTTTGCATGGAAACACAGAAGGCGCGTAGCAGGAATATTCGGATAGATTCGAGAAGTACAATTGTCGAGAGAATAGAAAAGAGAGAAACGAAGGAGTGGTTCACATGGCTTTACCTGTAAGTGAAAGAATCATTGGATTTGTAGGAACGGGTGTCATGGGGAAAAGCATGGCAAACCATTTTCTGCAAGCAGGATATACAGTGCTGGTGTACACGCGTACAAAGGAAAAAGCGGCAGATTTGCTGGCAGCCGGCGCGATTTGGAAGGAACATGTCAGTGAGCTGGCAAAAGAGGCAAACGTTATCATTACTATGGTCGGCTATCCATCTGATGTCGAGGAAGTGTATCTCGGTGCGGATGGAATTGTGGCAAATGCGAAGCCGGGTACTTATTTGATCGATATGACGACATCAAAGCCGTCGCTGGCGAAACATATTTATGAGGAAGCCAAAAAGCACGGGCTGCATTCTCTGGATGCGCCTGTCTCCGGTGGAGATGTGGGGGCACGTGAAGCCCGACTGACCATCATGGTTGGTGGCGATCAGGAAGTATTTGATGCGATGGAGCCTGTGTTTACGATCATGGGGACAAACGTCGTGTTGCAGGGTGGACCAGGTGCAGGTCAGCATACCAAAATGTGCAACCAGATTTGCATTGCGACGAACATGATCGGTGTGTGTGAAGCGATCGCGTATGCGAAAAAAGCAGGTCTGGATCCAGAGAAAGTGCTGACGAGCATTGGAGCGGGTGCGGCAGGCAGCTGGTCGCTGTCGAATCTGGCGCCGCGCATGATCGCGGGCAACTTTGCCCCTGGCTTTTACGTTAAACATTTTATCAAGGACATGGGAATCGCTTTGGAAGCAGCGGAGGAAATGGGGCTGATGACACCAGGACTCGCGCTCTCCAAATCGCTTTATGAAGAACTGGCAGCAAACGGCGACGCAGATAGCGGCACGCAAGCTTTGATCAAATGGTTTGAAGGCAAGTAAAGGCAAAAGGAGCCCTTTTCACGAGGGGCTCCTTCTCTATGTCCATCATGTTACGTGTTGACTCGTACATCTCGTACATCTTTTTGAACGGATTTATTTTTGGTAGGGGGTTGTTCCATTTTCTTCACTTCCAAGATGTCCAGCAAGAAAACAAAGGACGGAATTCCAACAATCAGTCCCCATACTCCAAAGAAATGCTCGGAAAAGATCAGAACGATAAACGTATAGAAAATCGGCAAGTGAGTCTTCGTTGCCATTAAGCGAGGATTCAACACATAGGCTTCCAGCGCGTGAATCATCATGATGAAGATGAGCAAATAGACGACGGTAGCGATACCACCGACACTGAAGGCGATGGCACTGAGCGGAATCAATGAAATGGCGACACCTGCAACCGGAATGAGTCCCAGTATGAAGACCATGATCGCGAGTCCCAATAGATTCGGAAAGCCCATGATCCACAGACCGATGACGGTAAAGGTCGTATTGAATAAGGCGATCAACAACTGTGTTTCGATTACTTTGCCAAAGGTCAGGATGAATTTTTGACTGAAGTAGGCGATTTCGTTATATAGCCAGGATAATTTGCTCGTACGAAATTGAGCGGTAAACGTAACGACATTGTCTTTGCCGAGCAGGAAAAACAGGCTCAAAATAATCGCCAGAAAGACATTGAACCCAACGTTTCTGACCACTGAGAGAAAATCAAGGCTGCCTTGAACGATGCCCTTCACATCTAGCTTCCCAACAACAGACATAAGATAGGGGGCAAACTCATTGTTCTGATTTTGATGGTACACTTCCTCGATGGAATGGAACAATTGTCCGGTTTGATGAATTAGAGCCGGAATAGCTTTCATCCCACCCACTACGAGAAAGAATGTCAGCAACATATAGAGAAAAATGAGAATCAGCTTGGGATGGATCGGCACGACTTTGTGTGTGAGACGCGTGAGGTATTGATGCAGCCGATTCATTAAATAGGTAACTAAAAAGGTAAGCAACACCATGTTCAGCATACTTCCCAAGGAGTAAAGCAACAAACAAAACAACGCCAAAATCCCAAATCGTCTTACATCCGGCTTTTGCAAGGCGGCAGCAAAGAAATTCATGGGAACATCCTTTCCAAGTGCTCTTTTCAGCACTCCCATCCGTATACGATGATTATACTGCGTCGGTGTGAACAATTATAGCACGCTTAAAAGCGAGTGGAGGGAAAGAAAAGGTTCCAGTTGTTTGAAAAAGTGCAACGAAACTATTTCGCCATACAAAGCGTCAAAGGAAGGGAATGTTTGACAAGGGAGGCCAATCACCAATGAACATAAAAACAAAAACCGCGAGTCTGGTTACCGCGGTCATACTCGGGGCAAGTACGTGGACTTCTTCTGTCCATGCTGCTACGTTTTCCCAGATTCAGCCGTATACAACAGACTACAAGATCGGTTTTACGGACGGTAACAAGCTGGTCACACAGGCCATTTATGATGATTTTGAGCGATCTTCCAAAAACATGATCGTAACAAAGGGCGGTAAAAAAGGAATTCTCGACGCGCGGACAGGGAAAGAAATAACTCCTGCGATTTGGGATTATATCGACATTCCGGAGTCCAAAAATATCGCGATTGTTCAAAAAGGCGGCTGGTTCCAATATATCGATTTGAAGACGCACAAGCTGTCGACCATGAAGTTTGTCGGGGCGCATCCGTATTATTTATCCAATGAGCAGGGGACAGCGATTATGTTCTTAGGAAAATCATCGATGGTGATCCATGTAGATGGAAAGGTGCTGATTCCGCCAGTTGCAGGCAAGCTGTCGATGGTTGAACTCGTTGCTCCTGATCAGACGGAAAATAAAGAGGCGGAAAAAGTGCGTTATTTCGTCGCGACTACTCCAAAAGAGCTCATCATGTACGATCCTGCTTCTGGCAAAAAGCTGTTTGCGCTGCCAAAAGCAGAACTGATTCCAAACGAAGGCGGTCCTGACACTGCATATCTCAAGGTGCGATCCGGTGGAAAAGAAGGCTTGATTGATCGCAATGGCAAGTACGTACTTGAGCCGAAATACAATGCGCTCTATATTTGGAACAATGGATACTTTCAGGTGGTCGGACCCAAGGGACAAGGGCTGTGGAAAGACGGACGAATGCTGGCAGAGCCCATTTACAAAGAAGTCGGGTTCGAGCATAACAATCCTGATGTGTACTACACGTTTTCTGGAGATGTCATCACGTATTATTCCAGGTCTAAAGGTACGTCGCATCCATTGAAAAAAGGAGCCCAGTACTTGTATGGCAGCTACGTGTTGGGACAGGACCCGAAAACGAATCTGTACGGTGTCCTCCAAGTCGGGGGAGAGACGGTCATCTCCTTTGCGTATCCGCGGGCAGAAGGTCCGCCAGCTGCGCGCTTGCTCGTCCGCAGCGATGGGAAAAAAGCGATCCTCCAAGGCTGGGGAAAAGAAGTCAAGGAGCCAGATTTTTGGTTCGACTCATATGTGACGTTGGGCGGCTACAGCATGCTTAGCATTAAGGACGGAAACAAAATCGGACTTTATTCTGAAGATGAAGGCTTGGTCCTGTCTCCTGTTGAGAATCGAATCATTCGCCACGAGGGAGTAACGGGGGAGGTGCTGGTGACAGAACCGGATGGAAGGGTGCTGCGATACGGCATTAGTGGGAAACAAATAGAAGCTGTCAATCCCAATAGGTTGTCCGATGATTTGACGAAAAAGTATGAGCCGGGAAAAGGCGAGATGATTGTGGACCGCAAGACGAACCAACCAATCAGCAAGCTCTACCAATATGTTTATATGGATTCCGATACCAATGTCATCGTTGCAATGGATCACGATTGGGCGGATCTTTATACCCCTGATGGCAAGCTGTTGACTACGGAGATCAAAGTAGCGATGTGGAAGTCAGGCAACGATAGACCGCCTCTTACCTTGATCAAAGCAGCTGATTCCGTATACACGATGGGTGTGAGAGCGGAGAATGTCGGAATGGCGATGATCAAGGTCGATGACGGTCAACTCCAGGCCGTGAGCGATTTTGTGTATCGTGATGCAAACGAAATGATAGTACAAAATCAAAAGATCGTGATGACAGCACGGTTGGACGGCACGCAGGATGTATGGGCGCAAGAAGGGAACCAGCTCGCAAGCAAGCTCACTAGCGTGAAAGGTGTTCACACGGAATCTTATTTTGATCGGGTATTGATTCAGTCAACTACAGGATGGGATGTCTATTCACCACAGTTGCTCCGCTTAAGCACGGGCGATTATCAGTCCATGAAGTATATGCACGTATATGATCTCAAGACGGGTGCCATTGCCTACCAGGACAAGAAGACGGGATTGTACGGCCTTATGTCGCTGGAAGGAAAGGTGCTGACAGCGGCCAAATACGAGGCGATTTTGCCAACAAGCAAAGTATTCCCACAAGTGTGGAACGAGGCAGACGTTCAGACGCCTTATGTATTCACAACCAAAGACCAGTTCGGTTATCTCGATCAAGGTGGGCAAGAGCAGTTTGCTACAAGATTCCTGACGAAAAAACCTGTGGTCTCCTATAGTCCGATTACGTTCCAATCGTTTACGGCCTACTCAGATACAATGCGAGAACGACCGCTTGAGCTGATCGATTTCGGCAAACCGTATAGCTGGCCAGCTGGTGGCAACAGCGAGAGCCATTTTTTTGCCAATCTGGCGCTTTATTTGAATCTGCAGAAGGATGCAGGCAAGCAGGCGGTACTTTCAGAACTGGTGTCCAAGGGTATCATCAAAGCCGATGAGAATCGTTCTGTTATGAGCGACGAAGATATGTTCCGGGTGGCTTATTTCATGTCGACAGGAAAAACAAGTCAAGCGATGACGACGCCACAGGTGATGGAGTGGGCACAGAAAAGGGGAATTGTGCCGGTGCGAGAGGGAATGAGCTACTACATGACGATGAATTTGTACGCGGAATATCAGCACATCTTGATGACAGAGCTCATGCGTTCCCTGAAAGGAAAAAAAGTGCTCAAGCCTAAGGTGTTAACGACGACTTCACTCAGTGAAGCACAACAGCAAATGCTTACAACAGCACTGATCGTGAACGGCAAACCTGCCAATCAACTGCGAGTGCCGCTCCCACAAGCCGAGTGGCAAAAAGCCATTCAAGGCTTGGTCAACCAGTACAACAAGCAAGCGGCTCAATTGTTGGCGGCCTATGAAGCGAAGCTGTGAGCAAATAAACATACAGGCGCGGGTGTTCATCCTGCGCCTTTTTACGTACTATTAAAAAAACGGCCAATATTTTACAATTAACCAATAGAAGGCAGCATGAACGCAAGCCGAGACGGCCAAGGACACAATGAACGAAACAAACGAAATCTGATCGAGCTTGTAAGCGACAAAGAAAAATATCGTAAAGGCAATAAAGGCGATAAACGTGCCTTCTTCCAAATAAGCAACTGCCAAATTCATTCCACCTCGATTCAAGAAAGGATACGTACTCATGATGATTACTGTCGAAAAATTAAGCATACAAGATGCAGCCAGCTTGTTCCAATTTGAAGTGCGCAATCGCGCCTTTTTCGAAAAATCGGTTCCAAGCCGGGGGGACGCTTACTACCAATATGACCATTTTTTACGGGGTCTGCAAGCCTTGCTCGACGAACAGGCGCAAGGTATCTCGTTTTTTGGCCTCATCAAAAACAGCCAGGGTGACATCTTGGGCAGAATGAATTTGGTAGACATCGAGAAAGACGAAGGAATCGGACATCTCGGCTATCGAGTCGGGGAAGATACCGCTGGAAAAGGAGTGGCTTCACAGGCACTGAAGCTCTTTTTAGAGGGGCATGCTCCCCACTTGAATGTCAGAATGATCTGTGCGAAAACAACACCGGATAACATCTCCTCGCAAAAAGTGTTGTTGAAAAATGGATTCGAACCCTATGACATGGAGTCGGAAACACCGGATGACTTTCTCCACTATCGCTTGTGCGTTGTTTAAAAAGCTGCTGGCAGAAGGTATGAAGCTATAGCCAAAAGTCCCCTTCCTGTAAAAGGTAAGGGGACTTTTGGCGTTACGGGGTGTTCAGTAATGGCTCCCACGGACGTCTTGTTCCGAGCATATCCGCGAGATGCTTGTTATTCTTGCGCCTGATTTTTCGTGCCGCAGCACGCTCGTCAGCACCATTGTGCATGAATACTTCCTCTTCTGTCTCCGGCACGATCTTGGGCACAGGGGTAGGACGCCCATCCTCGCCAATCGCTACAAACGTGAGAAAGGATGTGGCACAGACGCATCGAACGCCCGTTAGCAAATCCTCCGCAACAATTTTGACGAATACCTCCATCGATGTGTTATGTGTCCATGTGACGAAGGCTTCGAGTGCAACCTCATTGTCCACCCGGATCGGCTGCAAAAAGTCGACGGAATCTGTCGAGGCGGTCACAACCGGCCCCCGGGCATGCTTCATGGCAGAGATCGATGCAACATCATCGATATGCGCCATCAGCTTACCGCCGAACAGCGTGTTGTGATTGTTCGTATCCGGGGGCAGCACATGGCTTGCCTTGAACGTGCGCGACTCCCGAACAAAACGTTGAATCGTCATAAAGGTAGCTCCCTTCTTTCTTGCAATCAGATTATGAATGATGAAAATCTTCTCTTCTTTTCATTGTTCCACAAAAAAATGGATCTATTCTTCTTCAGTGGAGTAAGGTGGCGAATTTTATCAAAGGCTATGGACGGGATAGGGTATGCGAGAGGAGGTTTTCCGGTTTGGGGGACTATGTGCAGTATTTCAATAATCTTGTCGCTTCGATCAATGATATTCCGAACAAGCTGATGAGCGTAGTATCTGTGATTCATGCACCTATTCAGCATTTGACGAACACATTGATTGTCACAAACATCCTGTTGGGTCTACTTTTACTGACCTCCATTGCGAATGTGTATATGCTTTGGCGAAACGGCAAAAAGAGACACTGATGCTGTTGCCACAAATGTCATTTGCCGCTATACTTGTGGAGTAGTTTCTGGATAATAATGTAACGGTTGTTGCTACGACCGTCTCTATATCGAAATGGTATGCACGTAAAAACAGCGGAAAGGAGGGTATCCACATGAAAAAAAGATCATTACTGTCTTTGCCAAAAGGAATTGGATACTCCACCGCTGTTTTCTTTGATCTGGCTCAATCACGGGAGAAGTATGTCCAAAAACGGATATAGCGACCATCCTTTGATGTAGTTGGATTCATCAGGATACAGTGGAAAAACGCCACAGGTCGCATTCCTGTGGTTTTCTTTTTAGGGCACCGCAGGATTTCCTGTGGTGTTTTTTTATTTCGAAAAAAGGGAGATGGATTGTATGCAAAGAAACGGCGAGAACATTTATGTAAGACTGGTACAAGAATCGGATGCACAGAGCCTCTTGTCGCTTGAATTGAGAAACAGAGACTTCTTTCAAAACTTCACAGGGAAGAGAGAAGAGGCGTTTTACACGCTGGAAGGACAAATCGACAGGATCAAGAGCGCGATGGCATTAAAAGAAGAAGACAGAGGGTATGCTTTTGTCATCGCAAAAAAAGGACAGGATGAAATCATTGGGGAAGTCATCCTTTCCGAGGTCGTAAGAGTTCATCTGCAAAGCTGCTGGATCGGCTACTTCCTGGACAAAGAGCATAATGGAAAAGGCTACATGACGGAAGCCGTAAAGCTCGTCGTTGACTATGCCTTCGAGACATTAGGTCTTCACCGTTTGGAAGCAGGAGTGATGCCGCATAATATAGGCTCGATCAAGGTGCTGCTAAAAGCTGGTTTCCACAAGGAAGGGATTGCCAAGAAAAACGTGAAAATCAATGGACGGTGGGAAGATCACCAAACACTGGCGATCGTCAAAGAAGAACAAACCGACCAGGCGAAACCCAAAGTTCAGCGCAAAAATCCTGGTACAGTGGCTCCGCCTATGGGACCCTATACACATCTGACGGTCGTTCCAAAAGGAGCCGATTTGCTCATACTTTCTGGGCAAGTAGGAATGGACCTTCACGGAGAGTTGCCGACAGATATGAAAGAACAAGTAGAAAACACGCTACAGAATATACTTCGCAATTTTGAAAGTGAGTCCGTTACTGCGGACCATATCATCAAAATCAATATATGGGCAACCGAGCAAATGGATTGGAAGCATTTTAACCAAGTGTGGGAGAAATTCCATGGGGGGACACCGCCAGCGATGACCATGTCTTACGTCCCGTCATTGGCAGTCCCTTCGCTCAAAGTGGAGATAGAAGCTTGGGCAGCGAAATGGTAGGAAGGAAATAGAGGAGAAAGAAAAGGGTGAGGCTTTTTGCTTCATCCTTTTTTCTGTAACTTTTTTCTAGCAAATACGTCACTATTTTCAGGAGATAGAAAGATCGTGACGTTATTGCTGTTTTGAGAGCAAAAGATGTCAAAACATGAAGGAATATGCGGACGAATCGAGAAGTTCTTTCTATTAGCGGATTTTCCAAAAATAAGAGAAAAACAGAGGGGAACGAGGAACTTGCTTTTACGAGTAAATGTCAGCTTGCTAGCTGTTTTCTTCCTAATTTTGCTGATGCCTCTGTCCATTGCGCGAGCGGCCACCCATGTAGAAGTGGCGGTCGATCAGTTAAATATTCGAAGTGAGCCAGGTACAACTACCCAGATCGTTGCAACACTCAAAAAAGCGACGCGGTTACCAATCACTAAACAGCAAAAAGATTGGACCCAGGTAAAGCTGCCGAACGGCAATACCGGATGGATCAATAATAAGTATGTGAAAATGATAGAAGTTCCACAGATCAAATATGTCAAAAGCAATGTGGACATGCTGAATGTTCGGGCAGAACCAAATGCCACTGCACAAATTTTGCAGATCATCGACAAAAATGGTGTGTTTTTGCAAATGAGAAAGCAAGGGGAATGGGCACAAATTAAGCTGTCGGATCAAAAGAACGGCTGGGTGAAAGCTAGTTTCTTGACGGAGACAACGGCACCACCACCACCAAAACCACCCCAGGTACCAGCACAAATCCCAGACCCGACAACAATTCCGGCACCACCGCCTCCCCCTCCTGTACTCCCATCCAATACAGGGAGTGGATTCGGGCAAGGGACAATCGTATTAACTGAAGGCTATGAAGTTTATGCACAGCCAGATATTCTTGGTACCGTCATTGGTGAAATCCATGGCGGGATGACAATTAATCATTACGGATATGCAAATGGCTGGTACACCATCAACTTTAACGGGACCTATGCCTATATTTTCAAACCTATGGAACAGACTGGGGTCGTTCAGCCACCGTCGAGTCCAACACCGGGGGCACCAGCGACTTTGCCAACAACACCGCCTCCCTCTGTACAAGAACTACAGATTCGCGTCAAAAACCCTGATTCCAACATCCGCAACGGCCCCACAACCGATCATGCCATTATCGGAACCGTTCAACCCGGACAAGTATTCCCGGTTGTGCAAACCGTAGGAGACTGGTACCTCATCAGGCTGGCAGACAATTCGACCGCCTACATCGCGGGGTGGATCGTAGATAAGATTCAACCAGCGGGTACTCTGCCACCGACAGGAGCAACGTACGAGTACAACAGTGGGATGATTGGAAACGAGAAAGTGTATATCTATCACACCCATAATCGTGAGTCATGGCGAAATGTTGCGCGGAACCAACAAGGGAGCTCGGTAGATGATCCCGAGATTAACATCACGCTTGTTGGGAAACGGCTGGGCGAGCTGTTGCAAGGAAGAGGTATTTCGGCAATGGCGAGCCAGGACGATTTCGCTCAGAGATTGAGGGAACAAAATAAAAGCTACTCGATGTCTTATACCGAGTCGTACAAGGCGGTAGCGGCAGCGGCTGCAACCAGTCCACACTTGCAGTACATATTCGATATTCATCGGGACAGTGATGAGCCACGCAGCAAGGTAGCGATCACGATCAATGGCAAAACCTATTCCCGGATGCTGTTTGTAATCGGAACAGCGAACCCGAACCATCTGGCGAACAAAAAGCTGGCAGAAGAGCTGAACGCTCGTCTGGAAGCCTCTTATCCCGGTTTATCGCGGGGGATTATCCTGAAAGGTTCAAATCAAGGGAACGGGGTGTACAATCAGTCCATTTCCGAGGGAGCCCTGCTTTTGGAATTCGGTGGTACGAACAACACCTTGGAAGAAGGCTATAATACAGCAGAAGCCTTTGCCGAAGTCTTTGGGAATTACCTGATCGAATCTCAAATCGCATTCAATTAAACGGTTAATAAAAGTAGCACGATTCTTTTCGCCACACGCGAGAGAATCGTGTTTTTTTCCAGGAGGATCATTTATATGGCTACACATCAAGAACACATCCATTCGACTAACAATAACAGTCGCGGTCATCTTCAAGGTGACTGTGAAAGCTGCTTTGGCTTGTGCTGTGTGGCATTGCCTTTTGCTGCTTCCTCTGACTTTGCTATCAACAAAGACGCAGGCAAGCCCTGTAATAACCTACAGGCAGACTTCCGGTGTGGTGTTCACACAAAGCTAAGAGACATCGGCTTTCGCGGTTGTACGGTCTACGATTGTTTTGGAGCGGGTCAAAAGGTGTCTCAAGTCACTTATGGCGGTCAAGATTGGCGTAAAGAACCCGGATCAGCGAAACAAATGTACGAAGTATTTCCGATCGTGTGGCAGCTTCATGAGCTGCTCTGGTATATGACGGAGGCGTTGACCAAGGAAGCTGCCCAGTCCCTCCATCCTGCATTGCAGGAAGCTTTGGAGGAGACACAGCGCCTGACGGATCAGAGTCCCGAGGCCATCCTAAAGCTGGACGTCGCTCTTCATCGAGCAAAAGTTAATGAACTATTGCTGCGGACAAGTGAACTGGTACGCAAGGACGCTGTTGCCAAGTACAAAGGGGGCAAGCAAGGAAAGTCCTACGGCCGAGGCGCTGATCTCATCGGTGCCAAGCTCAAAGGCGCTGATTTACGAGGAGCCCAGTTGCGCGGCGCTTATTTGATTGCTGCTGATCTGAGAGGGGCGGATTTGCGGGGAGCTGACCTCATTGGTGCAGATTTTCGCGATACAGATGTGAGCGGAGCGAACTTGACGGAGACGTTGTTTCTCACGCAGGTTCAGCTCAGTGCGGCGAAGGGCGATGCAAGCACCAAGCTGCCACCAACGTTCACGCGTCCACCGCATTGGGCTAAATAATCAACCAAAAGCAGGATGTCAATCGTTTCGTTGACAGCCTGCTTTTTTTAGTCATTTGTTTACCTCCAAGATCAGATGCATGTTACGAGTGTGGATTTGAATGCAGGCCGATTATTTCTATTGTTTCGACTACCGCTACTCTTTTCGGGCCTTCCATAAAATATCCGATCACGCCAAGCTCCATTCTTTTTGTGTGGACCTCTTTACGCATATGGGGGAAAAGGATCCACATGCGTGCGGTTCCTTCTGTAGGAACAGGGCTTGTGTTATCTAAAATGATTCCTCCGTGATCATCCTCAAATTCAGGATGGATGGCAAAGATGCCTGTTATGCTTATGTCATCTCCCTCGTAAGAAAAATCACTTCGATAGCCTTGAAACGGTATCGACTTTCTCCCGCCTTCATTTTCCGAGTAAAATCGATACTTCACCCGAAAATCAGCGGGGTGTCTCCTTATTTCTTCATAGGGTATCCACACGTTAATTCCTCCGATTTTTGAAAAACGTTGTTAATACATTTCTACTTTTGCCGTATTAGCTATCGTGAGGCTCACAACCAAACAAATTGCGCAATTTGTTTATTCTATCCAGAAGGGAGGGGAAGTAGTTGGAGATTGCCCCAGTGAACACAGGCATCTGCCAAACAGAAGAACACGAAAAGCAAGTGGAAGGCATGTCGACAGAAACTTTTGCCCACATTTATGGGGCGTACTATAAGCGCGTCTACAAATATATTTGCTATCGTATCAATAATCACTACACAGCGGAAGAAATATGCAGTCATGTGTTTGAAATGGTGATTTCAAAATATAGCAGCTTCTCACCGGATAAATCAAACTTTGAGGTCTGGTTGTTTGCGATCGCTAGAAACGCTGTGACAGATTACTTCCGCTCACAGAAAAAAAGAATGAGCTTTTCATTGGATTCGATTCTGAATCTGGTCTTGCCGAAGTCGTCACCGGAGGACATCGTGATCCGCGACGACAATCATCAAGCCTTATTTCAAGCACTGGCGAAGCTGAGTGACAAGGAACGCAATATCATCGCCATGAAATATGCGGCTGGTCTTAAAAACGCAGAAATCGCAGAACTGCTTGGTGTGAGTGGTTCAAATATTGGCGTTGTTCTCTACAGATGCTTGAAAAAGCTGCAAATGGAATTGCAAAAAGGGGGCTTCCGTTATGAAGAGTAAGCATGATCTAGACGATTTTCGTAAACTTACCGACTTGCTTACTGATCTGGAGCTGGATGACGCCACTCCAAAAGCCAGTATCTACAATCGGCTGAAATTCAAATTGGAATCAGGAAACATACAACCACATGATAGTAAAAAGGACGGGATCTCTATGAAAATGAATAAATGGAAAGCTGCCACAGTTAGTGCTGTTGCTGTTGTTTGCCTGTTAGGTGCATTCTCGACTACATCGTTTGCCCAAGGAATCCTCCAGACGATCTTGGCACGCTTTCAGGTCGGGAACATGGAGATTACCCAATATGATAAAGAGTTGCCTGCTACACAGTCCAATACCCAAGAAATCGAGATACCTATAGAACAAAAGGCTCCCCCACAGATGACGTTGGAAGAAGCACGCGCAGCCAGCAAAATGGACTTTCCCGCACCGACATGGTTGTCAGAGCATTATTCCTATAAAAACACGGTCGTTCATGGTAAGGGTATGGTAGAGATTCAGTATAAAAAAGAGAAAGAATTTATTTCCTTGTTGATTTCAAACAGTGGCGAAAACGGCATTAGCACGACGGAGGGTGTCAAGATTGAAACCATTGGCGGGAAAAAAGTATATTTCGCAAACGGGATCGTGATTTGGGAGCACGAAGGATTCACGTACGAGCTGTACCAGATGGCAGAGAAGAGCTTTGATGCTGCGACCATTGGTAACATCATCGAATCCTTGTCAACGAAATCCGCCAAAAAATAACGACTTCGATAACGGTTCTACTCAAGATGGGCCTCGTAACAGGGCCCATTTTTCTATGTGCTGTCACAGAGTGTTAAAAATCATGTAACGAATCGGACACCCCCTAGGGTCAAAAGTCCTGCTACAATGACACATGACCGGAGATATATTGGGGAAAACAAAAAACTCTCTCACGAAGATGAATGCGAAAAGGGGGTACAGGAGAGAGAATGATTTGTGATTTTTTTCACATATATTTGTGATATTTTTCACAAAGTCGTCATATATGCCGATTTCCCCACAGATATAATTCTGGTACATAAAGGCCAAAACGCGAATAGAAAGGGATCTTGTACATGGACATAGTGGATTTGGGACGACTTCAATTTGCGATAACAACGATCTTTCATTTTGTTTTTGTGCCGATTTCCATCGGGCTGTCCTTATTGGTAGCCATTATGGAAACGATGTATGTGGTAAAAAAGAATGATTTGTATAAAAAAATGGCCAAGTTTTGGGGAACCTTTTTGCTCATCAATTTTGCTGTCGGGATCGTGACAGGGATTATGCAGGAGTTCCAGTTTGGGATGAACTGGTCTGATTTCTCACGATTCGTCGGTGACGTATTTGGGACACCACTAGCGATTGAGGCCCTCTTAGCATTTTTCCTCGAATCGACTTTTATTGGACTATGGGTGTTTGGTTGGGATCGTTTGTCCAAAGGTGTGCATCTCGCATGTATTTGGCTCGTATCCATCGGAACGATTCTTTCGGCTCTTTGGATTCTGGCAGCCAACTCGTTTATGCAGCGGCCAGTTGGCTTCGCTATCAATAACGGACGTGCAGAGATGGTCGATTTCTTTGCTCTTCTTACCAATGGACAATTACTATATGAATTCCCGCATACCGTATTTGCGGCAATTGCGACAGGTGCCTTCTTGGTAGCAGGAATCAGTGCTTGGAAGCTGTTGAAAAAACAAGATGTTACATTCTTTGTGCAATCTTTCAAAATTGCGATCGTGGTCGCATTGATTTCCTCGCTTGCTATTGCTCAATTCGGTCATGGTCAGGCACAGTATTTGGTTGCTACCCAACCGATGAAAATGGCAGCGAGTGAAGGGCTGTGGAAAACAAGCGCTGACCCAGCTCCTTGGACGGTTTTTGCAACGATTGATCCAGAAAAACAAGAAAACGGCTTTGAAATAAAAATACCTTACTTGCTTAGCGTCCTGACGTACAACTCACTTTCAGGTTCTGTACCGGGCATGTTGGAATTGCAGGCAGAGTATGAGAAAACCTACGGTCCAGGAAACTACATACCACCAGTTCGGACGACCTTCTGGAGCTTCCGCATCATGGTAGCGGGCGGTAGTGCAATGATTTTACTGGCTTTGTACGGGGCATATCTCGCTTTACGCAAAAAGCTGGAACAGCCAAATAAGCGATTCATGCAGCTGATGGTTGCGGGTATCTCGTTGCCATTCATCGCAAACTCAGCAGGGTGGATCATGACGGAGGTAGGTCGTCAGCCATGGACGGTATTCGGGCTGTTGCGTGTTGAAGATTCGGTTTCCCCAAGCATTAGCACAGGCGCGGTATGGTTCTCTCTCGTCGCCTTCACGACGATTTATCTCATCCTGCTGTGCCTCTTGGCTTATCTGTTTGCTCGTGTGGCCAAAAAAGGGCCGGAATTGGATGGTCATGAGGAAGTAGAGGATTTGCAGCTTCAGGATCCATTTGATCGTGTAAGGAGTGAACGTTATGGAGCTTAATGAACTGTGGTTCCTGCTCATTGCCGTACTGTTTACCGGATTTTTCTTTCTCGAAGGCTTCGACTTTGGAGTCGGCATGGCGACGCGCCTACTATCACGAAATGATTTGCAAACCCGGGTTCTGATCAATACGATTGGCCCGTTCTGGGATGCCAATGAAGTGTGGCTGATTACAGCCGCTGGTGCGATGTTCGCAGCGTTTCCAGAGTGGTATTCCACGATGTTTAGCGGATATTATCTCGTGCTTACGCTGATTCTGCTTGCGTTGATTGGGCGAGGAGTAGCATTTGAATTCAGAGGCAAAGGGAAAGGCGAGGCTTGGAAAAAGACGTGGGACGCAGCGATTCTGATTGGAAGCTTTGTCCCGCCGATGTTGTTCGGAATGGTGTTTGCCAGCTTGGTGAAGGGTGTGCCGATTGATCAGAATATGGAAATGAGTGCGGGCTTCTCTGATATTGTGAATGGATACTCGTTGTGGGCAGGTGTGACAGTCACGGGGCTATGCTTGCTGCACGGTCTGAACTTCATCGCGCTGCGTACAGTGGGCGAGCTGCGTGAAAAATCACATGTACTGGCAGCAAAGCTCTTGCCGATGCAAGCGGTTCTCATGGCGGTGCTTGTAGGGTGGACATTCATGGTGACTGATCTGTTTGAGCGGCAGGGTGTTCTGTTGACAGTAGCTGTACTCTTAGGTGTTATCGCTTTTGTACTGGCTCGTCACTACTTGAGACAAGGCAGGGAAGGCTGGGCTTTCGGGATGACAGGTGCGATGATCCTGTTGACGTTCGTCTCGATGTTTATCGGTTTGTTCCCACGGGTGATGGTCAGCACGATTGATAGCGCGTTTGATTTGACCCTTTATAATGCAGCTTCGAGTCCATACACGCTAAAAGCAATGACCATTGTTGCAGCAGTGCTTTTACCGTTTGTGCTAGCCTATCAGGCTTGGAGCTACTTCGTTTTCCACAAACGAGTCACTGAAAAGGATCATTTGGAGTACTAATGGACAAGGAATTGTTCCGCTTACAAGGAATCCGACCGGTTATGCTGCTGCTAGCCGGTCTTTCCCTCCTGCAAAGTGTGGCGATTATCGGTCAGGCCCTGTTTTTGGCGAGGTCGATTGCGATCTTGTTTGAAGGTCAAACGGTTCAGATGGTGTATCAGCCGCTTGCCCTATTTTTGGTCCTGATAGTAGCTCGCCATACCATCGTTTGGCTACAAAAGAAAGTCGCTGGCCGTTTTGCAGAAGCTGCCAGTGAGTCTTTGCAAGGGCGTGTTCTATCCCGATTGTTCGAGTGTGGTCCACGCTTTGCAGCCAGTGAAGGAAGCGGAAAGCTTGTTACGCTTGTTCTGGAAGGGGTAGATCGTGTACGTACCTACCTGGAGTTGTCTGTTCCACGTACGCTGGATATGGTTTTTGTTACGTTTCCGCTTCTGGCATTTGTCTACATGCAGGATGTGATTTCTGGACTGATCCTGATGGTAACGATGCCGGTTCTCATCGGATTTTTTATCGTTCTCGGTCTGGCGGCACGTAAACAGGCAGACAAACAATGGCGATCATATCGAATGCTTTCCCATCATTTCACCGATTCGCTTCGCGGGCTTGCGACGCTCCGGTTTTTGGGATGCAGCAAAGACCACGGGGCGACTGTCGAGAGAGTGAGCGATCAATATCGATCCGCTACGATGCGAACGTTGCGCGTGGCCTTCTTGTCTTCTTTGGCGCTCGACTTTTTCAGCATGCTGTCTGTTGCGTTTGTGGCGGTTGGTCTAGGACTGCGGCTGATTGAAGGGAACGTTGGCTTTGAAACGGCATTGGTCATCCTGATTCTTGCACCAGAATACTTTTTGCCAGTACGGATGCTTGGATCGGATTATCATGCCTCATTGGATGGCAAGGAAGCGCTGGGGACGATTCGTACCATTATCGATAGGGCCGCTACAAATGAACATAAGGCGGAACCGCAAGTAACGGATAATCAGACGTCTCTGACAGGTGTATGGAATGGAACGATTACCTTGTCCGATATTCGGGTCGTCGGTGAGGATGGCAGACAGCTACTGGGTGAGGTATCTGCGGAATTGGGCAGCAACACGAGAAGAGTGGGCATTGTAGGGGCGAGCGGGGCTGGAAAATCAACCCTTCTCGGAGTGCTCGGCGGCTTTTCTGATCCCGAAACTGGCTTGATACAAGTAGATGGGCACCCCATTACTGGCGATGCGAAGCAGGAGTGGCAGCGGCAAATCGCTTACATTCCACAGCATCCGTATTTATTCAATCAATCGTTGGCGGATAACATTCGCTTCTATGAACCGGAAGCGACGCAGGAACAGGTGGAGCAGGTGATTCGTGATGTTGGTCTGGGAGAGCTGGTGGACAGCTTGCCAAATGGCTGTGACGAAATCATTGGCGAAGGGGGACGCACGTTAAGTGGCGGACAGGCACAGCGGGTTGCATTAGGACGTGCACTGCTTAGCAACCGACCAGTGATTTTGCTCGACGAGCCGACCGCTCACTTAGATATTGAAACGGAATGGGAGCTCAAACAGACCATGTTGTCGGTGTTGGGGGACAGGCGAGTCTTTTTGGCCACACATCGCTTGCATTGGATGCGAGACATGGATTGGATTTGGGTAATGGACCAGGGACGGCTGGTAGAAACGGGTACCTATGAACAGCTCGTTGCACAAAAAAGCGTATTTTATCAGTTGTTGACAGCTAGTGCCAAGGGGGAGAAAGGATGAAGGAAGCGCGAGAAGGCAATCAGGGGTGGTTTCTTCCATACTTTCGCCAGTTTTTCTGGCAGCTTGCCGCAGCAGCTTTGCTGGGAACCTTGGCAGTGGCATGTGCGAGTGCTTTGCTGTATACGTCCGGGTATTTGATTTCCCGCTCCGCACTCAAGCCCGAAAACGTCTTAATGGTCTATGTTCCCATCGTACTTGTCCGGGCTTTTGGCTTTAGCAAAGCAGTCATTCAGTACCTGGAGCGTTTGGTTGGACACGATGCAGCTTTGCGTGTGTTGTCGCGTATGCGTGTGCGTTTGTACCAGGCTATCGAGCCGCAAGATCAGCTCCTCCGCACTCGTTTTCGTACGGGAGATCTGCTTGGTGTTCTAGCGGATGACATCGAGCAACTACAAAATGTTTATCTGCGCTTTGTGCTGCCAGCCGTCTCGGCGGTCCTCCTCTACGGGGCAGGGATTGTGGCACTTGGAAGAATGGATGGGACGTTCGCGCTGCTGATGGCGTTGTACTGTGGTTTTCTGCTGCTTGTTGCACCCGCATTAGTCTTGTGGTCATCCATTGCCAAGAGTCGTCGGTTCAAGCAGGAGAGACAGGCCGCATATCGGGAGCTGACTGATGCTGTTTTTGGCATGAGTGATTGGATTCTCAGTGGTCGTACCCAGCAGTTTCTCCAGTTGTTTACGAGACGGCAAAAGACAGCTGCCCAGATCGAAAACGCCATCCGACGCGGAGAATGGCGAGTACAGTGGATGTTGCAGTGTGCAATCGGTGGAGCCATTGTCTTACTGGTCATCTGGGCGGGCGGACTTGCTGCTGCGAATCAGATTCCTGTTACGTTGATTGCTGCGATTGGGCTGGTCGCATTCCCGTTGATGGATGCGTTTACCCGGATTTCTGACGCAGTTGTGCGAATGCCAGAATATAAGGAGTCTTTGGAGCGGCTTCGGGAGATTGAGGACGGTCGTCCATCCATTGTAGAAGTGCAGGAGGAAAAGGTGGCAGATCAAGCGGGGGGCATTTTGAAGCTCGAGCATGTTCGTTTTCGCTACCCACAAGCCAGCAGTTGGAGTGTGCAGGACGTGTCTTTTGAGGTGGCTCAAGGGGGAAAAATTGCGTTGCTCGGTCGCAGCGGAGCTGGTAAATCGACGATACTGAACTTGATTCGAGGGGCCATACAGCCGGAAGTAGGTCAGGTGACTGTAAATGGACAGCCTGTCCAGTCAGAAGAGGCTTCTGCTTGTTTGTTTTCCGTGTTGAATCAGCAGCCGTATTTGTTTGACACAACCGTAGCAAATAACATTAGGCTTGGTCGACCCGATGCGTCTGATGAAGAGGTTCGTGCCGTGACAGCTCAAGTCGGTTTGGATCAGCTGATTGAATCCCTACCAGACGGTTATCAAACACGGATGCAGGAAACCGGTCTGCGCTTCTCTGGCGGAGAGAGGCAACGGATAGCCCTTGCCCGGATTTTGCTGCAAAACAAGCCGATTGTTCTCCTGGATGAACCGACGGTGGGATTAGATCCGTTGACTGAACGCGATTTGATGGCAACGATCTTTCGTGTCTTGCAAGGGAAAACATTGATTTGGGTGACTCACCACTTGAGCGGCTTAGAGCAAATGGACGAGATCATTTTTATGGAGCAGGGATTCATCTCGATGCGAGGGACACATGAGGAGTTGTATCAGGACAATCCAAGGTATCGCAACCTGTATACAATGGACTGTCCGTTGGTGTCCATGTTGGGAAAATGAGAAGAGGAAGGAAGGCTGTTCCGGAGAGGGACAGCCTTTTTCGCTTAAGAAAAGGCCTCGCTAGTTACGCCCCGGTAGTAATGAGTGTGCCCGTCATCATAAGTGGTTTGCCCTGAAAACTCGTGGTAATGACTTCCGTCTGGCAATGGAATGGGCGGACTCGTCCAGCCCCTGTAGTGATGCACATGTCCATCATTAAAAGTAGTGGTACCTTCGTAGTAATGGATGTGTCGATCTCTCATTCCTTCTGGGGGCGATGTTCTGCCACGGATTCGGTGACGATGATGATCCGAAATGCTCGTCAGTGTGTCATACCCATGAAAATGCCCGGGTCGATCGGCAAATCGAATAAAGCGTAATGAATGAGAGTGTTGAGAGCTCATCAAGAAACGCCCCTTTGTATGCATTTATCACTAGTAAATGCGTTTGTCAGCCGTTTCGAAACGGGCATTCGTCTATTGGGAAAAAGGAAAGAGAGCCTTCCTCAGTGGAAAAGGCTCTCTCACGTGTGATTAAAACAGTTTTTTCCCCATGATATGATCGAGTGGAATCACGCCAATGACTCTACTATCATCGCTATTGTTACGATTGTCCCCCATCACAAACACATGGTTTTCTGGTATGACGATTTTGGCATCAGGTAAGTCGACCATTTTTTCTTTTATGTACGGCTCGTTTAACGGCTGTCCATTCCGATACAGGTTCTCGTTCTTAAACTCCAACGTATCGCCAGGTTTTCCGATGACTCGTTTTACCCAGAATGTTTTGGCTTCGCTGTTACCCATGGCAAGCATGAGTAGAGGATTTTCAAGGATGTCATCTTTTAACGTACGATCTCGGTTTACACGGCTGTCGATCACGACAATATCGTTGTACTCAGGGAGATAAGAAAATGTGTGGGACAATTTCGACACATAGATGCGTTCGTCGTTTTGCAAAGTGGGCTCCATCGATTGTCCATTTACTTTAAAAGGTTGGAGGACAAATATGTTAACCAGCATTGCGAGTGAAAGGGAGATGCCCAATGTTTTGGTCCAGCCCCATATTTCTTTTGCGCTTTTCAAATCAGACCGCATCCTTCCCCGTGAAAGATTACTTTAGTGTGGCTACTGGTAGTACGTGAAAAGGTGCCTTTTGGTTACGTAAATGGAAAAGAGAAGCTTGTGAAACAAAAGGAATTAAGCAAAAAAGCTGAAAAAGATGACAGCAAAAATGCCGCTGGGGACAGAGGCGAGCAGGAAACAAAAGGTCCATTTCCATCTGCTTTTATAATCTTGCACTTCATGTTCTTTGGAATAGGCTGAGGGAGTGCTAAGGGCGTTATAGACCATTAATCCAGCTAGTGTAAGGAGTCCAAACGCAAGATACTCAGCATAATTGCCAACTTGATCGATGTTCCCTGTCGTTATCGCTATGATCATACAGAGAATCTGCAAAACAGCGCCAAATCCAAGTGCTTTCAGCATGTGAACGACCTACTTTTTTGGATATTTTAAACGATAATGACGAGTAGCCATAAGATTAGAGCTTTTTAACAAAAGTAACCCGGTCATTTCCTTTTCCATCATAATTCGAAGTCACATCGATTCCATCCACGCTTTTATCTCCTTTTTCAACGGCAAAACCTAGCTTCGTGTGGAAGGAGATTGAGCCTTTATTAACAGGGGAGGTAATGCATCGAATCGTATTACATCCTTTTTGTTCTACGGTTTGAAAGAAATGATGGTATAATTCGCGTCCCCAGCCATCTTTTCGCTTGTCCGGATGTACCCCAACGAAATGAATGTAAGCTTCGCCAGGCAACGTCTGGGACAAGAAGCCGATGAGGAACGCGATGACTTCTCCCTTCTCTTCAACAATGAAGCTCGTTGACTGGAAATGGATAAAAAACAGCTTGGGTAATAGATCAGACATTGGTCGCCCACCCCACCAATCGTTGAGGACGGTAATCACTTTGAAGTAGTCTTGCTCTTGTACATTTCGGATTTGCATCATGCGTGCCTCCTTCTCAACATGTTTCACTGTGACAAGTCTTTCTGCTCGGGCAATTTTTCCCAGACGACAATGATTAGCGTTGCGATAGGGCCGAGGAATAAAGAGAGAAAAAACCAGTTAAGACCGCTACGATTTTTTCCTTGAGCTAGTCCGGCGTTGATGAGGGCCAATGTACCCCAACCAACAACAAACTGATCTTTCATTTGTGAATCAGCCTCCATAGTTGAAATATTACTCGTATGATATACGTAATGAAGGAAATAGAGTTACAATAATTTTACAAAATGTGTATGATCAAACGAAAAATGGCCAATCGAAATCGAAGGGCCATGGAGAAAAAGTGGATCAGACGTTCTGATCACTCGGTTATTTATACAAAATATCATCCCGTAGTGATCCTACTTTGCCGAGAGCATCGGCAATATCCTCTTCGCTGACACCAAAGTGAGCCAAGGCATCACGCAAATGCTTAACGATGGCATCAAAATGAACGGGTTGCAGATTCATCCCTTCGTGAACCTTTGCCATGGACTGTCCCGTGTATTGATTCGGACCACCGAGGGCATAGCTGATGAACTTAGTTTGGTGTCTACGTTGTTTTTCCATATCCGTGTTTTTGAAAAAGTGGTTCACGGTGTCATCAGCTAAAACTAAATCATAAAAGTAGTCTACTACTTTTGCGACCGTATCTTCCCCACCGTATTTCTCGTAAAATGTACTCATCATTGGCCTCCTTAGGACGTTTGCTTCCCTTATATATTCCACCATTAATGGAAGGTTATTAAAGAAAAGCCCGCAAGCTGATGCCGATTGCTTTTCGACGTCAGCCTGCGGACTCGGTGTATGCCATGCGCGCTTTGTTTTAGCCAATTTTCCTGATTACTTTCGAATGTCCACCTGAACTGACAATGATCCATCCTTCAGGAACAGGTGAGGCTTGCATTACCTCAATCTGCGTTCCGTTAGGAGCACCATTGACATTTCTAATCACATTCGATCCTCCAAAGGCTCGAACCATGACCCATCCGACTGGAATAGGCGAGGCGAGCATCACCTCTACCTCCGTGCCATAAGAAGCACCGTTCATATTCTTGATGACATTCGATCCTCTAAAGGCTCGAACCATGACCCATCCGCTGGGGATAGGCGAAGCTAGCAGCACCTCTACCTCCGTGCCATAAGAAGCACCGTTCATATTCCTGATCAGGTTCTGCGTTCCTAACGTTCTAACGATAACCCATCCGGCTGGAATAGGCGAGGTAAGCGACACCCAAAATTCTTCACCATACGTGGCTGCTTTTTCCTGTGGAGCGAGCGTCGCCCCTTGGACTTGTGTGGCTAGAGAGGGTACTGCGACGACTGAACTTAATGACAGGATTATAATTGCTTTTTTAAACATGCGCATCAACCTTCCCGAAATGGTTCAGTATAATTCTAAAAATACCAATTTATTACATTTTATACAATTATCATTCTGATTACTTTAAGAGATATTGTCGAATGGTAGGCAAAGTTGACGATGGGTTGAACAGCCACGAGAAAAGCAAAAGACCCTCTCATCGGTTGAGAGGGTTGAGGTAAAGGTAGACTGTCCGTGTGTGGAGCGTAATGGAGAGCATTCCTATTTCATAAAGCTTAAAGCGACACCAATGGAATAAGGTACAAGCCATAAAATCCAGACGATCAAGCTAAATTTATGGAACTGCTTGATTTGATGTTCTTTCTTTTTCCATAGGACGACACAGGCCCACACTGTATGGAAAAACATCAAGATCAGAGCGATCAACCCAGTAATGCCATGCAAATTTAAACTGGAGTTCTCAGCAAGTAGTTTCATAAACGTAGTTCCGATCGTATCGAATGCTAAGCCAAGACCAAAAAAGATAAGGTGTTTTAACTTTAGCTCTCCTGAACGTTTTTCGCTCCATACCCCAATCGTATAGGCAATGAGAGCAAGATTTATAAAAATCACAGCTGCTACTAACACGTAAAATCATCTCCTGTTCATTTCTTTTGACTACGCTTGTAAGTGTAATCGTTGAACATGAACACAAGATGAACGACAGTGTAAATGGAGGTACCGATGCCCCTCAAATGAGGAGCACCAGTACTGCAAAGCTAGTTGTCTAGGTGCGATGGACCATCTGCATGAAACAAGTGTCTCAAGATCGCTTGACTCACTTCGGTCACTGGTTCAAAAACAAAAGCAACCAGATGTTCATGTGGCTCCAGATAGTAGTTCCTGTAGCCGAGCTGAATCAACTCCCGATTGAGTCGCGCTGCATCTTCAAAACTTGCATAGAAATACAGATGCTTGGTCATGGTAATCACCTCCTTCCGCACTAAAACGTAGCAGAAGGAGTAGAATCTCACCAACGATCAAGATCTTGATTTCCAATTAAAAAAGGAAAAAACCCCTATAAAAAAATAAGGGTTTCTCCTTTCACATCACCTGTTCGCTCTACCGATTGTCCACTTTTTCCGGATACATATCATGATTCATCATCCGATGGCTCGCCATCTCCTCGTATTTCGTCCCCGGTTTCCCGTAGTTGCAATACGGATCGATCGAGATGCCGCCGCGCGGAGTGAACTTGCCCCATACCTCGATGTAGCGCGGATCCATCAGCTTGATCAAGTCGTTCATGATAACATTGACGCAATCCTCGTGAAAATCACCGTGATTGCGGAAGCTGAACAAGTATAGCTTGAGCGACTTGCTTTCTACCATTTTGATGTCAGGAATGTAGCTGATATAAATCGTCGCAAAATCCGGCTGGCCTGTAATCGGGCACAGGCTGGTGAATTCCGGGCAGTTGAATTTTACGAAATAATCGCGGTACGGATGCTTGTTGTCAAAAGACTCCAATACGCTCGGGTCATAGGAGTAGTTGTACGTTGTCCCTTGATTCCCCAAAAGAGTGAGGGAGGATAAATCGCGTTCTTGTTGATGTGCCATATGAGTACAATCCTCTTTTCTTCGTGAAAGTAAAATATCGTTTAAACGCCTCGTTTATTGCCCCAGACAAGCGCATGTAGTTGGGGAAGAACCTTCGCGTCATTCATGTCAGCTGTCGCCATCGCCTGATCGATCAGCCATTCAAAGCTCTCCAAAAGCTTATCCCGAAGCGAAGGCGTATCAGCGTCAGTCAGATCGCTGTTTCCTGGCTGCAAATAGAAGGGAACTCCTGGAAAGCGCTGATGAATGGTGCGTGCATAGGCAAAATCGGCGTCGTCGAAAACAACGACTTTCAGACTAAGTCCTGGATGCTTTTGATCCAAGAGCTCGTGCACAATTCGATCAAGCGCTTGAAAATCTGTTTGCATCCCGGAACTAGGCGGCTTAGGAGATATTGTAATGTCGTCAATCAGTGGAAGCCACGCTTGCCACTTGCTACCTTGTGTTTCGACTGCTGTGCGAATGCCATGTTCCTTCAAAAGGGCGACTAAGTCACCGATGCCAGCCAAAAGCGCGGGATTTCCCCCGGAGATCGTGACATGAGAAAAACGATCCCCGCCTAAGCGAGTGAGCTCCTCCCAGACCGCCTCGGGCGACATTTGCCGGATTTCATCACGGGCAGATCCATCCCACGTAAAGGCGGAGTCACACCAGTTGCAACGATAGTCACAGCCAGCGGTTCTCACAAACATCGTTTTTTGTCCGATAACCATTCCTTCGCCCTGAATCGTTGGGCCGAATATTTCCAAGACCGGGATCATTCCATCATCCACTCCCGTCTTGCCTCTGCATAGCTGGTCGGTGTCTCGAACAGGCGAACGAACTCCACCCGAGCGCCGTCGTAGCGGTCGCGGTAAGCATCTGACTGCAATTGCTTTTCCATCTCTTCGAAAATCCACACGACCATGTTTTCGGCAGTGGTATTCATCGGAGGGAGCATTTCATTCAGATAGCGATGATCCAAATAGATTTCGATGTGCTCTTTCCAGATTTGCTTGATGTCACCGAAATCGATCACCAGTCCGATCTCGTCTGGAAAGCCACTGATGCCAAAGACGACTGTGTACGTATGGCCGTGGAGGTTTTTGCACTTTCCTTCATAAGCGTGCAGATGATGGGCAGCGTCAAAAGTAAATTCCTTGCTTACCAAAACGCGCTTGTTATGGTAGCGAAGCTGTGATTTTTGAATATGGGTACCCAGGGCCTGCATGCGATCGACGATACGAAAATCAAAGTTCGCGCTCATCAGGCTTGTTCTCCAGGCTGATTTTTCTCGGAAAGATACGTGTCCAGTCCGGCTTTTCGTAAGTGGCAGGCAGGGCATTCGCCGCAGCCGTCTCCTTTGATGCCGTTATAGCAGGTGAGGGTATTTTCGCGAATATAGGTGAAGGCACCCAGATCGTCCGCCAGTTTCCATGTCTGTGCTTTGTTCAGCCACATGAGCGGCGTGTGAATCACAAACGGATAGTCCATCGACAAATTCAATGTCACATTGAGTGATTTGATAAAGGCGTCACGGCAGTCGGGATAACCGCTAAAATCCGTTTCGCATACACCAGTAATCAAGTGACGTGCTCCTCGTTGCTTGGCGAAAACGCCCGCAAAGGAAAGGAACAACAAGTTGCGTCCGTCGACGAACGTCGATGGCAATTGGCCTTCTTCCTGGGTAATGTCAATATCTGTGCGGGTGAGTGCATTGGGCGCGAGCTGGTTTAACAGGCTCATGTCCAATACGGAGTTTTTGACGCCGAGTTCTGCGGCAATTTGCTGGGCGCACTTGATCTCCAGCTTGTGTCGCTGACCGTAGTCAAATGTGAGGGTTTCTACTTCGCCGAATTGCTCTTTCGCCCAAAACAGGCAGGTAGTGCTGTCCTGACCTCCGCTAAAGACAACAACGGCTTTTTCCTTTTTCATCATTGCTCTCCATCTCCTCTTAATTGAATGGGAAGAAAGAGAGTTCTTGAACTTTCCTGCAAAAAAACAATAACAATACCAAAGAAAGGTACTGTTATCCAGCTTAGTTTTTTATAGAGGGAGTTCGCGAACCTCTCCCGTGCAGATGCACGGATTTCTTATTTGTGGAACCCAAGTGGGTGCCTTGAGACATTATACAACAATCACCGCAAAAGTGGGGGGATTATCGCTTGGAAAAAGATTGACGGATGGAGGGTGCTACTGCTAGTGTTTTTTCATAATCGATCAACATGGAGTGGAGTTGGTGATTTTGATAAGAGATGTCCCTTTAGTAGAAGAATATCGCGGTGGTATTCTGGAGAACGTACATAACGGCATCGTGTGCGGCGTGAATGAAAAAGGAGAGGCAGTTTATCGGGCAGGCGATGTGAATCATATCACCTTATTGCGTTCCGCAGCTAAGCCCTTTCAAGCCATTCCGATCGCCAAACGTAAAATTGATGAAAAATTCGGACTGAATAACAGTGAAGCAGCACTCTTTGCAGCCTCACATCGTGGAGAAGTCTATCATATAGAACGCTTGGAGTCGATTTTACAAAAGACCGGCATTCAGGAAAACGAATTGCTTACGTGCCCGACTTATCCGCTCAACGAGGAGCCAAAGTTTGCTTGCTTGTCCCAAGGCAAAGAAAAGCGCAGGCTCTTTCATAACTGTGCGGGAAAGCATTTGGGGTACTTGGCGCTTTCAAAGGTTCAAGGATATTCCACTCATGATTACTACAAGGCAGAGCATCCAGCGCAACAAGAGGCTTTGGAGGTGTTTGCCAACCTTGCTGATTATCCCAAAGCGCAGGTACAGCTAAGCGTCGACGGCTGTGGCTTCCCGGTTTTTGCATTGCCGCTCAAGAACCTGGCGATTGCTTATCTAAAGCTCGCGTGCCCGGATCTGATCGAGGATCAGAAGACGCGTGAGGCAGTTGAGAGAGTGACAGGCTGGATGACGAGCAGTCCCGAGATCATTGCCAGTCACAACTTCATCTGTACAGCCCTTTTAATGGATGAAAATATAATCGCCAAAGGCGGAGCGATGGGCGTATACGGCTTTGCTTTGAAAAAGGAGAGACTCAGCTTCTCGCTGAAGGTACTGAATGGCTCTGAATTAGTATGGCCGCTTATAATCGCGTCGATCTTGGAGCAGATTCAGTATGATAATCAGGAAACCATCGACCGACTCCATACGCTGGCGCCAAAAGCTATTAAAAACGACAATCAGCTGGTGGTCGGGGAGAAACGACCAGTTTTTGTCTTGAACAAATGCTAAAAAGGGAGGCGAAGTATCATGCTAGTGGAAGTGATTGCGACTTCAGTTGAGGATGCAAAACGTGCGGAGCAGGGCGGAGCTGATAGGCTGGAGCTCATCTCGGGAATTTTGGAGGGAGGCATTACTCCGAGCTGGGGATTGATTGAGGCAGTGGTCAAGGCAGTTTCGATTCCCGTAAATGTCATGGTGCGACCGCATAGCCAATCGTTTTGCTATACAGAAGAAGAACTTTCTGTCATGCGGCAGGATGTACGTATCATCCGTGAGCTTGGGGCGGCAGGTGTCGTAATTGGCATGCTGACTCCGGAAAATAGGCTTGATCAGCGGGGGCTGGAGCAGTTGCTTGGTGAATCAGGTTCATTACATGTGACATTCCACCGTGCGTTTGATAATGCCGTCGATCAAATGGAAGCAGCACGTATTCTTCTGGAATATCCCCAGGTTCGTACGATTCTAACTTCTGGGGGCAAAAAAACGGCAATCGAGGGTGCTGATTGCATCGAGCAGCTCGTCAAGCTGACAGAGAACACACAGCTCGCGATTTTGGCAGGAAGCGGATTGTCGCTGGCTAACGTGGGAGACCTCGTAAAACGTACGGGTGTCAAAGAGGTTCATTTTGGATCGGCAGTACGAGAGGAAGGACAGGCTCTCCGATACGTCGATGCAGAGCGAGTGGCAGCGATCAAACAACTACTGTAAGCATAAAACAAGCGAACAAGCCGACACTTTACTTCTGGAGGGTAGCCGGCTTGTTGTTCATTTGCTTCCGTATCCAGTAACCGACGAGAAGAATCAGCGGATACAAGAACCCTATTGTTAAATCAAAGAATGGCCAGTACGTATACGTTTCGTATAAAAAAGCTTGGTTTGGAACGATGATAATCGCGATGGCGACAAATAAGATGCAAATGGGCAAGGTGAGCGACTGATGCTCCTTTAAACGGAGAAGCTGCTTTATCCCTACACAGAAACCATACATATACAGTACGACTTTGAAATAAATGGAGACAAACCACATGAGAGCCATCATTGCTTCCTGCCTTTGAAAGAACTCTCCTACAAGGACTCGTTTGGCGAGGGAGTAGCTCGGAAACGTCTCACGGGAAACCAATTCCGGGCCGAGCACCAAAAGCGATAAGAAGATGACGGCAAGCAGACAAACGCCACCGTATATTGCTCCTCGCAAAAATGCAGATGTGAGCTTTTGTTTTGCATCGAGAAGTGGAGTAATCATGAGGAAAATAACCAGCTCGGAGAAGGGAAAAGCGGTCACGGAAAATACTCCTCTTATAACGGGCTTCATGCCATTTTCCAAGAAGGGGAGAAGGTTCACGAATTGGAACTGAGGGGTTAACAAAAGAAAAAACGAAACGAACGTAAGGACAAACCAGAGGAAAAAGATTTCGCTGGTCCGTGCAAAAGTTTCAAGGCCTAAACGAACAGCGTATATGGCACAGGCAACAAGTAAAAACATGACAGCTTGGATAGGTGTTGCTTTCATAATGTGCGTAGTCATGAAATCGCCAATTGTTCGTATATAGACTGCGCCATTGATTAACACAGCCCCCATAAAGAGGATGGAAAAGACTGTCCCGAGCCAACGTCCAAATATGAGCTTGTTCTTTTCAATCAGCGTTTGTTCGGGGTAGATGCGACCGACTACACAAAACAAGTATACGATGGCTAGCCCCAGCGCGATGCCGATCAAGCCTGATAGCCATCCATCGTGACCGGCTTCAGTCGCAGGTACGGAAGGTAAGATCAAGATGGAATCTCCTATGGTGATGAACGTTACGAGGATGACAAATTGACGGCTGCCAATTTTATCGGAGTTCTGCATGATGCCTCACCTTGTCCGTAGGTTTATTTTACGTATTATTTCCAAGTTCAGGATGGATAAACGAACGGTAAGCGGGTACGGTCTCTTGTTTGAATTGTTTTCGGAATAGTATGATAATCGGAAGGCAACAAAAAACTACGAGCAACGGGAGAAGGGAAGAAAAGCTGTGGAGCTGGAAAAAAGGTTGTCGGCTATTATCGGAGAAGCGGAGGGGACTTGGGGCGTCGTTGTGGAGGAACAGGGCTCAGCGAAAGAAACCCGTTTTGAACATGTACCGGACGAGCTGTTTATTGCGGAGAGTGTTATCAAAGTGCCGATCATGGCTGCCGTTTTCGCGGCAAGTGAGCAGGGGCATTTTCGAATGGATGATCAGCTTGTCCTACGCCAAGAGGATCTGGTAGGGGGATCGGGGATTTTGTACGCACTATCCCCAGGCTTGAGGCTCACGATTCGCGACTTGGTGACCCTCATGATTATTCAGAGCGACAATACAGCGACAAATATGCTGATTGATTTGGTAGGAAAAGATCAGATTGATCAGACCATGATTGATTTGGGAATGCACCAAAGCTGTTATTCACGCAAACTCATGATTTATCCACTCGATATCACAGAAAACAATAAGATAACCGCTGGGGATGTTGCGAGTATGCTAGGTCATTTGGCAACGGGCAGTTTTCTGTCTCAGCGTGCCTGCAAAGAGATGATCGCCATTATGAAAAAGCAGCAAGTCCGTAATGGTCTGCCGTCCCAATTGCCAAATGAGGAAGAACCCAATTATCCTGGGTGGAAACTGCCGTGTAAATCCGGCTGGGATACCGGCAGACAGCATGATGTAGGCTTGCTATATACCAACAATCGCTGCTTTTCCATTACGGCCTTATCCAAAGATGTAACCCCCCAATCCGCTCTGAACACACTGGGATTACTGGGAAGAGCTGTGTATGACTACGCGATTTTGGCTGTCGATAATTAGATCGGCAGCTTTTTTATCTGTTGATGGACAGAACTTAGAATCGTTCTATTATTGATTTAAGATACTTTCTTCCAATACAGCATACTTGTCGCCGTATTCCTTAACGATATGCTTTTCGCCCCATAAGCAAAGCGAATCGAGAATACTTTTCAAGGTCCAGCCGTACTCGCTGAGCTCATACTCCACTTTTGGCGGAATCTGATTGTACGTAATCCGGTTGATGATGCCATCGTCTTCAAGCTCTCTAAGTTGCTGCGTCAGCATCTTCTGCGTAATGCCCGGCATCAGTCGTTTCAACTCACTTGTACGTTTTTTTCCGTGAGTCAGGTGACACAAAATAACGCATTTCCATTTACCGCCGATGACCTCAAGTGTAGCTTCCACTGATATGTTATACTTCTTTTTCACTGTTGATTCCTCCTGAACGATAGGTACTTATTAGTGCCTATCACACAAAAAAGTGCGTACTTTTTCTTTTCGTTAGTTTATCTCATAATAACACTTGTCAAACGACATGAAGCACATTAGGTGACTGGAAACAGTCATACTACCATAGAGTACAAGGACGGAGGAGACAAGTTATGCCAAAACATTTGCAAGATACAACTACACTGTACAACGGAGTAAAAATGCCTTGGATGGGTCTCGGTGTTTTTAAAGTAGAGGAAGGTCAGGAGCTCGAGCTAGCTGTAAAAAACGCAATCAAGCATGGCTACCGCAGTATCGACACAGCCGCTATTTATAACAACGAAGAGGGTGTTGGTCGTGGAATCCGTGCAGGTTTGCAGGAAGCGGGCATTACTCGGGAAGATCTTTTTGTCACCTCGAAAGTATGGAATGCGGATTTAGGGTATGAGTCCACGTTGCAAGCATATGAAACGAGCCTGAAAAAACTCGGGCTGGAATACTTGGATTTGTACCTCATTCACTGGCCAGTAGAAGGAAAGTTCAAAGAAGCATGGAGAGCATTGGAGACGCTGTACAAAAAAGGATTGGTAAAAGCTATCGGGGTGAGCAATTTCCACGTTCATCATTTAGAAGAACTGCTTAAAGACGCTGAGATTAAGCCGATGGTCAACCAAGTGGAATTCCATCCGCGTTTGTCTCAAGATGAACTGCGTGCCTACTGCAAGGAGCAAGGGATTCAATTTGAAGCATGGTCTCCGCTTATGCAAGGTCAGCTATTGGACAATGCAGTACTAAAAGGTATTGCAGAAAAATACGGGAAGTCCATTGCCCAAGTCATTATACGCTGGGATTTGCAAAATGGCGTCGTGACCATTCCAAAGTCGACCAAAGAGCATCGAATCGTCGAGAATGCATCCGTATTTGATTTCGAACTATCGAAAGAAGACATGGAAATGATTCATTCTCTGAATCAAAATCACCGTGTTGGTCCAGACCCAGATAACTTTGATTTTTAATAGCTGACGGTAAACAAAAAACTCCTGAAATCATCAGGAGTTTTTTGCGTTGAAGAAAAAGAAATAGAAATCAAATGACTTCTGGCAACTGAATGTCGTCCATCGTTACCACACATTCAAATTGATTGGGGGAGTCGTGGTGAACATGCTCCTTGAAAATACCCATTTTGACGAAAAAGCGCAGGCTTGTATAAACGGTTGAGAGTGTGATGTTTGGCATCTCATTTTTCAAAGCGTGATAAACGTCTTTGGCTGTATAGAATTTCCGAGTAGTAAGCATAAGAAGGAGTACAGCTCTTCTTTGGATGGTTAATCTTTTTCCTAGATGCTTGACTTGTTGTGTGACACTGACAATATGATCGTCCATTACAGGTCACCTCGTTGTTATATTATAATAATTACTATATGATAATTATCCTTTTTATTTTGTGTGCAGTCAACTTTTTCTTTCCGTATCTTATCCGGCTCATGGCTTGCGTGTGCATGTTTCTGAGGTATGCGTAAATCTTACATAAGAGTGATGAGGAAAAAGGGGTTTTCTTTTCCACCAAAACATGGTAGTGTATGTGCGGATTTTGCTTACGTGATAATGTCAGGAGTGGGACCATGTGGCACGAAAAAGACGAACCGCAATCCAGATGAACAGTCCGCAGCGAAAAGTACTCGAATACGGCATGCTGGTTTTAGGATCGCTAGTCTTGGCAACTAGCTTCAATCTGTTTTTGAATCCAAACCAAATTGCTTCTGGAGGCGTTTCTGGGCTATCGACGATTTTGCACAACTTGTTTGGTTTTTCTCCAGCGGTGGTGCAGTGGGCAATGAATATTCCTTTGTTTCTATTAGGATTCAAATTTCTCGATCGGCAATACAGTATGAAGGCGGCGGTTGGCTCCATTGTTCTCCCTTTGTGTGTCATGTTGACCAGTCACCTGCAGCCGTTAACCACGAATCTTCTACTTGCAAGTATTTATGGAGGAATCGGGGTGGGGCTTGGGATTGGTATCGTGTTTCGGGGGAGAGGATCGACGGGCGGTTTTTCAATTGCAACGCAAATCCTCCACAAATATTCAGGAATTAGCTTGGGTGCATGTGTAGCTGTGTTTGATGGACTAGTGATCTTGTTTGCAGGGATTGTATTCGATCCGGAAAAAGCATTGTATGCACTTATCGCATTGTTTGTGACCAGCAAGACGATTGATATTGTTCAGATGGGCTGGAATACCTCCAAAGTCGCTTATATCATTTCGAATGAAACAGATACACTGAGAGAAACCATCTTGTACGATTTGGACCGCGGTGTCACTTTGCTGGATGGTGCAGGTGGATATACTGGAGACGCGCGTAAGGTGCTCATGGCAGTTGTCAGCCAAAGTGAAGTGAGTAAGCTGAAAATCATGGTGCGTTCGGTGGATCCCGATGCATTTATTATTTTGTGCCCTGCTCAAGAAGTGTTAGGAGAGGGCTTTCGAGCGGGATAATATTATTATAGAAGAAAAGAGTGGTGGGGAGTAATTCCACTGCTCTTTTTTCACTAGATTTTTATTATGAATGAAATTATTTTAGATTTTCTATTGCATTTAAAATTCATACGTGCTATATTAAATCTCGTGAGCGGGACACACACGAAACGCACACAACGGAAAACAAAACAAATGCCGGTGTAGCTCAATTGGTAGAGCACCTGACTTGTAATCAGGGGGTTGTGGGTTCAAGTCCTATCGCCGGCACCACTACTTAATATGTAGTCGGGAAACAAAATAGCGCATTTGATAGCGC
>NZ_JABMIT010000044.1:0-202 GCF_013186635.1 Brevibacillus sp. HB1.3 | reverse complement strand
TCCCTATTTTTATAGGGGCTTTTTTAACTCCGCTAGCTTTTTTAAAAAACTAGTAAAAAAGATCTTGTATTCTTTTTTTAGATGTGATAGATTATTACTTGTCGCCAAGAACGACGACAAAATACGAGAAAAGAAAACGAGATTCGATAAAAAACTTCTTGACTCGCTAATAACGAACGTGATAAGATGTAAAACGTTCGAA
>NZ_JABMIT010000043.1:0-226 GCF_013186635.1 Brevibacillus sp. HB1.3 | reverse complement strand
TTTCTGTAGTCACTAAAAAGTACTTACAGTTAATATCCTTAGCAATTTCATGCAATATCCAGTTTTCAAGGAGCATATCTATTCTTTTGGTGGAGCTGAACGGGATCGAACCGATGACCTCCTGCTTGCAAGGCAGGCGCTCTCCCAACTGAGCTACAGCCCCATCACTATATAAGCGAGGGTTATACTCCCTCAAAACCGGAAAGAAAATAATCTGTGATTGATA
>NZ_JABMIT010000042.1:0-226 GCF_013186635.1 Brevibacillus sp. HB1.3 | reverse complement strand
GGGCACGGTTGCGTTTCTTTTGCCCGCAAATCCCTTCTCCGCTGGGTAGGACTCCACAAGTCGCTACGTCTGGAAATATTCTTCTCTAGCGTAACTTCTTACATTCTTCAATCTTTTAAGACGTTAAAAGATCGGTAAACACGGAAAGCTCGTAGAGGAAACAGGAGAAAAAAGCGAAGATCTTAGGGACACCGCCCGAGGCGCAATGAAAAAAAGAGAAACAAGC
>NZ_JABMIT010000041.1:0-229 GCF_013186635.1 Brevibacillus sp. HB1.3 | reverse complement strand
GAGTCCAATAAAATTTACCAGCACATACACATCCTCGATGAGCGTGAAAAAGAGGTGATCATCGGTAGGTTTGGGCTGGATCAGGACAAAGAAAAGACACAGCGTGAAATTGCGCGGGAGCTGGGCATTTCTCGTTCGTATGTATCCCGTATCGAAAAGCGAGCGTTAATGAAGTTGTTTAATGAGTTTTATCGGACGAAACAGCCGCAGGGTAGATAAAAGGTAAAGG
>NZ_JABMIT010000040.1:0-263 GCF_013186635.1 Brevibacillus sp. HB1.3 | reverse complement strand
AATTTGGCTATTTCTCAAAAGTGACGAAAAATAATGTATCACATCTTCCCGTTCACTTTCAAGTGCTTTTTTAAAACTTTTTTGGTGGAGCTGAACGGGATCGAACCGATGACCTCCTGCTTGCAAGGCAGGCGCTCTCCCAACTGAGCTACAGCCCCATACTAGGGGAAATATATGGTGGGCCTAGGCTGACTCGAACAGCCGACCTCACGCTTATCAGGCGTGCGCTCTAACCAACTGAGCTATAGGCCCGCAAAGGAGTT